>CAZXDS010000043.1:0-19947 GCA_964639525.1 uncultured Melioribacteraceae bacterium | reverse complement strand
ACTTCCCCAAACGGACTTTAGTCCGTTTGGGGCTTTTTAGAGTGGACTCAATAATGTAAGACTTGTGTACGAAGTAAAATAGGTTTGAGCCAATTATTTTTCATTATGTATCCTGCATTTTGAATCTTAAAATCCTTTCTTCTCGTTTTTATGAGGTAGAAATTATGGGTGAAAAGATAACTCCAATTATAATAACAAGTTACGCAAATAACTTTGGATGTTTTTCGCTAAATTATGCAATTTAAAACCGGTAAACCGGTTAATTAGTTATTGTTTTTATCATTAGCCAACGACTTAAGTCGTTGGTTAATAAGAGCTTAGAGCCTTTACAACCTTTTCCCGATACGGGTCTGCGATAACGGTTTTAATATTTCACCCATAATTTCTGTTTATGAGGTTTATTTAGACTGAATTAGTGGAAATCTCGGCTGAGCAAATTCCTAATATATATTAAAGGATTTACTAAACATTTGCCTGTTTTTTCCGATTATCCCTTTAAGGAACGGATTTCTATAAATACAGATTAAACTTCAGGGAAGAAGTTATGGGTTCAAGTGTAAGGCAAATAGAGTCATTTGAATATGACAAGGATTTGTTATCTCGGGAGATGGCGAATGCAAAATTTAAAAATTTTGCAAAAACAAACTTTCAAAATCTAGTACGATTTGATTCAAGCAATATTAATTTTTTAAAATGGATTTCACAGCACTACGCCTATAATTTACCCGAAGAAATTAACGATTTTTTTATAAATATTAATGTAGCTCAGTTTTTCTGGGCATCCCATATCCCATACATCAAGTCAATTGAAAAAATTCTAACAGCCGAAAATAAAAAAAATCTTTCCTCCAATTATCCTGAAATTAAAAAATTTTATGCGCAGTGGGTTTCGCAGAAAGATACTCGGGAAAAAGAATATTATGCACTTTCTACAATAAATTTAATTGAACATGATTCTGATCAAAAGAATTTTTTACAGAATATTTTGTATGCCACTATTCTTTCATTTGATACGCGAATTTACTCTCCGGATAAAGCAATAACATTGTTGGACAAAAGTCAAAATTTTTTGGATGATGTTCAAATGGAAACCGATTTAAAGAATGAGACTCTGTATTTAATAAATTTATATGCCGGATTTGTTCATTTTAGACAGGGGAACATGCTTGCTGCTAATCAAAAATTCAGTGATGCTCAGATAGTTAAGCAAAATGGAATTTCGGCTTTGTTTTATGAAGCTCTGACCCAAAAACAATTGGGCAATAATGAGATATCATTGGAACGCATATCCAAAATTGTTGAATTTGATAAATATCGTTTAAACTTTGCTTTCCGGATAAATAGTTTAAATTTGTTTTCTTACTTTCTTCAAACCGCTTTCTCATATAATATTTTTTCGGAAATGGAATTTGCAGATATGTTATTTGACATAAAAACATTTTTTTTAGCCGATAAAAAAGGGTTTGATGAAGTTTGCGGTATGCTGGTTGATTCTCTTGAGAAATTGTTAGTGTATGAAGAAGATCTTGAATTTGATAATGATATTAGAAAGGAAGTTGAGTTTATTAAAAAATTTGTGGATCAGTATCGTACGAGTGTTAATAAACTGATACCGTTTTCCAAAAAATTATTGGTGCAAAAATTCAATTCATTAATAGATTTTGTACTTGAGAAAACTACATTAAGATCTCAAAAATTAATTGATAACAACCTTTTTCTGTATAATCAAAAAATAGAAATTGGAGCAAGATCAAAAGAATTATTAACTCAAGCAGCGAAAAAAAGGAAAGCAGAACTCAAATCACATTTGGAATTAGAGATAAAATCAATTGAAGAAGCACATAAACAGAAGGTTGCTCAAATTGAAGCGATAGTTGAAAATTTGGGAGACGAAGGTAAATTTGATCCTTCACAGGCATTTTCCAGTTCTATGATTATAAATATTGTAGTTTCTTTAATCATATTTATAATAGGCGGATTTGCTGATGGATTTTTAGATTCGAGCAATTCTGCTAATGGCACACTTTTTACTACAATGATAAGCGGAATAAAATGGGGAGGCATAACATTTTTGTTGGGAACAATTGTTTCGTTTTTTTCTTCAATTTCTGCCATTTGGGAAAGATCAAATAATAAACAGAAGCTAATTAGGGAAATCAGTATAAGAAAAAACATGAAGGAAAAGACAATTAAAGAAATTAATCGTGATTTTTCAGAAAAAATGGAAGAATTTGAAGACCAACTGAGAAGGAAAGAAAAATCAATAGACAGAGATATTGAAAGTCTGAAAAAAGATCGCGAAATGAAATCAGGGCAACTTCAAGAGGAAAACAATCAGGTCTTAGAAAAATACCGTGATAAATTACTTGCTATTAAAATACAGTAATTAGCTATTAACACCCCACATAAAATAATTGGCTATTAATAGCCAACACGCAAATAATCCGCACTAAAGTTTCAAAAATTTATCTTGCTAATAGTTTTATAATTGTTCTACAATCACTTTTATTTTATTATTTATAATGAATTAATATTGCCAGTTGATAATAATAATTGAATCCACAACTATAAATCAATAAATAATCTGTAATATGATTTTGTCGTAACTGTTTATCTGTCCTATATTGTAGAACATATATGGAATAAAAAGAATGCGTGGCATAGTAGTTGTTCTGCTAAAATAAATTATTTCAAGAAGATATGAACAAAACAATTGTTACAATTACCGGAATCAGACCCGATTTTATTAGAATGAGTAAGGTCTTCGAAAAACTAGACGAAAATTTTAATCATATTATGATACATTCCGGGCAGCATTACGATGACGAGCTTAGTAAAATATTTTTTGATGAGTTGGACATTAGGAAACCTGATTACACAATGGCGACCGGAAAATCAAGCTCAAATCATTATGAGCAATTATCATATTTATCAAAAGAAATTATTTATCTGTTAAAAGATAAAAAAATCAATCCCGATTTAATTATGTTTTTAGGTGATTCTCACTCGGCTGTGGCAAGTTTACCTTTATTTAAAGAGGGTTATAAGATAGGTCATATTGAAGGTGGAATGAGATCTTATGACAGACGGATGCCGGAAGAAGTAAACAGAGTGGTTTGTGATTATTGTTCCGATTATGTGTTTGTTTACACTCCTTTATACAAAGAAAGATTACTTAAAGAAAACAAAAGCCCGGAAGGAATTCATATTGTTGGTAATACAATTGTGGAAGTTGTTGACCAATATATGCCGATAGGAAAAAAAACTAAGGATTATATAGTTGCAGATATACACAGAAGTGAAAATTTGAAAACTTACGAACAGTACAATCATATCCTTACTTATTTAAATAACCTCAGCGAACAGCTTTCATTGCCGATAAAATTGGTACGGTTTAGAAGAGCAGAAAAACTAATTGCAGAACATAATTTATTAGATGATAAAAAAAACATCGAACTTGTTGGTCCGTATGGATTTATCAAGTATTTGGAATTTCAGTATAACGCCTACGGTGTAGTTTCCGATTCAGGAACAAGTCAGGAAGAATGTCCTCTATTAAAAGTACCTGTTGTAGTTCCACGACTTTGCACCGAGCGTCCCGAATCAGTAGAAAATGGAAATAGCTTAATGATTGGTGAAACCCGTCCTGTTAAGGAAATGGTTGATGACACAATTAAATTTTTTGAAAATCACTCAATTGATGAATCAAAAATAAAATGGTTGGGAGACGGAACTACTTCTGAAAAAATCAAAAATATTTTATTAACGGAGTTATAAAATGAAAAACATATTAATTGTAGGCGGTGCCGGTTATGTTGGCGGTGCAATTACAGATTTAATATTGAGTGAAGAAAAATACAGCGTAAGAGTTTATGATGCTTTAGTTTATGAAGATTCATTTAGAAAACCTGTTGACTTTGTATTTGGTGATGTGCGAAATAGAGAAAAACTAAAAACTCAGCTCGATTGGGCAGATGTAGTTGTTTGGCTTGCTGCAATTGTTGGAGATGGCGCATGCCAGTTAAATCCGGAACTTACTGTTGATATAAACCAAAACACAGTTTGCTGGCTTGCTGATAACTTTGACGGCAGAATAATCTTTATGTCAACTTGCTCTGTTTACGGTGCCCAAAATATTGTACTTGATGAAAAATCTTCAACAAATCCATTATCGCTTTATGCCGAAACAAAATTGGCTGCCGAACAATGCTTAAAGCATAAAGATGCAATTATTTTTAGATTAGGAACTCTGTTTGGTGTAGGTGATTTGTACTCTAGAATTCGATTGGATTTAGTGGTAAATATTTTAACTGTTAAAGCATATACCGAAGGCAAAATCAGTGTTTTTGGCGGAGACCAATTCCGACCGCTGCTTCATGTAAAAGATGTTGCAAGAGCAGTAGTAAGGAATCTCGAATCAGAGCATAAAGGCGTATTTAATCTTCAGAGGCAAAATGTTAGAATTATGGATTTAGCTTATCAGGTTAGAATGCATTTCCCGGATATGGAAATTGAGCACACGGATATGCCATTCCAAGATACAAGAAACTACCGTGTTTCTGCTAAAAAAGCGGAAGAATATTTTGGATTTAAATCAATTCACTCAATAGATGAAGGAATTGAGCAATTAAAATTTTTAGTTGAAACTAAAAGAATTAAAGATTTAAGCAGTCCGCGTTATTCTAATGTTGCTTATCTAAAAGAGCATATTGAAATGCTTACTGAAAAATTTAAAGAGGTAGTATATGACTAATAATGAACTGATTTTGCTTAAAGGCGGTAGAGCTGTTGATGACAGAGGTTCTGTTAGTTTTGTAAATGATTTTGATTTTAATTGTGTAAAAAGATTTTACATGGTTCAAAACCATAAACAAGGATTTGTAAGAGCGTGGCATGCACATAAAAATGAAAGTAAATATGTTCAAGTAGTAAATGGTTCTGCTATTATTGGTGCAGTAAAAATTGATGATTGGGATAAACCTTCCAAAAACTTGGAAGTTAATCGGTTTGTTTTAAGTGATATTACTCCGAGTGTTTTATTTATTCCCGCAGGATATGCTAACGGATTTATGTCCTTAAGTCCTGATACAAAAATTATGTTTTTTTCTACATCTACATTAGCTGATAGTCTCGGTGACGACTATCGGTTTGATGCCAGATATTGGGATGTTTGGAAAGTGGAAGAAAGGTAAAGGAAAAATATGAAAATTACTGTTTTCGGCGCAAACGGAATGCTGGGCTATGCGGTTTCGGAATATTTTAAACGTAAAGGGAATGAAGTTGTAAAGGTTTTTCGCAGTGATTTTGACATTGCCAAAGAACCGCACCAACGAAGTGAAAAATTTATTAATAATTCTGATGTTGTGATAAACTGTGCCGGAGTAATTAAACCGCGAATTAAAGACATGACATTAGAAGATGTGCTGAAAGTAAATTCGATTTTTCCGCATAACTTGGCAAAAATCTGTTGTGAAAAAAATATTAAAATGATTCATATAACTACGGACTGTGTATATACCGGAAACAAGGGCAATTATAACGAAGATGATTTATTTGATGCTGATGATATTTACGGGATGACTAAAAACTCTGGAGAGCCAAGTAATAATTGTATGGTTTTAAGAACTTCAATTATCGGCGAAGAAAACGGACAAAGCCGCTCTTTATTGGAATGGGTAAAATCTCAAAAAGGAAAAGAAGTGAACGGATACACGAATCATTTATGGAACGGAGTTACTACACTTTATCTTGCAGAGATAATAGAAAAAACATTAACTGATAATCTTTATCAGAAAGGATTATTTCATATTCATTCACCCAATACTTTAAATAAGTACGAACTTGTTTCAACTATTAGTGAAGTTTATAATTTAGAATTAAAAGTAAATCCTATTAAAGTTGAAATTGGCTGCGACAGAAGTATGAGTAGTATATATTCTATATCAAGCCGAATTGCAGTTAAAACAATCAAGGAACAGCTAGTTGAAATGAGAGATTTTTTTGGTAAATTACAAATTTAACTTCAGATTGGTGGTAAAATATGTTTCGGAATGATCTTCCTGTTATTAAGCCTAAAGATCATCATAATTACATTGCTTTTTTTCTTACGTTGGCTTGTAATTTGAAATGTGATTATTGTATCAACTTACACGATGGAGGCTCTCGAAATTCTCAAGCCAAAAGAAAAAAACTATCTGTTGATGAATGGATACTTGCTGCAAACAGACTGAGCCTTAGAGATGATTTGCCTTTGACTCTGCAAGGGGGAGAACCAACTCTTTTTGAAGGATTTTTTAGATTTGTTAATGAAGTAAAAACCGAAGTTAAAATGGATTTAATAACAAATCTAAAATTTGATGTTGATGCTTTTATTGCCAATGTACCAATATCTAGGTTTTTAAGAGAAGCTCCTTATGCCCCAATTCGGGTAAGTTATCATCCCGGTCAAAATCATATTGATGAAATTATTAATAATACTCACAAGTTGACTGAAGCCGGTTTTAAAGTAGGAATTTGGGGAATAGAACATCCTGATGTAAATATTAAAAAGCATATACTTGAGGTAAAAGAACAATGTACAAAAGAGGGAATTGATTTTAGAACTAAAGAGTATCTCGGGGAATATAATGGAAAACTTTACGGTACTTTTAAGTATGAAAATGCTGTCTCTGCTGGCAAAATGTTAAACTGCCAATGCAGAACTACTGAACTTATTGTTGATCCCGGCGGTTACGTGTATAAATGTCATTCCGATTTATATGAAGGACGAGACCCTTATGCACATATTTTAGATGAAGAATTAAATGAAGATTCTATCGATATTTATCGAAATTGTGATTATTACGGAGATTGTAATCCTTGCGATGTTAAAATTAAAACAAACCGATTACAGCAGTACGGGCATACAAGTGTAGAAATTATAAACATTAGAGAAAATGAAAAATCATGGCAAAAACAAAAGTATTAATTATTAAGCTTGGGTTATCTGAAACATTAGATTCAGAAATTGGACGTGTTCCAAGTTTGGGAGATGTAATTAGAACCACGCCGATTTTATACGCATTAAAAGAGAAATATCCTGATTCAAGCATAACTTGGGTTGTTTCCGAAAAAGCGGCTCCTTTGCTAAGCAATAATTCTTATGTTGATAGAATCTTAGTTTGGGATGAGTTTCTTGGTTTTCAATTGATGCAGGAAAAGTTTGATGTGTTAATTAATCTGGAAAAAATTGCCGGACTTTGTGCACTATCATCGATGATTGATGTTTGGAATAAATACGGATTCAGATTTGATTCCGTTGGCGGAACTTACCATGCTTATGAACGCGGACTTAGTTTTATTTCATACCTTGAAGCAAAAGAATTTAATAACGGAAAATCTGATTGCTGGCAAAAAGTTTTGATTGAAATGTTCGGAGTAAAATGGAAAGAACAGGAATATATTCTCGGTTATAAACCGAAATCAACAGTAAAATATGATTTCGGATTCAATTGGAAAGTAGGAGATAAGTGGCCTGAAAAAGCACTGCCAATGGAAACTTGGAAAGAATCGGAAACGTTGCTAAACAATTTGGGATATTCGGTTTCCTGGCAGAAAGGCTTAAATAATATTTATGATTATATAGATTGGATAAACTCTTGTAATGTGTTAATAACTAATGATAGTCTGGGGTTGCATATTGCATTTGCTCTTAAGAAACCGGTCGTTGCACTTTTTGGTCCTACAAACTTGTCAGAAGTATTTTTGTATGGCAGCACGGAAATAATTAATGCTCATGGTGATGATAAATATACAATGATGAATTCTATATCTGCCGAAACTATTTTAGAAAAAGCATTAAAAATGATTAAATCAAAAACAGATAGCGTTGTGAAACATTCATGATTGAATTTTTAACACACAAGGGAATCCGGTAGTTCGGCAGAAATCTAATCAGGAAACCAACTGATTGCCGGATAAAAATATTGGGTCATTCTGACGGATGTCAGAATCTCAGACATTTAATGAGATGCTGATATCCATCAGCATGACAGTGTGTTTTCAATGAATGACAAACGAAATTTAAAATATAAACGTATGTAATAATTTATGTCAATGAAAAACAAATATTCCAAAATGAAAGTTTTCCATTATATGGAAAAAATCAAATCCTTACCGGCTAATAATTTGTCGATAAAACCTCCAATCCATATAAGAATAAAACCTACAAATGTTTGTGCGCATCATTGCTGGTATTGTTCGTATAGAGCTGATAATTTACAGTTGGGTAAAGATATGGACTTGCGGGAATATATTCCGAAAGAAAAGATGATGGAAATTATAGATGATATTGATGAACTTGGAGTTAAAGCCGTTACATTCAGCGGTGGAGGTGACCCGCTTTATTATAAATATATTGTTGAAACTTTAGAACGATTATCCAAAACAAATATAAAAATTGCACTTTTAACTAACGGTACGCCGTTAAAGGGACGTGTTGCGGAATTATTATCCGAATACGCTTCATGGATTAGAATTTCAATTGACGGTTGGGATGATGAAAGTTATGCTGAATATAGAGGGATAAAAATAGGTGAATATACAAAGGTAATTACCAATCTTAAGAATTTTGTTCAGCTAAATGGAAATTGTTTTGTTGGAATAAGTCTTATTGTGGATAAAAAAAATGCTTCTCATGTTTATGAAATGATTAAACTTTATAAAGAAATAGGAGTGTCAAGCGTTAAAGTTTCTCCTTGCATTGTAAGTGATGTTGGAGTTGAAAATAATTTATATCACAAGGAAATATTTAGTACTGTGAAAAGTTTAATTCAAAAAAGTAAGAATGATTTTGAAGAGTTAGACTTTGAAATATTTGATGCTTATCATGAACTCGATGAGAAATTTCAAAAAGATTATAGTTGGTGTCCCTATTTACAAATACTGCCGATTATTGGTGCAGATTTGAATGTTTATGCATGTCACGATAAAGCTTACAATTTAGAAAACGGAGTTTTAGGTTCAATAAAAGATAAAAGTTTTAAGGAATTTTGGATGAATGATAAAAACAAATTTTTTAATATAAATCCGTCTGTTGATTGTGTTCATCATTGCTGTGCCAACAATAATAATAAACTTCTCATCGATTATCTTGAGCTTGATCAAGAGCATCTTGAGTTTGTCTAATACTGAAGGTGGAGATTGAGTAGAATGAATAAAAAAAATAAAAATTTTCAATTGGATGGTCAAAAGCTAATTTACCATATCGATAGATTGAATAAATATTTTAATAATAACGACTGCAATCCTGTTTATATGGAAATTAGCCCAGTTGGTTCTTGTAATCACAGATGTGTGTTTTGTGCTTATGATTTTATCGGTTACCCAAATAGGAAATTGGAAAAAGATAGAACCTTAAAGTTTATTGAAGAAATTTCTGCAGCCGGAATTAAAAGTGTTTTATATGCAGGCGAAGGAGAACCTCTTCTTCATCCAAATATTGCCGAGTTTGTTCATCATACAAAAATAAACGGTATTGATGCAGGAATGTTTTCCAACGGGCAATTATTAAAAGAGGAACTCGCTGAAAGAATTCTTCCGAGTCTTACTTTTTTAAGATTCAGTTTTAACGGCGGGAATAGTAAAACATATTCTAAAATTCATAAAGTAAGTGAAAAAGTTTTTGATAAAGTAATTACAAACATAAAAACAGCTTGTGAAATTCGTGAAAGGGAAAAATTGGATGTTGATTTAGGTGCTCAATTTGTATTGATTCCGGAAAATAAAGATTCATTGTTTGAAGCTGTAAAGGCAATTAAGGAAACCGGTGCCGATTATTTTGTGATAAAACCATTTGTTCACCAAAGCGAACAGCAGGGTTATCAAATGAAAGAAGAAATTAACGAAAATGAGCTGGCTGAAATTGCAGAAAAATTAAATGAATTTTGTTCGGATGATTTTGAAGTGCAATTGAGAATCGGAGCATTTGAGAATACCGGAGAAAGAAATTATGATCATTGCTATGGAACGTCATTTATTTCTGCAATTAATTCTGCCGGAGATATTGCTTCGTGTCTTCCTTATTGGGATAAAGAGGAATTTGTTTTCGGCAATATTTATAAAAACACATTTAACGAAATTTGGCAGAGTGAAGGCAGAAAAAAAATTAAGGATTATCTTGAACATGATTGTAATGTGCATAAATGCCCAATCAATTGCAGACCGGATGCAGTAAATAAATTTTTGTGGGAATTGAAAAATCCTAAATTGAAACATTTGAATTTTATATAGAAGTTGCAGAGTAATTGATGAATTTAGAAAAAATATCAAACGATTTAAGAAAAAAAATCATCGAAATTTCGTACGAAGCGAAAACATCGCATATCGGTTCGATGCTTTCGTGTATTGATATTTTAACGGTACTCTACTTTTATAAAATGAATTTGGAAGATTGGAATAATCGCGATGTTTTTATTCTAAGTAAGGCGCATGCCGAATTGGCATTATATGTAACATTAGCAAGGAAAAATATCTTTGAAGATAAATTATTATACGGCTTTAACAAAAACAATGGGACATTACCCGGGCATCTCGATAAGTTTTCTGTGAAAGGCGTAGAGGTTTCGGCAGGTTCTTTGGGACATGGATTTAACATGGGACTCGGAATAGCTCACGGATTTAAACTTCAAAAATTAAATAGAAAAGTCTATTGCGTGATTGGTGATGGAGAAATGCAGGAAGGTTCTATTTGGGAAGGGGCAATGTTCGCACCCAAGTTTGGTCTTAATAACTTTACTGTTTTCCTTGACTACAATAATCAGCAGGGGTATGGAAGTGCCAAGGATATTTGTCAATTTGAACCTGTTGCAGATAAATGGAAAGCTTTCGGATGGGAAGTAGATGTAATTGACGGTAACTCAATAAGTGAAATAAAAAACTCGGTTGATAAAGAAAATTCTGACAAACCTAGAATCATTGTTGCAAACACAATAAAAGGTAAAGGTATTAGTTTTATGGAAGATAGCCTATTGTGGCATTATTACTTATTGAATGACGAATTGAAAGTTAAAGCACTAAAAGAATTAGAAAAATATGATTTGAAGAGCGAAATTTAATGAGAAACACTTTTGCAAATACAATTATAGATTATACTGTAAAAAATGATAAAGCTATTATTTTAGCCGGAGATGCAGGATTAGGGATTTATTGCGATTTCAAGGAAAAGTATCCCGATAAATTTATTAACATGGGCATTGCCGAGCAAAATATGATTAGCTTTGCTGCAGGGCTTGCTATTTCCGGATATAAAGTTTTCTGTTATAATATCGCCCCGTTTGTTCTATATAGATGTTACGAACAGATTAGAAATGATATCTGCTATCAAGAATTACCGGTTGTATTAATTGGTACAGGCAGCGGTGTTACTTATGCTCCACAAGGAATTACGCATTATGCTATTGAAGATATTGGTATTGCAAAAACTTTACCAAACTTGACGGTTTTATCACCGGCTGATCCGATTGAAACAAAATTATCTGCTGAATTTGCTGCATATTCTAAAAATCCGGTTTATATAAGATTGGCAAAAAGTGGTGAAAAAAATATTCACTTAAATGAAAATTTTGATATTACCGAACCGCAGCTTCATTACGATGGAAATGATTTAGCTCTGCTTTTCCACGGATCAATTTCACAAGAAATTATCAAGTTGATTGCGATGTTAAAAGAAGAAAATATTAAAATAAAAATTATTTCCATACCTCTTGTTCAACCTGTAAACTTTAAATCTCTAATGAAAGAAATTGATGGGTTCAACGCAATAATAACTGTTGAAGAACAATTTATAAATTGTGGTTTAGGCAGCATAATTGAATCAGAAGTTAGAAAGCTAAATCCATCTATTCATTTTGAATCTTTGGGAATTACGCCTGAATATCCGCATCTTATCAAAGACAACAATGGAATGCGCGATTATTATGGAATTTCTGCAGCAAAGTTATTGAGTAAAGTAAAAAATATTTTGGGTTTATAAAATGGGAAGGCTATTAAATATAATTACAAAACTGCATAAAAGCACAAAGCGCGATTATATTGGCAGAATGACAAATGATAAAATTCATTGTATGCAAATTGCAAAAAAATATGATGAAAATTATTGGGACGGTGATCGTAAATATGGCTATGGCGGTTTTAAATATGACGGTAGATGGGAAACCGTTGCCAAAAGTTTAATTGAGCAATATAATTTATCACCGGATGCAAAAATTCTTGATATTGGCTGCGGCAAAGGATTTTTATTATTTGAACTAAAGAAATTATTGCCGGACGCTGTAATTATTGGCTACGATATCTCAGAATATGCTCTTGAAAATGCAAAAGAAGAAGTTAAAAAAAACTTATCCATTCATGCTGCTCAAGATAAATTCGATTTTGATGATAATGAATTTGATTTAGTTATTTCAATAACAACATTGCATAATCTTAAAATCAACCACTTAAAAAAAGCTTTAACGGAAATGGAAAGAGTTGGAAAAAATAAATATTTGGTGGTTGAAGGATACAGAAACGAAGAAGAGCTTTTTAATCTACAATGTTGGGCTTTAACGTGTGAATCATTTTTTGCTCCGGATGAATGGGAATGGTTATTTGATGAATTCGGTTATACCGGCGATTATGAATTTATTTATTTTTAAAATAACGTGCAAATAAAAGCAGTATTACTGGTAATTAAATTACCTTGAGGAAAAACATACATGAATATTAGTACAAGCAAAGCGGAATTTTTTAAACTTGTTGAAAAAATGAAAGAAGGAAATGATCCGATACTGTTAGGCGAAGAGTATGGTTATTACGTTAAAAATGACTTAATGCGGTTATTGATAAGATTATCCAGATATAAGTTTGTTTACAGGATGATAAGTGAAAAAGATGACGTATTAGAAATAGGCTGTGGTTCGGGTTTAGGCGCAATGTTTCTTGCTCAAAAATGTAAATATATTACCGGCATTGATTTGAGGAGCGATGAAATAAAAGAAGCTAATAGTATTAATAGAAGGGAAAATGTTACTTTCTTAAAAAAAGATTTTTATAAAATGAAGAGTAACAAAAAATATGATGTTCTGATAGCGCTTGATGTAATAGAACATATGAATGAAGAAGACGGGAAAATGTTTCTTCAGCATACAAAAAAATATTTAAAAAAAGATGGGATGATTGTTCTCGGAACTCCCAGTATTTATTCATATCCATTACAAGGGGAAATCAGCAAAGCTGATCATATTAAATGTTATGATTTGAAGGAATTAGAATCGCTGATGCAAAATAATTTTGGGAGAATTTTATCATTTTCAATGAATGATGAAGTAGTTCATACGGGGCATCACAAAATGGCTTGGTATTATTTTGTTTTGGGTTTTTATGTAAATAATAATTAGGGGTAGCCGGAATTTATTTTATGCATATTAGTGAAAAAACATTGATTATCGGCGGTGATGGATTTATTGGGAATGCGCTTGTTGAAAGTTTTAACGATGGAAATCAAAAAATAATTTCTACTACAAATAAATTAGAGAAAATTAAAGCAAATGCAATTTATCTAAATCTTGCGGATATTGAAAAAAAATGGAACATCCCAAATAATATTGATTCAGCGGTAATTTGTGCCGGAATAACAAAACTAGAATTTTGTGAAAAAAATGAGGAATATTCGCATTTCATTAATGTTAAGCAAATGGCAAAACTTATAAAATTGCTCTTGCAGAGAAATATTTTCATTCTATATTTATCTTCTAATCAAGTATTTAACGGAGAAATGAGTAATACTTTATCCAATGCAAAATATTCGCCAATTAATAATTATGGTAAACAAAAAGTGGAGATTGAAAAGTATATTGGCAATAGTAGCGGAAAGTGGGGAATTCTTAGATTATCAAAAGTATTGGATGAATCTTTTGTTTTATTTCATGAGTGGATAAATAAATTAAAAACAGAAAAAACTATAACTGTTTTTGATGATTTGTACATTGCTCCGTTACATATAGGAAACGTTATTGCTGTTATAAAGTCAATTGTACAAAAAAAGCAAAACGGCATTTTTCAATTTTCAGCAAAAAAAGATATTTCATACTATGAAATCATGAAAAATATGTGCGATAAGTATGGATACAGTAAAAATTTAATTAAACGAGAGAACTATAGGAATAAGATTGATTTTAATTTACCCCGATTTTCTACACTTGATTCGGAGATAGTAAATAAACTGTTTGGTTTTAAAAGACCGGATACTGAAGAAACAATTGATAAGATTTTTTCAAATATTATTTAACCAAAATACCTAAATGAGTTTACTAACTATTTTAATAACGACACAGAACAGATTAAATACGTTGAAAGATTGTATTTCAGCAATAAATAATTCGTCGGGTATTAAGAGAGTAAATGAAATAATTATTGTAGATGATTGCTCAAATGATGATACGCAATCTTATCTTAACGGATATGCAAATTTGAATAGTAAGTATAGATATATCAGACTTGATAAAGCTAAAGGTCCGGCATTTGCAAGAAATAGAGGAATAGAAAAAGCGAAAGGCAAATATACTTTAATTATGGGAGATGATGTTATTCTATTTAAAGATACTTTAACAATATTTTGTGATTATTTAGAAAAGTATAAACCGCATAATGTATCCGTATTAGGGAATATACTTCCTTATCCTGAAAATATTACGCCATTTGAATATTGGAGCTGCAATGGCGGTTCCCAATTTGGACATTACAAAATTTCGGACGAAAATAAATTTAATAGCGGTGAAGAATATTTTTACACAAGCAACATAATTGTGCCTACAAATATGCTTCGGGAACATCCTTTTGATGAATCTTTCCCTTTTGCCAGGTATGAAGACAGGGAATTATCGTATAGATTAAACAGAAAGATAAATCATAAAATACATTATTTAAAAGATGCTAAGTCTTATCATAAACATAAATTACCCTTTTACCATTGGTTAAATAACTTTGAAAAATTTACTTGGTCAGCTCTTCATTTTAGTGATATTTATCCAAATGACAAAGAACTAAAGAAAATTTTAGGAATTGATAGAGCAATAAATATAAGTTTTTTTAACTCAAAAATATTACGGGATTCTGTTGAGTTGCTGAATAATTACAACAAAGAATATTTTACTAACAGTCAATATCTATATAAAAATTGGGTTCAAAATATTGTAAATAATAATTTTAGGGTGCTGCAAGAGTTTTTTCGTATAAATTATTACAGAAAACATCTTCAGTTGTTAGAAAACAATGACCCTGATACCGGAGAGGATGCTTCACAAATGATGGATTTAATTATTGAAAAGATTGATAAATCAGTATAACTAATTAATAAGGATTGTCGTTGCAATGAAAGTTTTTCTATTAAATACGCCGGATTATAATAATCCTGTTAGCAGAGATATGGCAGGAGGACTTGGTTTTGGAAGAAACCAAACCATGATATTACCTCCGCTCGATCTGCTTTCGTATGCAACAGTATTAATGGAAAAAGGACACAATGCCATTGTTTTCGATTCACAAGTCGAACCTAATAGCGAAGGTGTTTTGAGTGATGTTTCAACTTATGAACCTGATTGTTTAATCCTTACTGTCTCGCTTCCCTCTTTACAATCTGATTGCGAGTTTATCAGATATATCAAGTTAAATTATCAAAAAGAAATGCGAATTATTGTGAAAACTATGATTCATGATAAAAATATACTGAAAGATATTATAGAGAAAACCGGAATTGAATTGATAATAACCGGCGAATGCGATTTAATAATTGATAAAATTATTACAGGGGAAACAAAACAGGGGACAGCATTTTTTGAAAATGGAGAATTAAAAGAAATACCCGAAAACATTCTGGAAGATTTGAATTTACTTCCCATACTCAATAGAGATAAATTAAAAAACGAATTGTATAGTTATTCTCGTTTGGGGCATAATATTACAACATTCCAAACGAGCCGAGGTTGTCCGTACAATTGTCGATATTATTGTCCCTATCCGTTAGTTCAAGGTACAAAATGGCGTGCAATGTCAGCCGAACGTGTTTTTTCGGAATTAGAAAATATTTATTCGCTTGGTATTACAAAAATATTATTTCGTGATGCAACATTTACATTAGATAAAAAAAGGATCTTTCGTTTATGTGAACTGATTGATGCTAGTAATATTAGTATAGATTGGTGGTGTGAAACTCGTATTGACTGTTTGAATTTTGAACTTCTTAAGAAAATGAGAAATAGCGGTTGTAAAGGAATTAATGTAGGTATTGAAACAGCAGATGAACAGTTAATGATAAAGAGTACAAAAACAGGTTTAAATTTGTCAAAAGTAATTACTATATCACAACAATGTAGGAAAATCGGATTAAAATTACATTTTTTATTAATGGTTGGATTCCCTGGCGAAACAAAAGAATCGCATTTAAAAACTTTAAACCTTATTGACAAATTAGAACCGGAATCAATAGGCGTTACTACAGTTACACCATATCCTGGAACACAATTTTATGAAGATGCTGTAAATAATAGTTGGTTCACCGATAAAAGTTATCAATCGTTCAGTGGGCATGGATATAATGCCCTAACCGGAACTTTGACCAAAGATGATCTGAAATTTGTTATTAAATCTTTTCATGAAATGGGTTTTATAAGCAAGGCAAAAAATAACGGCACATTAAACAGAAAAAGAAAATTATATCTTGAATTTAACGAATGGCTTAATAAATGAAGACTGTAATAATATGTAATTCAATTGGCAAACTCGATAATGGTAAAAAGCTTATTTTGTTTCCAAGTAGGTGGACAGCCGGAGTGAAATCTCCATCACGACCATTTGCTTTTTATCCCTATGAATTGGCTTACTTATCGTCTTTGCTGAAAAGAGAATTAGATTTTTCGGAATTTGAAATAAAGATGTTAGATCCTAATCTTTTGGGCTTAGATAAAAAAGAGACAATTGCATACATAAATTCATACACTCCTGATTATCTAATTATGGAACCGTCTGCGATTGATAGCAAAGAAGTTTTTGAAATATTTAGCAGCGTTAAGAAAAACAATAGTACTATAAATATTGTCGGAGGAGCTTTTGCTTATGCAGAACCTTTGGAATGTTCTAAATTTGCTGATTTTGTTGTCCCCGGTGAATATGAACTTGTCGTTCTTGAAATTATTAAATCAGGCTCTATAAATACAAGCGAAATATCACTTCAAGGGCTTTATCCTAACAATAGCAAAAAATTAGTAGATCCTAATGATTTACCATGGCCGGAAGATAATGATATTTCAAGACTTGATTATACTGAACCTGGTTGTGATTATAGAATGATTCAACTTTATGCTTCGCGAGGCTGCAATTTAGCCTGTACTTTTTGTGTTGTTCCATCTTATTACGGACAAATAAAACAAAATTGGAGAATGAGAGATCCCAAAGATGTAGTTGCCGAGATTCAATATCTTGTTAAAAAATACGACGGTTATTTTAACGGTATCTTTTTTAATGAAGAAGCTCATAATTCTTCAATGGATTGGGTGGCGGAATTGTGTGAAGAAATAATTAAAAATCAATTGAATTTTCTTAAATATGATGCAATGTGTGTCTATTATAATTTTAACGATGAGCTGTTTAAATTAATGAAAAAAGCAGGTTATCATCAAATTCGTTTCGGAATTGAATCTTTTGGTGAATCTACAGGGAAAGTAATTCATAAAAAAGTTAATTATGATAAATTAAAAACTATGTTAGAAAAAGCAAAGAAATACGGTTTTGTCACTTATGGAACCAGTATCGTTGGAGCGCAGGATAGTAGTTTTGAAGATGATTTACTTACTCATAACAGGTTATGTTATTTAAGAGATGATTTGAAATTGTTGGATAAATGGCAAGTATCAATAGCTACTCCCCAACCCGGGACCCCTTTTTACAATTGGGCGAAAGCAAATAATTACTTAATTAATTACGATTTAAACTCATATGACGGTAGGCAAGCCGTGTGCAGTTATAATAACTACTCGTCGAATGAAATAGAACATATTTTCAAAATATATAACTCAAGAGAAAAAATATCACTTGAAAAAGCAAGATTATAAATATTTTTTAATTAACGGTTAAAATACAAGGGAAATGTATGATTTATGTTGTTCCTTCAAAAATTTGCAGAAAATTTTTTAATAATGAAATAACATCAGTTTCGCCATTTGGAAATGAAAATGTAACAAATTTTGAAATTTTAGAAATCTCTCGAATATTTGAAAAAAGCAAAAAGAAAACTGGCCCTGTTATATACACAAATATTTGGCCTCTATTAGAAATTGAAAATAAGAATACAATGAACTTTATTAAATTAGGTGAAAATATTCCAACTTCTCTTGGGATTACGGCTACGCTAAGTAATAAAGTGTACAAATTTCATTACCCGCGAAAAGGTGATGTGATTTATCCTGCAAAGAATATTGCTTATATGATTTTTAATTCAATATTGTTTTGGAATGGTACGTTTTTTGAGTTGTTTAATCATTCCGTTGCTTCTTCAATGTTTGGTTTTCTTAGCAATGATGGAGTTTTTGAAAATATTCATTTTACGGAGTCATTCAAAAAAAATGTTGAACTTAAAACAATGCTGCAACAAAAATATATTGAAGCCGAAAAAGTGTTCTTTCGGTCGGGTATGCGAATTCATCGAGATGAAGATAAGATTCTATCGGAATTGTAATATTTAAATTTATTGGGATAAAAAGCGAATATGGAAATTAACCGGAAATTACTTGTTATTTATGATACGAGTACACAGCCTATAAGTATTGGAGATTTTGCAACATTTGTGCAAACATCTATTATTAAAAAAATTAGTTATAGTGTAGATAAAATTGATTTTTGTTTCTTATTAAATCCGGCAAAATCTTCTGTGGCAGAATTAGATAATTTAATTGATGACAATAATAAAATGTACTTTTTATTTTCAATAATGCCGATTCTACAATTTAATCCATACATAAGTAATATATTTGTGATAGAATCAAAGGATGAATTATACGATTTATTAGAAATGAAAAAGTCCTATTATATTTGGCCAAGTGTACAAAATATAGATAGTAGCGAGTATTTATATTATAAAAATTACATTCTTATTAATGAATTTTACAGATTGAATGGTTATATCCCGCAATTATTAATTCCCAAGCAATTGAAAAAATGGTCGGAACAGTTTATAATAAGAAATGGTTTAGGGAAAATACCTGTTACGGTAAATATACGGCGCAATTTGGATATTTGTCCTGAGCGTAATTCTGATTATGAAGCATGGAAAGGTTTCTTTTCTTATTGTGAAGATAAATATCCTGTTGTATTTTTTGTTATTTGCAGTACGTCCGAAATTGAACCGGAATGGCGTAAACTAACAAATGTAATATTTGTGAAAGACTTCAATACCCAGATTGATAAAGAAATATCCTTAATATATTTTTCTGCGTTTCATTTAGGCTCATCATCAGGTCCATCAATAGTTGCTCATTTTGGTAATAAACCTTACCTTACTGTTAATATCAATGCATACAAATATTTAGATACTTATCAAGGGAGTTTAGTTCAAAAAGGAGATTTTTTATTTCCTTCGTTTGCAAAAAAGAATCAAATAAATTATATACGAAAAGAAACATCGGAATTTTTAATTAAGAATTTTAAACAGCTTTATAATTCAATTGATGTTGAAGTATGGAACAAGGAAACAAATGATATTCTGCAAACAGAAAAGATTAATGATTGGTTGAGATAAAATGGAAAATTTGAAAGAAAAAGAAATATTCCAAAACATAAAAAATTTTAATATACATGGCAGCATTATGTTTTCAGTAATTATCCCAACTTACAACCAGGCGGAATACCTGCCTGCAGCACTTCAATCGCTTTTAGACCAAACTT
>CAZXDS010000042.1:18791-20129 GCA_964639525.1 uncultured Melioribacteraceae bacterium | reverse complement strand
TTTTTTCTCCAACAGATGTCATTTTCGAGCGTTTAAATCGGAAATCCATTATTTTTATTGCCTAAATTCCTAATCAAGTTGTGAATGATAGAAACATCTTATTTTGCAGCGGGTTTATTTACAATAACATAAGAGGGCTTTTAATGAAACGAATAATTGTAATATTTATACTTCTACTAAGTTCAATTAGCTTTGGACAAAACGCTGCGGACTATTTCCCGAATGATTTAGGACATATTTGGAATTACAAAATTGTTCCGTTAGATTCACTCGGAAATCCTATTGAAGATTCAGCGGTTTACGAAATTGATTCGTTAGTAATATCCGGAAATTTTTATGGAAAAGATTCTTACGTACAGCTTGTTAAAATAGGTCCGGCGGCATCAATCAATCAGCAGCAATTTAATGATTCTTTGTTTATTAATTTGGATGGTTCGGTTGCGAATATTTATTTCAATTCATTATTGAATAGTTTAAGCGAAGGTGTATTTGACTTTGCCGGAAACGGTTATTCCGATTGGCTGCCTTTGTATGATTTTTCACTTTTGCCGGGCCAATCTGCGGAATTGTTTCGGCTTGATTCGACAATTACAATTGATAGTGTTGATATTCCGTCAAGGATAACTGTTGAATCCAAGCGATTGCAAGATGAAATAATTGAAACAGAGTTAGGACAATTTATTACAAAGAAGTTTGAGATTTCTTTTAATTACTATTATTTGTCAATAATTCCAATTAAACTTTTCTCCATTCCCGAAGTATTTTGGTTTGCACCTGATAATTGGCTTGTTAAAGAAAAGCGTGAATCAATTAATATTGATTTGAGCCAATTCTTTGATGTTCCGGCGTTCTATTTGCCGGGAAGCCGAAAAGATATCGTTTCTGTAATAACCGGTGTTGAAGATTCTCCTCAAGTGATAAGTGATTTTAAACTTTTTCAAAATTATCCAAATCCGTTTAATCCGTCAACCGTAATCGAATATTCTCTGCCTATTGTTGAGACAAGGCAAGCTGTTGAGACAAGGCATGCCTTGTCTGTACAACTTAAAATTTACAATATCCTCGGAAAAGAAATGGCAGTACTTGTTAATGGAATACAATCTCCGGGGAATTATAAAGTAAATTTTAATGCATCTTCACTCGGCAGCGGAATTTATTTTTATAAATTAAATGTTTCGGACGGAGCAGAAAATTTTGTTTCTACAAAAAAGATGCTTCTTATAAAATAGTAATTTTCAAGGAGTAAGTAGATACTTGTTCCTTAGTGGCAAAAAGCGAATATCAAAAATAATTATGGCAAATTAAATTTATCAACACTCCAAAATTATTTGTATTTTT
>CAZXDS010000042.1:0-18691 GCA_964639525.1 uncultured Melioribacteraceae bacterium | reverse complement strand
GTTGCGGTAATCGAGTTAAAATCCACTAAAACAAAAGACTTAAAAAGCGTTACCGAACAAGCATTTGGTTACAAACACAATCAACCGGATTGTAAATATGTGATTATTTCTAATTTTCAGAAGTTGCAGTTTTATATTGATTATGCAAATGAATACGAGGAATTTGATTTATTCCATTTGCAAAAAGGTGAATTTGAATTACTCTATTTATTACTAAATTCTGAATCTATCTTTTCCGATTTGCCTATAAAATTAAAGACAGAGACAAAATTCCACGAGGAAGATATTTCGGATAAACTCTACAAAGACTACTCAATTTTCAAACGAAAACTCTTTGAGAATTTAATCAAAAATAATGCAGAGTACGATAAATTAACTTTGTTCAAAAAATCGCAAAAGCTTTTAGACCGTTTTCTTTTTATTCTGTTTGCCGAAGATAGCGGACTTTTGCCACCAAACTCGATTACTCGAATTATTGATACATTCAATAAATTAGAAGAGTTGGACGCTTACAAACCGATTTACGAAATCTACAAACAGTATTTTGGCTATATGAACATTGGGCGAAAAGGTAAAACCGAAGCGGATAAAATTCCGGCGTACAATGGCGGACTTTTTTACCCCGATGAATTGTTGGATAGTTTAATAATTGATGATGAAATTTTAATTGCCGATTTGCTGAAACTCTCGGAGTATGATTTTAACACCGAAGTTGATGTAAATATTCTCGGTCATATTTTTGAACATTCGTTGAACGAAATTGAGGAGATTACAGCAGAGATTGAGGGGACTGCGACCGATAAATCGAAAAGTAAGCGTAAAAAGGATGGCGTTTTTTATACTCCAAAATATATTACGCAGTACATTGTTGAAAACACGGTTGGAACTCTTTGCAAAGAGAAGCGTAAAGAGTTTGGCATTTCCGAAATTGAATTTGACGGCACTTTCAAAAAAACAGATGGCAAACTTTCGGTTAAAGGGAAAAAGCTTTTTGAAACTCTCGAAAAATATAAGGAGTGGCTTTTAACATTAAAAATTGTTGACCCTGCTTGCGGAAGTGGTGCGTTTTTAAATCAGGCGTTAAACTTTTTGATTGCGGAACATAAAAGCATTGATGATATAATTGCCGAGCTTACCAACACTCCCCTACGTTTGTTCGATACTGAGAAATCGATTCTTGAAAACAATCTTTACGGAGTTGATATAAATGAGGAATCTGTTGAGATTGCAAAGCTCTCTCTTTGGTTGCGAACTGCTCGTAAGGATAGAAAACTCTCGAACTTAAATAGCAATATAAAATGTGGCAACTCGTTAATAGACGACCCCGATGTTGCCGGCGATAAAGCATTTAATTGGCAAAAAGAATTCCCACAAATTTTCAAGGAGAAGAAAAAAGAAGCTTGGCATATAACTACTGCAACTCATAATTCGAGATACTCGCAACGGATGTTCGAGCACCACGTAAATACCGGCGAGGCAATAGAAATATCGGAAGAAGATGCTATAATAATAACGGAAGCAATTGCAGAGATAGTAAAAGAAGATAAACTAAATATAATAGAATATAATATCTGCGGCGACCATCTGCATATACTGCTCGTATGCGAAAAAGAAGAAGTGCCGAAAATAGTAGGAAAAATAAAAGGAAAATCTTCTCGGCAGTACCACAGCAACAAGGGGATTAATCCCCTTGTCCGCCTCAAAAGCGAAACTACCGTTCCCCTATGGACGCAGAAATTCGGGAACTCGCGAATAAAGAATGAAGAATATCTCCGTAACGCTATAAACTATATACGAAATAATCGTAAAAAGCATGGACTACCGGAGAATAAAAAACTAATAAAAATAATAAATGAAATGATATGCACTACCGAACATGCTTTCCGTACCGAATATAAAGGTGGTTTTGATGTTGTGATTGGTAATCCGCCGTATGGGGCAAAAGTTAGTAAAGAGAATTTAAACTATTTATTGTTAGAGCAAGGGGCAAAAGGTTTGAGCAAAACTTTGTCAGAAACTTATATTGCCTTTTATATCCAATCGTTAGAAAAATTATTATCTAAAAATGGTTTGCTTGGTTTTATTACACCAAACACATGGCGTTTAATCCAGAGTGGGAAAGAGTTTAGAGATTTTCTTTCAAAAAACAAATTTTATTTTAAAAGAATAATTCAACATCAGGAAAAAGTTTTTGAAGATGCGACTGTTGATTGTGATACAGTAATTCTTGGGAAACAAAAAATAAATAATTCCTTTGTTAACATTGAAATTAGAAATAACTTAGACGTTATTTTTAAACATTCCATTTCTCAGAACATACTTGCTAATCAAGATTTTTTTAATCTATTTCTAACCGAAAAGGTTTATTCTCTTAAACAAAAAATTGAAAGTAAGTCTGTTTTTGTAAAAGATTATATGAACATAAAAAATGGTGTAAAACCATATGAAAAAGGGAAAGGGAAACCACCCCAAACAGCTTTGACAATGAAAGAAAAACCGTTTACTTCTGAAATTAGGATAGATGATAGTTTTGTTCCATTGATTGGAGGAAGCTCATTTAATAGGTACAAACTTTTGTGGAATAACGATTATTGGATAAAATATGGTGAATGGCTTGCAGCTCCGAGAGATAAAGAGATTTTTAATGCTCCTGAAAAATTGATTTTTCGCCAAACTGGTGATAGTATTATAGGAGTTTTTGTTGATAATAAATTTATTATGCGAGACAATACACATATTCTATTACCCTTAAATAGTAAGATTAATCTTAAGTATGTACTTTCAATTTTAAATTCAAAATTAGAAAATTTCATTTATTGGACAATAAATCCAGAAAAAGGGGAAGCATTAGCACAAGTTAAGTTGTTCCATTTAGGATTGTTGTGTTTTCCAAAAATTGCGATTGATTCTCAACAACCATTCATAGAAAAAGCCGACAAAATGTTGGAACTAAACAAACAACTCCAACAAAAGAGAACAACATTTTTAAACAGAGTAAAAGACAACTTTGAAATTGCAAAAATAACTAAAAAATTAGATGCTTTTTACAACTTCGATTTCAAAACATTTATTGCAGAACTAAAGAAACAGAAAGTAAAAATATCACTTAACCAACAAGATGAATGGGAAGGATATTTTAATAATTACAAAACTGAAATAAATAACTTCCAATCGGAAATAGATAAAACCGATACAGAGATAGACCAAATGGTTTACGAGTTGTATGGTTTAACGGAGGAAGATATCAAGATTGTTGAGGATGGAGTTTGATGGAAATACTAGTAGTAATATTGGCTTTACTAATAGTTCTTGTAATTGGTTTTATCACGATATTGAGAAAGAATAAAGAAAACGAATCCAATTTAGATTTTACATATTTATATCAAAATAAATTTGCTGAAATGTCAAAGAAATATCTATCTACTTTTAATAAATTAAGTTTTGAGGGTCAAATTGATAATGACTTGTATGTTTGGTTAACAAAAAATGTATCTCGTATTCATAAAATACTTGGAGTATTTGGAATTATGGAATATTATTCTGATCCTATTGCAAGGCAAAGGATTTCTAATTACCATATTATTATTAATACATTACCAAAGTTCCAGAATCATAATATTCAAAAATTTGATATTAACTCAACAAACGATTGTTTAATTAGATTTTGTGGCGAGCTTGAAAATAGAATCACCTTAAATAAAAAAGAGCTAAAAAATCCTATCCTTTGGTTTCGTTATGGTATTCAAATAATACTAACTAGTCCATTGTTGCTTTTAAATTGGTTTGGAATAATTGGAAAAAAACGAGTAAACGAAATCACAGAAAATGTAGTCTTTAAATTTGTAAGTGGAATAGTGAGCCTAATTGGTTTTTTAAGTGGACTTGTAACAATTATAGCAGGTTATGACGAAGTAGTTCAATTTTTTAATAAAATCTTTGGAAATGAATAGAGTTTATATGCAAGAAAATCAAAACATAAAATATAAAGAGAATTGGCGAGATGAATACTTAGAATGGATTTGTGGATTTGCCAATGAAAAACTTTTGGATGTTTTTTAGTAAATGATTTTATTCAAGGAACTACGATGGAAGAAGAACAAAAAGAAAACAGATTACAATTCCTAAAACTATCGAACCAATACCTATGTTTAGTTATTCAACCCAACTTTGCAGAAATATTGAGCAAAAAAGAGTATGAAAAGATTGAGGTAGAGAAGTGAAAATGGAAAATAAAATAATTTTATACAGCAATAAAAATGGCAATGTAAATATTACAGTTACATACCAAAACGATACTTTTTGGCTTCCTCAAAAAGATATAGCTAATTTATTTGGAGTTGAAGTTCCAGCAATTAGCAAACATTTAACAAATATTTACGAAACAGGTGAACTTCAAAAAGAATCAACTATTTCCATTTTGGAAACAGTTCAAAAAGAAGGCAAAAGAGACGTAAAACGAAATTTAGAGTTTTACAATCTTGATGTAATTATTGCTGTTGGTTATCGTGTAAACTCTAAAGAAGCAACTCAGTTTAGAATTTGGGCAACACAAACACTAAAAGAATTTATTGTTAAAGGTTTTGTTTTAAATGATGAAATGCTAAAAAATGGCAGACCTTTTGGGAAAGATTATTTTGATGAACTACTTGAACGTATTCGTGAAATTAGAGCAAGCGAGCGTAGAATTTATCAAAAACTTGGTGATATTTTTGAACAATGCAGTGCTGATTATTCAAGCAATGCAGAAGAAACAAAAATGTTTTATAAAATAGTTCAAAATAAGTTACATTTTGCTATCACTGGAAAAACAGCAGCCGAAATAATTTTTGAAAGAGCCAATAAATCAAAAGATTTTATGGGATTAACAGCGTGGAAAAATTCACCCGATGGGAAAATATTAAAAAGTGATGTTTCTATTGCTAAAAATTATCTTTCAGAAAATGAAATGGGGGACTTAAATTTATTGGTGAGTGCATTTTTAGATTTAGCGGAATTTCAAGCTCGAAGAAACCAAATAATGAATATGAATGATTGGTTAGAAAGAACTAATAAATTTTTAGATAGTAATAGTTTGGATATACTACCAAATGCAGGAACTATTTCACACGAACAAGCAGTTGAAAAAGCAAATTCCGAATATGAGCATTTCAGAAATGAACAAGACAAAAAATATATTTCTGATTTAGATAAAGAGATTAAAAAACTTAGTAAGAAATAGACCATATGGTTTATGAGTTGTATGGTTTGAGTGAGGAAGAGATTGGGATTGTTGAGGGTGGTGTAAAATGATTAAAGTTTATCTGGATTGGAATGTTATAGCCCAAATGAAAGATGGTCATCAAAATGACCTTTTTAAAATTCTTTCCAATAAGGATAAATTTTTTGTTCCCTTTTCAACTGCTCATATTGGTGACATCTTATCAAGTTATTCAGAAGATGTGGAGCAAAAGAAAAGAATTGAAAACGATTTAGAATTCATCACTTCTTTAACTAACAATTTATGTTTTTCAAACAGTGGAGAACATATATTCTTAAAAAAATCAGACCCGAAATTACTTTTTCAACAAAGAGTTAATGATAAGGATTTTATGACTGGTTTTAGTTTAGATACTTTGGGCGAAATGTTTAGTAAAAATGGACTGACAAAAGAAATGGGGAAAGATGCTATTTCGTTAATAAAATCTATTCCTTTAGACAACGTATTTAAAGATGCTATCAATAATCATGAGAATGGGAAATATTTAAATCAAATATTTCCTGGACTGAAAGAAAATCCGACAATGGAAGGATTCTTTAATAGTTTTGGGAAAATGTATCAAAACCTTAATGAAAAAGAAGATTACAAACTTTTACGAGAAATTACCCAAAAGGGATTAGGTATAAAAAGAGATAAAATTTACAACGATGATAATCCATTCGATTTAATTGACCAAGCACATAATAAACTTGGGGTTCATGTAGATAAATATATCGACAACTCAAAGAATGCTCCTGTGTGGTTTAATGTAATCGCAAATGAATATATAATGCTTGATATGCATGGTTTTCAAGAAGACAGGGTAAAAGTTGATGAAAAGAAAAGGAAAGAAACCTTTAGAAATACAACGGAAGATGCATTTCATTTAGCTTTTGCTTCAACTTGTAATTTTTATGTTACTAATGATAAAAAAGCATATAAAAAATCAAAACAAGTATATGATAGACTAAATATAAATACTCTTGTTCTTAAGCCAGATGAATTTATAAAGTATTACAATGATTATTTAAGTATTGAAAATTTTATTGAACAATTAAATATTGTTTCAAAAACAATTCAAACTGATAATTTTATTCAGAAAGAAATTACTAATGGTACTTTAAGAACTTACATCCTTCCTTTTTACCTCTTTAATTTTTTCAATTCAATTAGAATTATATATTCCTCTAAAGTCCCTATATTTTTGTTAAGTAGAATATCTGCAACTAATGAAAGAATCACTTATCATTTTGAAATAGAAAAACTAGTTAATTTGTTAACAATTTTTTTGGGAAAAGATATAAACAATTTTGGTATAATTGAAGAGAATGAACTTTTTGCAGAAGAATGGGTTGGTAGAACATGGAAGTTTGGTGAAATTAAGTTGAGATTAATTAGCTCAGGAGGACATCAACAATTGTATTTTGACTTAAACAAATAATAAACTTATGCAAGAAAATCAAAACATAGAATACAAAGAGAGTTGGCGGGACGAATACTTAGAATGGATTTGTGGATTTGCCAATGCAAATGGAAATTAAAAAAAACTTATGGGAGTGCTTATTTATTTAAGCATTCCCATAAAAATCAGAAATAAACTCATTTCTCAAAATCTTGATTATAGAACCCTCATTTAATATATTTACAAGCTATATTTTAAAGAGTAATTATGTTTTTTAAATATACTGATTTCACGGATGGGCTTCATCAAATTCAACTTAAAAAATCCGTTACGGATTTGGATATTGGGATGCCTTTTGTCGGAGATGTTATTGTTAATTGTAATATTGACAAATCAGTAAGGCAAATTGTTCTTCATTGTGAAGCGGAATGCAATGCTGAATTTACTTGCGACAGATGTAATGATAAATATGAAGAAACATTAATTGTTGAATTTACACTTATTAAAGTTTTTAATTCAAATAATGTTGACCCGAATGACAGCAGTGTTGAGTATCATCCGCCCGAAGTTGCAAAGGTTGATATTTCTAAGGATTTAAAAGAATTTATGAGTTTGTCGGTTCCGATGAAAAAATTGTGCTCGGAAGATTGCAAAGGGCTTTGTGTTCATTGCGGTGCAAACCTAAATTACGAAAAATGTAATTGTGAATTAAATGCAGCAAATGAGTTTGAAAAAAGTTAAAAAATAATTTAGATAATTAAATAAAAAAGGTTCAAATTATGGCACATCCTAAAAGAAAGATATCAAAAAGTAGAAGAGATAAAAGACGTACGCATTATAAAGCTATTGCTCCGGCACTTACAGCATGTTCTAATTGCGGCGAATTAAAATTGAGCCATAGGGCTTGCCCAAGCTGCGGATATTATGCAGGTCGTTCAATGTTTGTTCCTACTGAAGCATAGTTCACTTCTCAATGGAAAATCAATTAAATAATTCAAAGTGCGTAATTGCAGTAGATGCAATGGGCGGAGATTTTGCACCGGTTAATGCTGTGTTAGGTGCGATTGATGCTTTTGAATCGTCAGATTTTGAATTGATATTGATTGGTGATAAGAATGAAATTGAAAAGGTTATCACCGAAAATAAACGCGATTTTGATAGCTCTAAAATTGTTCATACTTCCGAAATAATTTCAATGTCAGAGTCACCGACAAATGCTTTTAAAACAAAAAAGGATTCGTCCATTATTGTTGGCGCTCGCTTGGTTAAAGAAGGAAAAGCCGATGCTTTTGTAAGTGCCGGTAATACCGGTGCAATGAGCGTTGCTTCAATACTTGGAATGGGAAGAATAAAAGGCGTTGCACGTCCTACATTAACTGCTCCGCTTCCGAACGGCAAAGGTGGGTTTACATTCATCAGTGATGTAGGGGCTTTTGTTGATTCGAAACCGCAGCACCTTTTAAGTTATGCACTTTTGAGTTCTCTTTTTATTGAAGAAGTTTACGGAATCAAAAATCCTAAAGTCGGTTTATTGAATGTTGGGGAAGAGGAAGAAAAAGGTTACCAACTGACTACCGAAACAGCAAAATTATTATCCGATTCATCATTAAATTTTTACGGCAATGTTGAAGGGAAAGATATTTTCAAGGGAACTGTTGACCTTGTTGTATGCGACGGTTTTGTAGGGAATATACTTTTGAAATTTGCAGAAAGTATTATCCCGTTTTTGAAAAGTACTTTTAAAAATTATGCCGATGAAAGTTTAATGAACAAATTGAAAATCGGATTAATAAGAACACCGTTAAAAGATGCTCTTAAAAATGCAAATTACGAGAATCACGGCGGGCTTCCTTTGCTGGGAGTAAACGGAATAAGTATAATCGGGCATGGTTCAAGTTCAATTCTTGCGATTAAAAATATGGTGCTGCAAGCAAAAAAAATGTACGATAATGAATTGATTGAAAAAATTAAAAACACTTTGAGTAACTATGGAAAATAGCAACAAGAAATTTAATGCTGCAATTACCGGAGTAGGAATATTCGTTCCGGAGAAAGTATTAGATAATAAATATATGGAAACAATTGTTGAAACTAATGATGAATGGATTGTTTCCCGTACCGGAATTAAAGAAAGAAGAATGTACGAAGAAGGTCCAACAAGTGAAATGGCAACCAAAGCTGTTGAAGATTTAATTGCTAATTCTAATTTGAAGGCTGAAGAAATTGATGTAATAATTGTAGCAACAGTAACGCCGGATATGTTTTTCCCGGCAACCGCATGTTTGGTTCAAAATAATATTGGTGCTAAAAATGCGTGGGGATTTGATCTTTCGGCAGCTTGTTCCGGGTTTTTATTTGCACTTAGAACCGGCGCTTCCTTAGTTGAAAGCGGTGCTTATAAAAAAGTTGTCGTTGTTGGTGCTGATAAAATGACATCAATTATTGATTACACTGATAGAAACAATTGCATACTTTTTGGTGATCTTGCTTCGGCTGTTTTATTGGAGCCAACTACCGATTTAACACTTGGAATTCATGATTCCCTGCTTCATGTTGATGGTTCAGGGAAGGATGCTTTGCATATGTTGGGAGGAGGAACTCTTCATCCTGCATCTGCTGAGACTATTGAAAATAAAATGCACTATGTATTTCAAGATGGTCGTGCTGTGTTTAAAGTAGCGGTAAAAGGTATGGCAGATATTTCCGTTGAGGTGATGGAAAAGAATAATTTGAAGTCTGAGGATATTGCTTATCTTGTTCCTCATCAAGCAAATAAAAGAATTATAGACGCTACATCAAAACGTATGGGATTATCTCAAGATAAAGTTATGATGAATATTGAAAAATACGGTAACACAACTGCGGCGACAATCCCTTCTTGCATAACTGAATATTATAGATCCGGAAAGATTAAAAAAGGTGATAAGTTGATTCTTTCGGCATTTGGTGCGGGTTTTACGTGGGGTGCTATTTATTTAACTTGGGCAATTGATTAGAATGGGCAAACGGGCACTTTTATTTCCCGGTCAAGGTTCACAATATATTGGAATGGCAAGGGATTTTTATTCCGGTTCGTCAAAGGCAAAAGCTATTGTAGATGAAGCTGATGAAACTCTTGGAATTTCATTATCTAAAATTATGTTTGATGGACCAACGGATGAATTAAAGCAAACTGATATTACACAGCCTGCTATTTTTTTGCATAGTGTTGTGATTTTGAAATTACTCCAAAACTTTAATTATGATATGGTTGCCGGTCATTCGCTTGGCGAATATTCGGCACTTGTGGCAGCAGATGTTTTGAATTGGATAGACGCACTTAAATTAGTAAGGGAACGCGGAAGTGCGATGTTGCAGTGCGGAGTTGAGCAGCAGGGAACAATGGCTGCAATTATCGGTATGCCTTCAAAGGAGATTGAATTAAATTGTAAAGCGGTTTCCAATGAGAGTGTTGTTCAATGCGCAAATTTTAATTCTCCCGGTCAAGTTGTTATTTCCGGTTCTGTTGAAGGTGTTCATAAAGCTATGGAGCTTTGTAAAAACGGCGGTGCTAAACTTGTAAAAGAACTTGTAGTTAGCGGAGCATTTCATTCCCAATTGATGAAAGGTGCCGGAAAGCGTTTGCAGAAAAGTTTGATTGAGACTAAATTTAATGAAGCTTCAATTTCTGTTTACCCTAATGTTTCGGCATTACCTGAAACTTTGAGCAAGATTTTTAAGGAATTATTATATCAACAATTAACTTCTCCTGTTCGATGGGAAGAAACAATCATTAACATGATTAAAGATGGTGTGGATGAGTTTGTTGAGATTGGCCCGGGAAAAGTTCTTCAAGGTTTGGTTAAAAGAATTGATAGGTCGGTGAAATTTTGGGGTATTGATAAATTTGAAGATTTGGAAAGTGTGAATTCATTTAGTTGATGAACAAATTCGTTCAACTTTAATTTTTACGGTTATAAAATATAAGTGGAAATAAAATTTTTAATATTGTATATTAAAATTTTGTAAATGATTATTCGTAGTAAAAATAAATTTAATCCATAAATAAAAATTGGAAATTAATTGGCTGACTTAAAAAGTGCATTGGTAACAGGTGGTTCCAGGGGAATTGGCAAGGAGATTGTTAAAGAATTAGCTTTAGGTCTAAATGGTTCTCCAAAATGTAATGTAGCTTTTGTTTACCGCAGTTGTGATGAATGTGCCGAAGAAATAATTTTTGATTTAAAAGATTCGGGTGTTAGGGTTATTGGTTTAAAAGGTGATGTAAGTTCCTTTGAAACAGCTCAAAGCCACGTTAGTAAAGTAATTGAAGAGTTTGGAACTTTGGACTTTTTAATTAATAATGCCGGTATTACACGTGATAATCTTTTATTAAGAATGAGTGAACAAGATTTTGATGAAGTAATAAATGCAAATCTTAAAAGTGTTTTTAATTATACCAAAGCGGTTTTAAGACCAATGATAAAACAAAGATTTGGAAGAATAATTAATGTCTCATCCGTTGTAGGAATTGTAGGAAACCCGGGACAGGCAAATTATGTAGCTTCAAAGGCGGGCATAATAGGATTTACAAAATCAATTGCAAGGGAAGTTGCTTCCCGAAATATAAATGTAAATGCAGTTGCACCGGGATTTATTCAAACAGATATGACGGGAGCTATTGATGATAAGCAAAAGGAAAATTTGCTATCTTCTATTCCGCTAAAAAGATTAGGTACACCTGAAGATATTGCAAAAATGGTTGGCTTTTTATGTAGTAATAATTCGGATTATATTACAGGACAAGTTTTTGCCGTTGACGGCGGGATGACAATGTAAATTTGTTTAATTAATAATAATAGTATATTCAAAAATAGTAAGGAGAACGAAATGGATATTGAAGCAAAAGTAAAAGAGATAATAATTGATAAACTTGGTGTTGAAGAATCACAGATAACATTAGAAGCTTCATTCACAAATGATCTTGGCGCTGATTCACTTGATATAGTTGAATTGGTAATGGGATTTGAATCGGAATTTGATATTTCAATTCCTGATGAAGATGCTGAAAAGATTAGCACAGTCGGGACTGCAGTAAGTTATTTAACTGAAAAATTGGCATAAGTAAATATTAAAAAGGCTGCGGTTATCGTAGCCTTTAAGTAAAATAAAATAAAGGATATTTAGATGGATAGAAGAAGAGTAGTAATTACCGGACTTGGTGCAATTACCCCGATTGGTAATAATCTTGAAGAATTTTGGCAAGGTATGATGGATTGTAAAAGCGGAGCAAATTTAATTACAAGATTTGATGCTTCTGCATTTGCAACTAAATTTGCTTGTGAAATTAAAAATTTTGACTCTTCCGAATATCTTGATAGAAAAGCATTAAAGCGTATGGACCCATTTACTCAGCTTGCGATGGTTTCCGCAACAATGGCTGTTGAACATTCAAAATTAGATCTTGAGAAAGCTGACAAGTATAGAATAGGCGTAATTTTCGGTAGTGGAATTGGAGGAATGAATACTTTTGAAACTCAATTTGAAAGCTATTACAAAGGCGGCCCAAGAAGAATTAGTCCGTTTTTTGTTCCAATGATGATTTCCGATATTGCTGCAGGACAAATATCAATCAAGTACGGGTTTAAAGGTCCCAACTATGCAACAACTTCTGCATGTGCAACTTCATCTCATGCAATTGCCGATGCCTTTATGATTATTGAACGAGGTTCTGCTGATATAATTGTTACCGGTGGTGCCGAGTCTTCAATTACACCAATGGCAATCGGCGGTTTTAATTCTGCTCGGGCGCTTTCGACCTGGAATGATAGATATCTCGAAGCATCACGTCCTTTTGATAAAGAGCGTAACGGATTTGTAATGGGCGAAGGTTCCGGTACTTTAATTCTTGAAGAATATGAGCATGCTATTAATAGAGGTGCTGATATTTATGGGGAAATTGTCGGTGTCGGATTAACTGCGGATGCTTATCATCTAACAGCACCATCACCAAAAGGTGAAGGAGCAAGGCGTTCGATGGAAGAGGCAATTAAAGACGGAGGAATTCAACCGGAAGAAGTTGATTATATTAATGCTCACGGAACTTCAACTCCTTTGAATGATTTGCACGAAACACAAGCTATTAAAGCATTGTTTGGTGAACACGCTTATAAACTTGCAATTAGCTCTACTAAGTCAATGACCGGACATCTGCTTGGGGCAGCCGGTGCTATTGAAGCAATAGCTACAACTTTGGCAATTAAAAACGGAATTGTACCGCCGACAATCAACTTTAACGAAGCCGAGCCTGAAATGGACTTAAATTATACCCCGAATAAACCGGTTAAAAAAGAAATGAATTATGCAATTTCAAATACATTTGGTTTTGGCGGACACAATGCTTCAATATTAATTAAAAAGTTTGATGAGTAATAGATTTTATGTTTTTTAAATTTCTTAAATCTTTTAGAATATTTAATAAAAATAAAATCAAATATCCATTACTAGATTCAAAGCGAAGAAAAAAACTCACAAAAATTATTGGATTTAAAATTTCTAATGAATCTTTGTATGTTAAAGCATTAACTCATCGTTCTTTTCTCGATCTCACGTCGGAGCAAATAAAATCCAACGAACGTTTGGAATTTTTGGGTGATTCGATTCTTAGTATTATAACAGCCGAGTTTTTATTTAAAAAATTTCCAAATGAAAATGAAGGCTTTTTAACTAAAATCAGATCTCACCTTGTGGATACTTCATCTTTGATCAAAACCGCCTCAAAAATGAATTTAGCTGATATAATTTATTACGATAAAAGATTTTTAGATTTGCAAAGTATCGGTATAAAAAAAATAACTGCTGATACGGTTGAAGCATTAATTGGGGCAACATATCTTGATAAAGGATTAACAAAGACAAGAAAATTTGTGCAAAATTGGATAATTATTCCGAACCTTAAATCCGGGGCGTATAAAATTGATACAAATTTTAAGGGGCAATTACTTGAGCTAACTCACGAAAAACAATTGGGGATGCCGAACTATTTTATTGTGAAGGAAGAAGGACCTGAGCATGAAAAAATATTTGATGCTGCGGTTAAAATAGATAATAAAATTTATGGATTTGGTAAAGGAAATAATAAAAAAGCTGCTGAACAAAATGCTGCTGAAAAAGCAATTGAAACTCTAAATTTAATTGATTAAAAATAATTATTATTGAATAATATTTTTTAAAATATTATATAATTTATGTTTATTCGCCATGCCGCATTTCTATATAGATGAAACAACCATGATTGCTTTAAACACACAAGAGGATGATTATATAGACACAGGTTATTCTGACCCGACAGCTGCCGGATTATAATCTCGGACATTTCATGAGATGCTGATACCTGTCTGCCGATAGGCGGGCATGGCAGAGTGTTATGAAAAATATAAACATGTGAAATAATTATTTTTTATCATAACAAAACTTGCAATAAAATATTTTATATTTCTTTCATAAATTTTAAACAATAAGAGAAAATATGCAGATTGGTTTAGTTGGTTTACAATACTCGGGCAAGACAACTCTTTTTAATACACTTGCAGGAAAAGAAATTGATCCAAATCAAACAGGCAAGGCGGAAACGCAGATTGATGTTGTAAAGGTTCCGGATAATCGGCTTGATGTTATGACAGAAATATTCCGGCCCAAAAAAGAAGTTTATGCGACGATAGAAATCTTTGACATCCCCGGTTTAAAAATGCAGGATGACGGCAAAGTTAAAATCACAAGTGAATTTTTAAATAATGTGAAAAACAACGATGCATTGTTCTATGTAATTCGTCAATTTAAAAATGATAGCGTTGCTCATCCAATGACTTCTGTCAATCCTTTGCGTGATATAAATTTTTTGGAAACAGAATTCCTTTTTTATGATTTGGAATTTTTAGAAAAAAGAAGTACAAAGTTGAAGAAGGAAATAATCAAAATTAAGGATGACAAATTAAAGAGAGAACTTGTTGTAGTTGAAAAATGCTATGAGCACATTGAACAGGAAAAACCATTGCGCACATTAGAACTCAGCGATGAAGAATTAAAACATCTTTCAGGCTTTCAACTTCTGACATTAAAAAAAGTTGCCGTGGCAATTAATTTTGATGAAGCATCTATTGGCAGCATTAATAAAATATTGAATGAATTAAAAAATAATGTTGCTGAAGATATTGAAATTGTTCCTTTCTTCGCAGAAATAGAATACGAGCTGTCGTTGTTGGATGCAGAAGATAGAAATTCATTTATGGAAGATTATGGAATTAAGGAATCAGCACTGAGTAAAATATTAAATACATCATATAAAATATTAGGATTGCAATCGTTCTTTACCGTTGGTGAAGATGAATGCCGTGCATGGACAATCAAGAAAAACTATACTGCTCAACAAGCTGCCGGTGTGATACACACAGATTTTTATAACAAATTCATTCGTGCCGAAGTTGTTTCATACAATGATTTTATGCAATATAAATCTTTTGCAAAATGTAAAGAGGCAGGAGTGTGGCGTTTAGAGGGCAAAGAGTATATTGTTTCGGACGGAGATATTTTAAATATAAGACACAGTTAAATCAAATAAACGGAGAATAAATATGTCGAAAGATGCTATTAAAGGATTAAAACCAGAAGCGTTATGGCAAAGGTTTTACGAACTTACTCAAGTTCCACGCCCTTCAAAAAAGGAAGCAAAAATACAAGCACATGTTATGAATTTTGCTAAAGAAAATAACTTAGATGCTACAAAAGATAAGGCAGGCAACATTCTGCTTAAGTTTCCCGCTTCTAAAGGCTGCGAAAAGTCTCAGACTGTTATTTTGCAGGGACATCTTGACATGGTTTGTGAAAAGAATAAAGATAAAGTCCATGATTTTGAAAACGACTCGATAGAACTTGTAAGAGAAGGCGAGTGGATTACGGCTAATGGAACTACTCTTGGCGCTGATAACGGCATTGGTGTTGCTGCTGCAATGGCAGTTGCAATGGATAAAACTGCAAAGCACGGTCCTTTAGAAGTTCTCTGTACTTCTGATGAAGAAACAGGAATGACGGGTGTAAATAATTTGCATAAAGGTTTTATTACAGGAAAAACACTTCTCAATTTGGATTCGGAAGAAGACGGTGCTTTTTATGTCGGATGTTCCGGCGGGCAAGATACTGTTGGTACATTTAATCTTGAATACTCAAATGCAAGGCGAGGATACAAACCGTTTGAGGTTATGGTTACAGGCTTAAGAGGCGGTCATTCGGGTCTTGATATTGCAAATGGCAGGGCAAATGCAATTAAATTGTTAGCTCAATTTTTGTATAAATTGCAAGTACCTTACCAAATTGCAAGTATATCAGGCGGTTCGCTGAGAAATGCTATTCCTCGTGAAGCAGAAGCTGTGTTGTTACTTAAAGACGGCGATAACAGAAAAGTTAGAAGTGCAGCAACTAAATTTGTGAAAAACACATTATTGGAATATAAAACAAATGATGGTGGTCTTTCAGTTAAAGTTAAAAAATTGAATGAAAAATTCCCGAAAGTATTCAATACTGATTTAACAAATAAACTTGTGAAAACTCTTATTTCTTTACCTCACGGAGTTATGGCAATGAGTCCTGATATGCCCGGATTAGTTGAAAGTTCAACTAACTTAGCGACTGTAAAAATTGAAAAAAACAAAATAGTTATTGGAACCAGTCAGCGCAGCTCAATTGAAAGTGCAAAGGAAAATATTACAGAAAGAGTTGTTTCGGTATTAGAGCTTGCCAGTGCAAAAGCTGTTATTGGCGAAAGCTATCCGGGTTGGAAACCAAATATGGATTCCAATATGCTTGCTATTTCTAAAAAGGTTTATAAACGCTTATTTAAATCGGAACCCGAAATTAAAGCCATACACGCAGGTCTTGAAACCGGTTTGCTCGGTTCAAAGTTTCCCGGACTTGACATGATTTCATTTGGCCCAACAATTATGGGTGCACATTCACCCGAAGAAAAAGTTAATATTGCTGATGTGGAAAAATTCTACAAGTTGTTGAAAGGAATTCTATCCGAACTTGCCAAGAACTGATTAGTATTATAATATTCAAAGCCCAAAGCAATGTTACTTTGGGCTTTTGTGTTTTTCATTTTGTAATTTTTAATATCTTTTATAGTTTAAACTATTCATTTATAAACAATTAATGTGATTATTATGAAAAAGAAAATTAAACTTTATGATGTAACCAAAATTAATTCCATTCAAGAACTCCTACTACAGTCCGCAAAAAAATATGACAGTAAAATAGCACTTGAAGATCTCAACGATACTCCAATACCAAAATTATCTTATGCTCAATTAGAAAATTATGTCCTTAAATTTGGAAATGCTCTGAGAAAGTTAGGTGTGGAAGAGAGAACTCATGTAGCATTGATTGGAGAAAACAGAGTACAATGGGCGCTTAGTTATTTTACATTGATGATGTTTGATTATGTTGTTATTCCAATAGATAAAAATTTATCACAGAATGAAATTTATAATGTGATTTATGAGTCCGAAGCGCAAACCGTAATATTTTCCGAATCTTTTTCTACAACTTTTATGGGGGATAATTCCGCATTAAAAAATATTAAGCAGTTTATTTGCATGGATGCAAGTTGTGCTGATTTAAAGTATTTAAGCATGAAAAAAATGATAGATTCTTCCGAAGAATTTGAAAAAAATAATCTCCCACAAATTAATTCTAATGCCTTAGCTGAAATTAACTATACTTCCGGTTCACTTGGCAGAGCAAAGGGAGTTATGCTTTCACAAGGGAATGTGGCTGCAAATATTGTTGATATGTTAAGTATGCTGATGATTTATCCTGAGGATAAATTTCTTTCGGTTTTGCCAATTCATCATACATATGAATGTACCTGCGGATTGTTGTGCCCAATGTATGCAGGGGCTTCGGTTCATTATGCTCGAAACTTAAAAACAATTGTTGATGACTTACAGAATGTTAAAGCCAGCGTGCTGTTAGGAGTTCCGCTTCTATATGATAAAATGTTCAAAAAAATATCCAAATCAATTTCTGAAGACAAAGTAAAATCAATTATAGTTCCTGCACTGGCAAAAATTACAAACTTAACATCAGGTTTGGGACTGAAAAATATAAAGAAAAAAGTATTTTCTGAATTGCATGATAAATTTGGTGGAAATATTCGTCTGTTCATTGCCGGAGGAGCTGCTCCTGATCCCATGATTGCAAAAGGTTTACGCGAATTTGGTTTCAATTTTATTCAAGGATACGGATTGACAGAAACCTCTCCTATTTTAACTTTGAATCAATTAGATGCATGTAAAGATAATGCTGCCGGAATCCCATTGCCGAGTGTTGAATTAACAATTAATAATAAGGATGAAAATGGAATCGGCGAGATTTGGGCAAAAGCACCAAGTGTTATGCTGGGCTATTTCAAAAATAAACAAGCTACAAAAGACGCTTTTGAAGACGATTGGTTTAAAACCGGAGATTTGGGATATTTTGACGATGAAGGATTTTTGTATATAAGCGGACGACAAAAAAATGTAATAATTTCAAAAACGGGGAAAAATGTTTTTCCGGAAGAGATTGAAGATTTACTAAATCGTAGTAAATTTATTCTTGAGTCAATAGTTTATGGGAAAAAAGATGAAAAGCAAAGTGAAATAATTGCTGCCAAAATTGTTCCTGATTCTGAGGCGTTTATTGAATTTGCTCAATCGAATAATGTTGAAATAAATGTGGCATTAATTAAAAAAACTATTTCGGAGGAAGTAAATAAAATAAATAGGGAACTGCCTATTTACAAGCGGATAGCACATTTTGATATTCAAGATGATGAATTTCAGAAAACCACAACGCATAAAATTAAAAGGTATGCAAATAATTTGTGAAGGTATCCATTTTTTTTTCTAATTTGCCGGAAAAAGTATTGATTGAAATACAAAACAATACTATATTTAAGATTCAAATTTAATAGTTCTTTTATATTATTGAATATGCGGGAATAGCTCAGTGGTAGAGCGTCACGTTGCCAACGTGAATGT
>CAZXDS010000041.1:18666-20217 GCA_964639525.1 uncultured Melioribacteraceae bacterium | reverse complement strand
CTGTTCCCCCACGACTGAAGTCGTGGGTTAGTCAAAATATTACTTTTTAGAATGGGCTAATAAATGATTTGCTGAAGTTATATTTACAAAATGCTTTTTATAGTAAAAAAATGAGGAATATTGCTAATATCAAGATGGTTTGAATTTGTAAATATACTGCTTCACTAAAGAATGAAGCAGCATTATAACAATAATATTAGCATTATTTTGCTAAAATCATCTTTTTAGTTTGAGTAAAATTCTGTGATTGAATACGATAAATATAAATTCCGCTTGGAAGATTTTCTGCGTTAAAATCTAATGAATATTTTCCAATACTCAAATTACTGTTTACCAACTCTTTTACTTTTTGCCCCAGTGAATTATAAACGGTTAAATTTACTTGAGCATCTTTCGGTATTTGGAATTCTATTTTTGTACTCGGATTAAAAGGATTGGGATAATTTGTGAATAACTTATAAGTCGTGATAAGTTCATCCTCGTTTCCATTAGAAGTTTTCCATAAGTAATTTGTATAGCCGGTTACAGATACAGTACTTGAATAATTAGAGTAATTATTTCCTTTGTCAACAGCACGCATTCGATACTCGATAGTATAGTTCGGGTCAAACTTTGAATGTGGATGAGTTACCGTAACATCAGTCCATGAAGAAGTTGATGATGAAACTGTGGCAACTGTTGCCCAGCCGGTTTCTCCTATAACACGTTTGTCAATTTTATAATTTTGTATATCAGGCGAGTTTAAGATTGTCCAGCTTATTACCGGATTTGTACCTGCAAACGTTGCTGCAAAATTCTGCGGTGTTTCCGGTGCTGCATCGTATTGTTGATATAAAATAGTGTGATTAACCCAAAGATATTCAAATCTGAAAATATCATTTCCTGCCGATGATATATCACTAAATAAATTGGAAAATGTTTCAACTGTATTCCATGTGGTACCGGAAATTACTTTATGATAATAAACGTCATCATCAACATCATAGTAAAAAAGATGTATTTTCCTATCAGCAGTTTGAATAGAAACAAGGTCTCTAACCGATGAGTCTGTAAAGAAAGTATTGTTATCTTCAACCCAAGCTCCGCCTGAAATTGGGCGGTATGCTTGACCAACATATTCGGTTGATGTCCAACCACTATGAACATATCTGTAAACTACATGCAAATAATTACCGTCAAAAAAAGTTTTCATTGTTGGTACATAAGTTACAGGAGCTTCAAGATTATACGGCACATTTTCAACTGATTGCCACTGTCCGTTTGAAATTATTTTATCTCTATTATGTATTTCATCATATTGGCTGTAAGTAACGTGCACTCTTCCGCTTGAAACTACAATACTCGGTTTGTCTCCACCGTCCGAATCTATGTCTGTTACTGTTTTGAAATCAACCCAATTTTTGCTGTCTGATTCAAATTTAACATAGTGAGTATCATATGGGAAAGGGTCAGCACCCCTCAGCTCCGACCATGCTATATGAATATTCCAGCCCTCAACATAAGTATCCAATGCATTAAGACCGGTATTTATTACATTGCGAGTTGAATAAT
>CAZXDS010000041.1:0-18566 GCA_964639525.1 uncultured Melioribacteraceae bacterium | reverse complement strand
TTTTGCGGGTGAAGCCCTACGTGAATTCAGTTTACTTTGCCGACAAGCCGTAAACTTTTTGCCAAAGGTTTTATCCGCATTTTTAATTTCGCAGATAATTGTTAGTTAAAACCTTTGTAAAAAAACTACTGTACTAAAAATAATCCGTAAACATACTGCCTCCGTTATTTTATTTGTAATAAGTTATTTTAATAAAACAGCCTTAATTACATCTCTGTATTTTCCTGCTGTCATCTGTATTAAATAAATTCCGCTTGGCATTCCGCCGCCGTTAAAAGTTATATTATAATCCCCTCTCGGCTGTTCTTTATTTACCAAGTCAATTAATTTTTCGCCGAGCAGATTGAACACTGAAATTTTAACAAAACTTTCATTTGCTACAGTGTATTTAATTTTTGTATTTGGATTAAACGGATTCGGATAATTTTGATTTAAATGAAAAGATTTAATATTTGTATTATCATCATTAAAAACGTCCGTTACAAAATCGGTTTTATAAATTATCGCTTGCGAATATCCAAGGTTATCGCCGTGTACATCACCGGAAATAAATATTTCCGGTCTTCCGTCCGAATCCAAATCAAATGTGTTCCCGCCGTCAGCCCAAAAGTAACCATCTTCAAAAACTACCGGTGAAGGTATTGCTAAGAAAAGCTCGAATTCATTTATCCCCAATGCCTTAAAAACAAATATCCCCGCATCAGTGCTTAATAAAACTTCTTTCGTTCCATCCAAATCCATATCTTCCGTCCACATATTTCCTGCCGACCAGCTAAATAATCCTAAAATATCTATTTCAAATTTCGCTATGTAGTTATTATCTCCATCCGCTTCAAACATATAAATACGTGTATATCCCCCGGTAACGCTGCCATAAGAATCTCCGCCTATCCAAAACTCGGATTTACCGTTGCCGTCTATATCGGGTGAATATGTTGTTAGGAATGCATTCATTACGTTTAATGTATCTATTGTTTTTTCAGTGTATCCGCCGTTGCCGTCATATTCATACATGTAAACAGTTCCGTAAGAATCTCCGGCTGCCATATTTCCGAGACCGTCGTCGTCATAATCTCCCACTGATAACCCCCATGTCCATTTGGGTGGTTGATGGTAATAGACCATTTCATAATTATTTATTGTAGTATCAAACTTTGCAACATGATTGCTGTATGACCAAGGCTCTCCTTCTCCTCCGGCATCCAAATTATAAACTATTTCAAGTATTCCGTCTCCGTCAAAATCATAAAACATTACATTATTAGTCTGCATTTGCTCCGCCCAAAAACCATAATGATAACTTTTGGAATTTATATAACTGCTTTTATTCTCTTGCGTATAAAATTGTATTTGATGAGACCAATCTTCCGTAACCAAATCAAGCTTCCCGTTACCGTCAAAATCACCTATGTCGTATGGAAATATAACTGTGTCTTGCTGAAATTCATAAATAAAATCAAAAGTACTGTCCGCACCAAGTTCATATATTCTGCTTGTAACATAGTTCATTTCCGGCCAAATAAAATAATACCCATAAAATTCTGCTTTGCCGTTGCCATTGGCATCTGCCGCCTTCAATGATGCCCACGCCGACAAAGGCACACTGCTCCACTTGTGGTACATATCGGAATAAGCATTAAAATCAAATGTGCTCATATCAATTATTAGTTTATTTACTGTAGTTGTTTCCGGCTTTTGCGGAACTAAATCGGCATCTTTTATATTTTTAACTATAACTTTTCCGGTAAGTTTATCTGTTATTTTATAAATGTCGGGTTTTATTTCTTCAACTTTGTAATTGGGGAGTTGCTTAATTTGGTTTAATTTTTGCTGCGCTGTTTGGGCATAGCCGGTTAGAGAACTTATTAACAAAAACAATATAAGGTAAAAGTTCATTACAATTCTCCTTAACAAAAGGTTTTAAGAAAGTGATTAACATGCGAAAAGATAAAAATATATACATGAGTAAAACAAAAGTAGTTTAAACTTAAAAAGTTTATACGGGGGGGGGTATTTTTGTCATTTGTTTTATCTCCAAAGTTTTTGTGTTGTAATCAACATTAAAAGTTACGGATATGAACATTAAACTAATACTTTGAAGATTAACTGTCAAGAAACTTGTTTTAAAGATATCAAACATTGTTCACGGGCTTAAAATTTCAAAATATTACTTGTCTTCCCTGTACTCCGCAATTCCATAGTAATCAAGACATCCATGTTTACTTTTTTGTTAAAATTAAAAATATTATGTTTGGCAAGACATTAATAAAATTACAAGAAAGAGGTAAATTGTGAACAGTACATTTGAAATTGTTGAGAGAGTCGGTACTTCCATCGTATCCGGCAGTGAGGCAATTAAATCGGTGGTTTTACAAGCAAATAAAGAAATGAATGTAAGTTGGTTTGAGGTTATTGAAGATCGCGGGCGTGTAACTTCCGAAGGCGAAATTGAATTTCAAGTAAAGGTAAAGATCGGAAGAAAATTATAAAAATTAAATCTTTCAAAGTTGAAAGAACAAAATTAAATAATAAAAAATTAATGGAGATTAAAATGGCATTACAAATTGGTGATTATGCCCCGAATTTTACACTAAAAAGCAGCGAGCTTGCAAATGTTTCATTAAAAGATTTTGCCGGTAAACAGAACGTGATTGTGTTGTTTTTCCCGCTTGTAAATACAGGCACATGCGAAAAAGAATTGTGCGCAATGCGTGACGGAATGGCTATTTATGAAAATCTTGACGCTCAAGTTTTGGCAATAAGTGTTGATAGCCCGTTTTCACAAAAATTATGGGCGGATAAGCAAAAATTCAATTTCCCATTATTGAGCGATTTCAATAAAGAAGTCTGCCAAAGTTACGGTGCTTTTTACGATGTGTTTGTCCCGGGTAAACTTGATTTTAAAGGCGTTGCCAAAAGGTCTGCTTTTGTTGTTGACAAGGAAGGAATAGTTCAATATGCCGAAGTTTTGGAAGATGCCGGAATGGAACCGGACTATGAAGCAATTCAGGAAGCACTGAAAAATTTGTAAATTGTCTTAACAGAAAAAATTGCAGAATCAATGAATAGCAGAAGACTTTGCATAACCTTCCAAAGACTGTTAGCCCGTGATGTTTTTACACGGAATCTGTAGTTTTGCGAATGAGATTCCCGATAAAAACATTTTGGGAATGACAATTGTTTTTAGGTTGTTCAAAATCTTCTAATAATTATAAATAATTCATAAATTAATAGTTTGGAAACAAAATGCTAAATGAAGGAAAAAAAGCACCGGCTTTTACTTTGCCGGATAAAGACGGAAATAAAACATCGCTTAAAGATTTTCTCGGTAAAAAAGTTGTTCTTTATTTTTATCCGAAGGATATGACTTCGGGTTGTACAGCTGAAGCGTGTGATTTTCGAGATGCGTATGCTGATTTTTCAGAATTAAATGCTGTAATAATCGGCGTAAGTAAAGATTCCGGGAAATCGCATCAAAAGTTTATTGATAAACACGAGCTCCCGTTCCTTTTATTGAGTGATGAAGACACGAAAATAAATCAGAAGTACGAAGTGTGGAAAGAAAAAAGTATGTATGGCAGAAAATATTTCGGTACTGAAAGAACAACTTTTATTATTGATGAAAAAGGGAAAATTGCAAAAATATTTCCAAAGGTAAAAGTAAAAAATCATGTTAGCGAAGTGAAAGAAGTTATTGCTGCAATGGATAACTTATAATTGATAATTGATAATTGACAATTGATAATTGATGATTTATAGAAAACTTTGAATAGACTAATAATGATGCACTGAATTTATTTCAGAATTTACAATTTGTTTTTAAATAAAAGATGCTGAAATAGTCTGACAGCTGCCGGACAGCACGACAGTATTACCCGGCTTATTCAAAGTATTTTTATATATTTTAACGTACTAATTTCTAATATCTAAAATCTAATTTCAAAACGGAGAATGTTTTGATTTATGTTACAAGAAGGGAAGTGTTTAGTGCTTCTCATAGATTGTTTAACGAAGAGTTTTCCGAAAAGGAAAATGAAAATGCTTTTGGCAAGTGCAGCGGAATTTACGGACACGGTCATAATTATGTTCTTGAAGTTGTTGTTGCAGGCAAAATAAATGCGAAAACCGGATATGTAATTGATCTTAAAGTTCTGAAAAAAATAATCAGGGAAAATATAATTTCAAAAATGGACCATAAACACCTTAATTACGAAGTTGATTTTATGAAAGATGTTATTCCGACTGCCGAGAATATTGCAATTAATATTTGGAAACAATTGGAAAATAAAATTCCGAGTGGAAAATTGTTTTCAATAAAAGTATATGAAACTGAAAATAATTATGTAGAATATAAGGGAGAGTAAGTTTTGGATTTAGAAGTACTGGAAAAAAACGTAACTTCCATTCTTACCGAAATTGGGGAAGATCCAAACCGTGAAGGATTATTAAAAACTCCGAAGCGAGTGGCAAAGGCTTATGAATTTTTAACGAGAGGTTATAGGAAGGACATTGACGAAGTCTTAAATGGTGCTATCTTCTCGGAAGATTATGACGAAATGGTTATAGTTAAAGACATTGATTATTACAGTCTTTGCGAACATCATATGATTCCGTTTTATGGAAAAGTTCATGTTGCGTATATTCCGGATGGCAAAATTGTAGGTATTAGTAAAATTCCGAGAATTGTTGATGTTTTTGCAAGACGGCTTCAAATACAGGAAAGAATGACACAGCAAATTGCCGATACAATAAACGATTATCTTCATCCGCAAGGTGTTGCCGTTGTTTGCGAAGGTTACCACATGTGTATGATGATGCGCGGAGTTCAAAAACAAAATTCAATTACAACCACAAGTGCGATGCGCGGTATTTTTAGAGAGTCGCAGAGAACAAGGGCGGAGTTTCTTAATCTTATTGCAAGGAAATAAAATTTGACAGATGCAAAGAAAAATATTGTATGGATTACCGGAGGTGGTACAGGTATCGGGAGAGCAATTACGGTAAAGTTTGTTTCTGAAGGAATAAATGTTGCTGTTTCGTCTCGTTCCGAAGAATTACTGTTGAGGCTTCAAACGGAATTGAAGGATGAAAAGGGAACTGTTGAAGTTTTTCCATTAGATATAACAAATGTTGAGCAAGTTGAAAAAGCATTTATCAAAATAATTAAAAATTATAATATTAAATTATTGATAAATAATGCCGGAGTTACTTCATTTTCTTCTGCAACTGAAACAGATTTATCAATGGTGAAAAAAATAATTTCAACAAATTTGCTTGGAACGATTTATATCACTCAAACAGTGTTACCCAAGATGATTGAGCAAAATTCAGGAACAATAATTAATATAAGTTCTGCAGCTGCGAAGAAAATATTTAAGAATAGTTCTGCCTATTCCGCCTCAAAAGCAGGATTGTTAGCATATAGCAATGTTCTTAGAGAAGAAGTGAGAGAGAATAATATTAAAATAATCAATTTGCTTCCCGGTGCAACTAAAACACCAATTTGGCCCAATGAAATTCTGGAAAAACAATCCGAAAAAATGATGTCGCCGAACGATATTGCTAACCTCATCTATAACCTTTATTTAGATGAATCAAATATGGTGGCGGAAGAAATAGTTTTGCGTCCAATTACCGGAGATCTTTAAATAATTAATTATTGCAGTTTTGTTTAATTAATTCATAAACTTTATCCATTCCGAGTTCGCCGGCTTTGCTCCAGTCAAGGCAAGCCCCGTCCAAATAATCTAATTTCTTAAGAACATCAGCACGGTTGAAATAATACATTGCAACTTTTGGGTTTATTTTAATTGCTTCGGTATAGTCCGCAACTGCCCCGCGATAGTCTTCTAACTTTACCTTAGCTAAGGCACGATTATTATATGCCTCGGCATCAGTTTCGTTCAATTCTATTGCTTCGGTATAATCTTCAATAGCTTTTTTGAATTGACCGATATTATGTTCGGCAACAGCTCTGTTAAAATAAGCGAGCGAGTCTGTTGGATTTAGTTTAATAGCATAAGAAAAATATTCAATGGATTTACTATAATTTCCGCTATCGGCAAGAATAATTCCCGTATTAAAATATTTGATAGATTTTTGCATCTTTAATTCTTCAGGGTTTTCGCCACAGGATGTTAACATTGCAGTCAACGAAAAGAAAAGAATAATAAACAAAGGAGAATAAAATTTAAAATGTTTCATTTGCACCAATAATTAATAGTATTTGAATATAAAAATAATTATTTCTTATCAATTATCGGCAATTAAATTTAAAAATATAGTAAATGGTAGAATCTTTTCTTATCAATTATGCACCTAACGTACACCAAGAACTTTGTTAAAGCACTTTGGCAAATTGTTTATTTAACCCAAAGAACAAATTTATCAAACTGTTGTATAACAAAATGAAATTTTGCCAAATTACTTGGATGAATGTATAGTAGAAGATATTTGAATAAAAAAAATCTTGATTTTTTTATATTCTACATCTATTTTTAGCATTCGTATTTTGCGGAGGTGGTGAAATTGGTAGACACGCTACTTTGAGGGGGTAGTGCCTTAATCAGGCGTAGGGGTTCAAGTCCCCTTCTCCGCACAGAATTTTGGGATATTAATAAATACAAAGGAAAAACAGGATGAAAAAAATAAAAAATCTTCTATTATTATTATTGTTTGTTTCAAGTTTAGGTTTTGCACAGAATAAAAAAGAAATGGACCCTACGGCGGGCAAATTTTATAATGCGGGAAATAAATTATTGAAATCGGGTGATTATACCGGAGCTATTGTTAAATATGATGAGGCTCTTAAAATTTCTAAAGATTACAGAATTTCTTATCAGAAAGCAATTTCTTTAAAAAAGATTAGAAAATTTGCTGACGCTCAATCTGCGTTTCAATTAGCTGTTAAAAATAATCCTAATTTTGATTTAGCTTATAATGGATTAGGTGGTGTTTATTTTGTACAAGGCAAATATCTATTAGCGATTGATAGCTTTAATAAATTTAAGGAAGTTACAACAAAGAAAAAATATAAGAAAAAAGCCGATCAATATATTGCTAAGAGCTACACAAAACTTGGTTCAAAAGCTAAAACAGACGGGCAATTACAAAAAGCACTTAAGTATCTAAAAAAAGCGGTGAAAAGCGATAATTATGATGCCGCATATTTATTGCTGGCAGAAGTAAGCAACGACCTTGGAAAATATAAAGAAACCCTCTCTGCTGCTGAAAAAGCTTTGAAATTCAGAAAATCGATTTCCAAAGGCGGACCGCTATATTACAAAGGCTTAGCATATAAAGGTATGCATGAAAAGAACTTAGCAGTGCAAGCTTTTAATTCGGGTAAAAAAGACAGAAAATACAAAAAACTTTGTGAATACGAATTGAAACAATTAAGATCATAAACACGATTGATAAAGCATTAAGAATAATAATCTAAATTTATTTCAGATGTTTTTTTAACTACAAAGCCGATAAGAAAATTTTTTATCGGCTTTTTTATTTCCAAAAAAACCCACTTTTATATGCAGCAAAATGATCATTACCAATTTGATACATGCTCTGAAGCGGAGAATTTCATTAAACAAATATTTTTACTAAAAATGATTAAAAACAAATTAAAAAAATATCATATAATGCTTGAAGTTTCTATATTAAGTTTAATTTTAATATAAATAGGCATATTCGTATATTAGAAAACTTATTAATAATATTTTAATTATTGCAGTATTAAATCTATTAAAGTAAACATGAAACCTCTTTGCAAAATTGTACATAAACTAAAAATTATAACCTTTCTTCTAATTCTTCCATTAATTCCGCTTAATAGTGTTATGTCTCAGACAATTACGTCCAAGTTTGATGAAGCAATGGAATATTACAATAACAAAAATTATGGTGAAGCTTTAAATAAATTTAAAAAAATTCAGTCTCGAAATTTTACATATGACAAATTATTTTCAAGTACTAAGTTTTATATGGCGGAATGCTTAATTAAACTTAATCAGTTCAATGATGCAATTGTTAGATTGGAAGATTTCACACAGAATTATAAGTTTTCATCTTTGCGTCCGCTTGCTTTATATAATCTTGGCACTTTGTATTATGAGAAAACCGAGTACAGGAAAAGTAGGGTAAAACTACTGATTCTAATTGCAGATTATCCGGAAAGTAAGTTTGTAGGTTCTTCCTATTTTTTTATTGGGAATTCCTATTTGAAGCAACATATGTATGTTGATGCAGAAGAATATTTGGGTTTGTCCGTATCAAATTCAAAAACAAATAGTTACGTTCCAAATAGTATTTATTCACTCGGCAGCTTGTATGAATTTGAAAAAAATTACACAAAGGCGGTTTCTTATTATGATGAATTATTAACTTACCATCAATCAAGCAAATTAGTTCCGTTAGCTCAATTGAGAATTGGAGCTTCGTATTTTCAGTTGAAAGATTATGACAATGCCATTCTTGAACTAGGCAATCCAAGTATTGATAAATTACCCGCAAAAGAAAAATCAAATGCATTATTCCTTTTAGCAAATTCTTATATGAGGCTAAATCAATTTAAAAGTGCGGAAGATGTGTATAATAAAATACTCAGTAAGGCGAAAACAGAAAAGGAAAAAGAAGATGTTAAATTTGGTTTAGCGTGGATTGATTTTCAAGTTAATGAGTTTGAGGAAGCCTATAAAATATTTGAGGAACTACAGTCTTCTTCAATTGATTCTATAAAAGTTAAATCTTTGTATTGGAGTGGCGAGAGTAAAAGATATGCCGGCGATGAGAAAAAGGCTATTCAGATTTATAATGAATTTTTAAGTAGATACGATAATCCGGATTTTTTATCGCGTGTAAAATTTAGCCTTGCAAGTATTTATTATAAGCAAAATAACAAACAGGAAGCAGAGAAAATATTACTCTCGATAGTTAGTCCAACTAATGCGAATATTAAATGTAAAATATTATCAATGCTTGGAGAAATAAATCTCGAAAAAGATAAATTTAAAAGAGCTAATAAATATTTTAAAAGAGCTGCAAACATTAGAAACATTAATCCCGGAATTAAACAAAACGCTAAACTTGGGTTGGCAGTTTCAGATTATTATCTAAATAATTTTACTGATGCTTTAAAGATTTTGAACAGCTTAAAAGATGAAAAGAGTATTGAAATTGATAAAAACAAACTACACTATTTTATCGCTGAAAGCTATTTTGCAATAGGCAAGTTTGATGATGCTGCTAATTATTTTAATCTTGTTCAGAGTAAGAACCCTGATTTAATGCGGCAGACCCTTTATGGGAAAGCATATTCCTATTTTAATAGTAAGGATTATATTAATGCGGCATTTTATTTTAGAAACTATGTAAACAATTATAAAAGAATTGGCAATTATTATAATGCCAAGCTTAGATTGGCTGATAGCTACTACGGAATAAAGGAATTTGGAAAAGCTGTTAAAATATATCGTGAATTGTTTTCTCAAAAATTAAGACTTAGTGCGTATTCATATTACCAATATGGACAAGTGCTATATAAAGCAGGCAAAATGGCTGAAGCTATAAATATGCTAAGCAAATTGCAGAATAAATTCCCTAAATCTAAGTATGCAGATGATGCCCAATTTGTAATTGCTTGGATGCATTTTAAGCAGGGCAATTATGACACGGCAATAAACGAATATCAGTTGGTTATGAGCAAATATCCGAACTCACCGTTAGAACCAATTGTGTTTTACTCAATAGCAGATTGTTATTTTAATAAAGGCAGTTATGAAAATGCAATAAGTTATTATGCAAAAGTTATTGATGATTATCCTGCGTCATCATACGTTTATGATGCCGTTACAGGCATTCAATATTGCTACATTGCTAAAGATCAGCCTGATAATGCAATTAATTTTATCAATCAATTTGTTGTTACGCATCCAAAGTCAAAATACAACGCAAAAATAATGCTGAAAAAAGGTGAAATTTATTTTAGTAATGAAAATTATAAGTTAGCTGAGGAAAGTTACCGAGAGCTAATTCAAAAATATCCTAAAAGTGTACATGCGCCGCAGGCTTATTATTGGGTAGGGAAAAGTGCTTCAATGTTAAATGAAGATACTGTTGCGGAATCGAATTTTCTAAAAGTTATTTCGCTGTCTCCAAAATTGGAGATTGGAATTGCAGCCACTTTGGAATTAGGCAAAATATATAAATTAAAAAATCAATATCCTGAAGCAATTAAGCTTTATACAGATGAAGTTAATAAAATTCCAAAATCTCCGAGAGTAGCAGAATTATTGTTTATGAAGGCACAAGTGCAACTTGATGCAGGTAATGTTTCGGAGGCATTTAGTACTTTTAATAGAATAATCTATTACTATGATAACACCGTTTTTGGAGCTAAGGCAAAAATTGAAATGGGGCTTATTGAATTAGCAAGGCAGAGTTTTGAAAACGCAGAAATTCTTTTTAAAGATTTGGGAGAAAAGAGAACAGATGACCTCGGAGCTAAAGCTCAATACTACTACGGACTTACACTTTTTCAGGAAAATAAACTTGATGATGCTATTTCGGCGTTTGTACGCGTTGAATCTCTTTTCTCAAATTATGATGAGTGGTATATAAAATCAATGATTAAACTTGGTGATTGTTATGTTAGGCTTGGTGATAAGAAAAAGGCAAAAAGTCTTTACCGGGCGGTGTACAAAAAACATAAGCATGATGATTTTGGCAGGGAAGTAAAAAATAAATTAAAAAAATTATGACAATCAAAAAAATAATAATATTATTCTTAACAATACCAATTATTCTTTTTTCTCAAAAAAAGTCAAAAGATCAAAACATCGAATTACCCGAGTTTATAATAACCGGCGTGCAGAAAATTAATATCAAAATAATGAAAAAGCATAAACCGAAATTAATTTCTGTTCTAAGCAAACAATATTTTAAGCCGTATATATCATCTGAAAAACTCTCTCTTGCATCATTTTCAAAACCGCAATCACAAAAGATTTTGGTTCATAAAAGTGAACATTATTACAATGGGCAAGTTGAAGTTGGAGCCGGAATTTATGCACAGCCGATAGGTAAATTTAATTATCATTTGAATAAAGGATACGCACATTTATTTGCTAATATTTCCGGAATAAATGTTAAAGATTATTTGCCGCTCTCAGAGTATAATAGTTCAAAATTCAAACTCGGCAGTGATTTTAATATAAGCCATAATTCCGGATTTTTACCCGGCAGTAAATTTACAATTGTAGGTAATTATAAAAGAGAGCAGTATTATCTGTTTGCCTCATCAACGCCAAAGTTTGAAAGAAAAAATGAATATGCAGATGGTGAAGTGAAAATTCAAAATTATTATTCGAAGAAATTTAATTACACAATTTCAGGCAAGATTGGAAATGTTAAATTTCACGAAAATGATTTGGAAGAAACAATAATTAAAGGAAATGCCGAGTTTACATACAAGTGGGATAGAATTTCATTGTCAACATCAGGTATTTATAAAACACAGAGTTTTAAGAATAGCCCGGTTCTTTCAAATAATAACTATTATTACGGCGGCAAGGTGTTGTTAAATATCAACCCTTATAAAGAATTGAATGTAAATTTAGGTGCGGTGTATTCAAAGCAAGATACCAATTTATTATTAAGTCCAATCGTTGAATTAACAGCACGAATTGATCGTAATCTTACCTTGATTGCAAAATACGAACCTTTCGCGAAATATAAAACTATAGCGGATTTTCAAAACAGCAACAAATATTTGAAGAAATTTAATTTCAATCATCTTTTTGTAATGAATAATACTGATTTCACATTGGCTATTCGGTATCAATTTTATAAATATTTTGAAATTAATGGTGGTGTGAATTATCAAATAATTGAAAATTTACCATATTTTGAGGGCGGGGTCAATCCTGCTGATTTAGAATTAAAATCTACTGATTATGTTAAAAAAGCTTCCGTCTTTTTTAACTTCCTTTTTTACAGAGGTCCCTACGGATATTTTTTCGGCAATGTTAATTTGCAAGATGTTAAATTCAGAAATGGGAATCGTGTCCCTTATCAACCCATTGTTAAATCAGATTTAGCTTATGGCTACGATATTACTAAATCACTCAATATAAAATTAATGATGATGTATTTTACGAAAGCATATATAAACGGAACAAATTTGGAGGAGATACCGGACTACTTCAATGCATCTGTTGAATTAAGATATGCAATGACTAAATATTTAAGTTTAAGCGTTCAGTTTGAAAATATATTGGATAAAAATAATTATTTATTCTCAGGTTACAGGGAAAAACCATTTGATGTAATTGGCGGTATAAGCTATAGTTGGTAATGAAATTATAAAAAATTTTAATAATTAAAAAATAAAATGGATAAAGACGCGTTAAAAAATAAAATCGCAGAAATTCTTGGTATCGCTGTTTCAGAAAAAGATTTGGCTTTTGAAATGATGTTGAATAGGCTTTCTGAAATATTAAATTATGATGATGCGATTAACATTCCTGGGATTGGGATATTTTCATTAAAAAAAGAGCCGCTTTTAAGAGAAGAGCGCGGCGAGAACATAGGAGTGTCTGCAAAAAGAAATTTAATATTTCTACCCGAAGCAACCGACTCAACTACTACTTCAAAAGCAATGTATTTAACTTTTAATTTAGATAGTTCAAATCAAGACTATTTAGAATTTGATGAAAATATCTTCAGCATAAGTGTGGGAAAACCTTTAGTTTCTGCGAGCGGAATTCAAAGTGGCGCTTCAACTGGTGATTCTTCTGAAAAAATGTTGGCTACACTCGAAGAAAAAGTGCAGCGGCTTGTTGCAAATACAGAGAAGATATCCGACTATGATATTTGGAATGAATTTGCTTCAAAAGAGGACGTTGCAAAAAACATTGACGACAGTATTGTGGATGATTCCACGGATAACGATTTAAAACAAATGGTTTCCGAGAATGTAATTACTCAAGAGATAACTGACGAAGAGCCGGTTGAGGAACCAATTGAGGAACCGGAACAATCAGTGTTTGAAGAAAATGAAGCTGATTCCGACATTGAATTAGAAACCGAGAATATAGAAAGTAATTCTACCGAAACTGTTGAGCCTGATTTACCGGAAGAAGAAGCATCAAAAAGTGATTCTGTTGTTCAAGATGAGAGTATTCCGGACGAATCCGAGAAAGAAATTGAATTAGAAGAAAATAGCAGCAGTGAGGATACTAATGATGATTCCGGTGAAAATGAAGAAATAAATTGGGATTGGGGTGATGAACTGAAGGAAGAGTTGGAAGCAGATAACCCTGAGACCGATAGTACAACTGAAGAAAAAATTTCAGACACTACAAAAGAAACAACAAGTAAGGATGTTGAAGAGAATAAGAAAACAGCAGCTTCCGAATTATTTGAATCTGTTGATCATTCGAGTGAAGACCCGGATAAGGAAGAGGATAATAACGATGAACAGGTGGAAGAAGAATTAGTTGAAAATGAGGAAGATGAATCAAATACAGATACTCAAACTGTTATATACAGCCCCGGAGAATTTGAAGAAGAATCGGCAAAGAGAAGCAAACTTGACGATATAAAGAAAAAGTTTAAATTTGGTAAAACTTTATGGATGTTAATCGGAGTTTTCGTTTTAATCGGTATTTTGGGTATTTATTTCATGTTCGTTACAGGGGACGGAACTCCTGAAGTTTCGCAGCAAAATATTCCCGACACATTGATACACAAAAAATTGCAGCCGATAGAAAATAATTCTGATATAAAAAATTCAAGTAATAATAATACAGAATTAAATAGTCAAAGTGATAAAAAAAAATCTACTATAGAAAAATCTACGGCTTCTAAATCGGGAGATGTTTCAAAAAACGAAGTAAAGCAATTAGAGAACAAAAACATAGTGAATGAAAAATCCGGTAGTCTTTACCGTTCATTCCCTGATGAGAAACAGGTAAGAAATTTAATATTTTTACAGAATGGTGTTTACAGTGTTCAAGTTTCATCTCGAAGAAATAAAACCAAAGCTGAACAGTATGTGAAAAAATTGCGTAATGTCGGGTTTGATGCTTTCATAGTGAAAACATATTTGAGCCAGTTAAAAAGTACATGGTACAGAGTTCGTATCGGGTATTTTAAAACTGTAAAAGAAGCAATGAATTTTAGAATTAAGAATAAGTTTTAATAATCAAAAAGGTTTAAAATGAATTTACTTCATATTGTGATGCAAGGCGGCTGGTTAATGGTGTTTATTTTACTTGCTTCATTAATTGCTGCTTATATAATTGTTAACAGATATATTGTAATCCGAAGATCAAAAATGAACGTACCGGTTTTTCTTGTGAAATTAAGAGGAATGCTTAAGAGAAAGGACATTTCTTCGGCAACAGCTTATTGTATGGAAGAGAAATCACCGGCAGCAAACATTATTCGTAAAGGGTTAAAAAAATACAGGTTTGGGCGTGAGCGTGTTAAAGAAGCAATTGACAGTGCCGGAAAGCAGGAAGTATTCAAATTAGAGAAAGGTTTATCGGTTTTGGCAACAATTGCCGGTGTAGCACCGTTGCTGGGTTTTCTAGGAACAGTTACCGGAATGATTCGTGTATTTATGAAAATTCAAAATATGCAAGGTTCGGCAAATCCAAGCGATTTAGCAGGAGGAATTTGGGAAGCATTGCTCACAACTGCTTTCGGTTTGGCGGTGGGAATAGTTGCACTCACTTTTTACAATTATCTCGTTAGTGCAATAACTAAATTAGTAATTGATATGGAAGTTGTTTCAAACGATGTTGTTGATATTATGGAAGAATTGAGTTCAACATCAAACCCGGAAACAGAAACTGAAGTTGAGCTGGAACTGTAGGTGAATTATGAAATTTGAAATGACCAAGAAACCAATAAGTGTTTTCAGCTTTTCGTCATTGACAGACATTGTGATGCTTTTATTAATTTTCTTTTTACTTACATCGCAATTTGTTATTCAAACCGGTGTGAAAGTTAAACTGCCGAGTGCCAAACATAATGAGCAGACCATTCCCTCAAAACTGATTGTTTCAATTACAGCGAAGAATAATGTTTATCTCGGCAGAAAGCATGTAAAATTAGGTGCTCTTGCTGCGGAACTGAACAAGTTGATTCAAAAAAGCAAATCGCAAAATGTGATAATTCGTGCGGATAAAAGAGTTTCTATAGATATTTTAATCAAAGTAATAGATGCTGCAAAAGGTGTTGGTATAAACAAATTTACCATTGAAACAGAAAAGAAATAATTCTTATGTCCAGAGGAAATGAAAATAAATTATCTTGGATTATTTCAATCAGCATTCATCTAATTTTAGCGGGATTACTTTTTTTAGTAACAGTTTCTGCAAAAAATGAAACAGAAGAATTTGTTACTGTTGGTTTTGGTACCTATGGGCATATCAGTAAATCGGGTGTAAAAGGGAAGACGAAAAACAAAACTAAAACTGTCGCCAAACCTCCTTCCAAAAAGATAAAAGAAAAACCAAAGCTAAAAAAAGTTGATTTACCAAAAGCAAAAGAGAATACTAACGAAAACATAATTAAAGAAAAAAAATCAAAAATTAAAAGTAAATCCGAAACAAATGTAAAATCGGCTGTTGATAAAAAGTCAAATACAAATAAGGGGAATGAAAAAACTGGTATAAATAAAGGAAGTACAGGATTTAAAATTGATTTCGGTGGAAGAGGAATAAGAAAAATTTACAGTTATTCGTTACCGAAATATCCGGGCGGTGTTTCAAAAGAAATTGATATAAAATTGAAGTTTGCAATTTTGCCGGACGGAACAGTGGGTAAAGTTTTTCCGCTTATTAAAGCCGATGCACGTCTTGAAGCAGTGTCGATTTCGTCTTTAAGGCAATGGAGGTTTGAACCTTTGCCTAAGGATATGAAGCAAATTGAACAGAAAGCCGTTATTGTGTTTCCTTTTCGGCTGAAATAATTTATTATTGATTTAATGAATAATAAACAATCCCTCCCCATTTTCAAAAGTAAAACAAACCATCCTCGTATATTCTTGTTGACAACCGGCGGAAAGCGGAAAAATTCCCCAAAAACAGCAAAAGCATTGCTGTTGATTTCAGTCAACAGATTGCGAGGAAATTCACCAAAAAAACAAAAGTATTGCCGTTGACTTTAGCAACGGATTGCGAGGAAACCACACCCCACACGGGCTTTCAGCGCAAAGAAAAACACAACAGTTTTTAAAATATGGCTGAAGCCGTGTACTGTTTTAAATTGTTAAACCGTTGCATAAATGCAACGGAAATGAAAAAGTCAGTTTCAATTTCTTCAAAAAACAGCAAAAGCATTGCAGTTGATTTCAGTCAACGGATAAGAGAGAAAAGCCCAAAAAAAACAAAAGTATTGCCGTTGACTTTAGTCAACGGATTGCGAGGAAACCACACCCCACACGGGCTTTCAGCCCAAAGAAAAACACAACAGTTTTTAAAATGTGGCTGAAGCCGTGTACTGTTTTAAATTGTTAAACCGTTGCATAAATGCAACGGAAATGAAAAAGTCAGTTTCAATTTCTTCAAAAAACAGTAAAAGCATTGCCGTTGACTTCAGTCAACGGATTACGAGAAAACCCACCCCGCACGGGCTTTCCGAAACGGATCTGTGATAGCCCAAAGAAAAACACTACAGTTTTTAAAATGTGGCTGTCACAGACCCCTTCGGGAAAGCCGAATGGTAATTTAAAAATTTAATCCGTTGCATAAATGCAACGGAAATGTTTGGGAAATGGTTTATTTTGCTCTTGTTCGATAAATCCGAATGGAAATATGTGAGAATGTTTTGTTTTGTGCTTGCCTGATAAATCCGAACGGAAATGAAAATACATTTCTACACTAATTGTAACACAGATTATTAATCTGTGTTACAGAAATATGCTCTTCGTTCAAAACGGAAATGTTTGGAATGTTTTGCACCGTGCTTGCAAAATAAATTGAACGAAAAAATTATTACCGTCTCTTTTTCACGGAATCCTTTGGATAGGAGGCGAACACCGGAGTACTTTTCCAAACAATTAAACTAAATATTATCCAGATAACCGATCTGAATGCCATTGCTTCTATGCTGTGAATTGATATTATCTCGCGGAAAATTGTGAGCAGCAGTATAAGAACAATAATGTGAAAACCGGTTATAATGTATGACAAAAGAAGTGCTTTGCTGTTTTTCCGCCATATTAAAATACCTGCAGCAATTGAAATTAATCCAAATATTATATTATAAACAATGAGCAGTGTGAAATATTGATAACCCGGGTCGAACAAACCGAGTAGAACACGACTGCCTGTTACAACGGCAAGTAAACCGATAATTACAGCAAATATGGCGGCAATTTTAATAACTATTTTCATTTTATTTTTCCTTAATATCATTTGTTTTTTGTACGGACTTGTGTTGTGTTACTCGTGTTAATTCAATTGTTTTTGAAAAAATTAGAAAATGAATTTTAATATTAAGATGATTTTTATCGATTAAAATAAAATCCGGCGAGGCTTCCTTTCCTTTTTTCGGGATATAGAAATTCCCGTCAATCCATTTGTTTTTTTCTGCATATTTATAGCCCGACATTACTTGCAAGCCGACAACATGACGGGTTTTCAAACTATCAACAGGATTTTCAACATCAAGCAGCGGACCGCCATTTTTTGCCTTTTGTTCCATATCAATAATTTTACCGCAAAAATGATTATTGCATTTATATATTTTTAAAGTTCCCATCTTGTTGGGCATCAGCCATTTCCCGATAATTAAATCTTCATTTTTAGATTGTGCTGAAATAACCACTGATAGAAAAAACAATAGAAGAAAATTTATTACGATTCTTTTAAAATTCACATTATATGTTTGCATACTTTCCACTTTATTTGGATTAAAAAAACAGAGTTAAAAACTAAAAATAATTTTTCCGTAAAGCATATCGTTTTTATTAAATTGTCCGAATTGCCCTTCGGTACCGGTAAAAATATTTGCTCCGAACTGTAAATTTATACTGTCGGAAAAATCGTATAAAATTCTCGGTCGTATTAATGCATCATTATATTCAAAATCATAATAAGAAAAAAATTCAAGGTCTAAAGTTTCGTTCAGCATTGAATAGCGGGCAAGGAACGTCATCATATTGTTGTATTTATCTTTGAACAACGGATTAGGTTTAATGATGGTTTCATAATTCATAATTGCTTTTTGAATAAATTGTATGCTGAAATTAACATCGAATAAAGAAAAATCAGTTCCAATCATGTAGTGCAGGTAATCTTTTTTTATAACACCTTGATTGATTTGCGGAGTAATTGTATTAAAATATTTCCCGAAATAATATGCCGCCTCACCTCTGAAAACAAATGGACCGATAGTTGTGCTGAAACTTCCGCCCGCGAGTGAAAGCCGTTTATGCTCAGGTGTAATTACTAAATTCATTCCGCCGTTTCCGTTAGGATAAAACGAAGAGAACATAGTCGGGTCATCGTCCCACATATAACCGCCCATAACTTCAAAATCAACATATTCGGTTAATG
>CAZXDS010000040.1:13189-20665 GCA_964639525.1 uncultured Melioribacteraceae bacterium | reverse complement strand
TCTTTTTCAAGCTGTTCAATTACAAGATGTGAAATTTTACCAACTGTTACATCATGTAATTTTGCTTTATCTCCAAATATACCTACAACACCATGAGACTTTTTATGTTGGTTTGTTAATCTTTTTGATTGATTTTTTTTTAGCCATATTGTTTCTTTTCCATCATTTAATTTTTACACAAAAATAAACTTTATTCTATTATAAAGGAACTCTTTTAAAATTATACTCTCCTTTTTTTTACTGCTTGCAGGTAACATTTAGTTTATATTTGATTTACTATATTTTTTTGTAAAAACTTATAGAAAGAAGTTTGCAAATGTTATTTGCTATTACGGAACTTTCCAAATATTGTTTTCAATATAAAGTTTGGTGTCATCCAAATAAACTGCACGCCCTGTTCCGCCGGGTCTAAAATCAGTAACAATATCAACGTGTTGTGCGGATTTATTTAAAACGCCCTTTTCAAAATATTCATCAACTGTAAGATTTCCGGCATCTTCCGTATAGCATTCGGGATAACTTGCACCAATTGCAATATGAAGAGTTCCTCCGACTTTTTCGACAAACAGCGGATGTTTAAGAACTTTTTCAATTCCGTTGTTCATACCGAGTGCAACTTCACCAAGCCGGTGCGAGCCTTTATCAGTTTCAATAATTTTTTGCAAAGCCTCATAACCCTGCTCCGCTGTATATTCAATAATTTTACCGTTTTCAAATTTCAGGTAAATTCCTTGAATAGTTGTTCCGCCCTGAAATACTGGTAAATCAACAAATATTTCGCCTTGCACTGTGTTTGCATTGGGACTTGTAAATACTTCACCGTCCGGAAAATTACGCAATCCCGTACATTTAATAATATTCCTTTCGGCAATACTCATTTCCAAAGTAAGCTGTTTTCCGGTTTTCGGGTGCTCGGTTTCTATTCTTATTTTACTGCTATTATTCATAACCTCATAAATATCCGACTCAACTTCTTCCAACAACTGCGGATCAACAGTAGAAGCCTTCACAATTACATCCGTATATTCTTCGATGCTCATATCTTCAATATCGGCAAAACCTTTTGTTGGAAAAAGCGTAAGAACCCATTTTTTTGAAAGTCGGATGGTTTTAACCGGTTCGTCAGCTAACATAACTTCCTGAGCTAATTCTTCATTTGTTCCTATAAACAAATCAGGGCTTTCGGCTCCAAGAACTTCAATATATTTTGTCATTGCTTTGTATCTATCGACGTGCCATTTCGGTACTTTCCTAATTTGTTCATTTGACCCGAACTTTTCAATCGAAGCTCCCCAAACCTGTCCGCGATCATTATCCGGAGCAACAATATTTACGTCAGCAATACCGCCGGCTTTAAAAATCTTATTTTGTAAAATTGAAATCAAAGGCCAAGCTATGTGTTCGCCTTTTAACATCACAACATCATCCTTAGTAATGCCGCCGAGTGAATGATTTAATAAATAGTCCGCCCATTTTTCCAAATCTTTTTTGCTGATCAAATTTTCCATTTTATTTTCCTTTCATTTAAGGCATAATGTTAAAATTAATTGATGATGGATACTCTTTTGAGAAATAGACTCTGTTTGTTGCTTTCTTAAAATCTTTTCCCTTAGCATGATAAATATCAGTAAAAGTTTGCGGATTTACATCATAAAAAGGAAACATACTACTTTGAATTTGAATCATTATTTTATGTCCTTTTTTAAATGTATGCAGTATATCCTGGAGCGGAACTTTCACTTCGGTTACTTTATTTGGTATAAATGCTTCCGGTTTCTCATAACTGTTGCGATACTTGCCACGCATAATATCATAACGGATTAACAATTGGTATCCGCCCATTTCAACCTTATTGGGATTTGGTTTCGGATTTGATGAACTGTCAGGATAAACATCAATCAGTTTAACAACCCAGTCGGCATCAGTCCCGCTTGTTGAAACAAATAAATCCGCAGTAATTTTTCCGACAAGAGTTATGCTATTTTTCAGTGTTTCGGTTTCATAGACAAGAACATCCGGACGGTATGAAGCAAATCTTTGATCTTCATTCATATAAGATTTATTATAAAAATTTCGTGAATCCAAAATTTTTGCAGTATATGGAACCGGATTATTGGGGTCGCTCATGTATTGGTCAAAACCGTTTTTATTTATTTCCATAGGTTTTATAAAAGATAATTTGCCAAATTTACCCAAGTACATTGTCTGCTGAAAAATATTTTTTGGAGGCCACTGCTCGAATGAACGCCATTTATTTATTCCGGTATTGAACATAAAAGCATCCGGCTGATTAAATGTTCCTTTCCCTTTTAAGTAATATTTGAAAAACGGCAGTTGAATTTTTTGCCGGTAAAACTCACTCGTTTTTGCGCCAAAATTCATATCTCCTAATTTATTGCCGCTGCTTCTTGCCCACCATCCATGAGGCCAAGGTCCAATCACAAGAATATTTTTTGCCTTGGGATTTTTTTCTTCAATAGATTTATAGGTATGAATTGAACCGTAAAAATCTTCGCTGTCATACCAACCGCCGACAGTCATTACAGCGGGTTTAACATTATTAAAATGCGGCAAAGTATTTCGGCTTTGCCAATATTCATCATAGTTCGGGTGCTCAAGTATTTCATTCCAAAATTCAATTGTCCCGTGATAATACAATTTGTTTACATTATGAAGCGGTTCCAAATGCTGCATAAATGAGTATGCATCCGGCGAAGCATATTTTTTCCGTTGAGGCCAGTGAGTAGTTAAACTATCGCGATGTACACCAAAAACGGAAAAGAAATTATACGACATTAAAAGGGATAAAGCTCCATTGTGGTGCATGTCGTCATCAATAAACCAATCGGCAATCGGTGCTTGGGGCGAAACTGCTTTTAGTGCCGGATGTGCATCTATTGTTGACATTGCGGCATAAAATCCCGGATAAGAAATTCCATACATTCCAACTTTTCCGTTATTATTGGAAACGTTTTTTACAAGCCAATCAATAGTGTCATAAGCATCACTGCTTTCATCAACTTGGCTGTTGTCCTTTTTGTTTGGAATATACGGACGCATATTTACATACTTTCCTTCGGACATAAATTTACCCCGAACATCTTGGTAAACAAAAATAAACTTTTCTTCGGCAAGTTCTTTCGGCATATGACGATATTTTCCGCTTCCATAAAGTGCACACGAATACGGAGTTCGCCAAATAAGTATCGGATACTTTTCGGAAACATCCTTTGGTGAATACACGGCGGTATATAGTGTTTTGCCGTCCCGCATTGGAATTCGATATTCTGTTTTAGTATAATTATCCTTTACAGAAAATTTGCTTTGGGCAAATGATTGGGATGCAAAAAAAGCTAACAACAGAATAACAATTTTTGGCAAATATTTTTTTTGTATAATCATAGTAATTTATGTCCTTTAATATTTTATTAGGTTTTTATTTCCCTGATATTGTATATTGATTGTCCTTCAATAAAAGAATTTTATTGGTAAAAGTAGAAAAGTCTAAATTATCAAGCGCCCATATGATTTTATTTTTAATTTGAATACTATTGGGTTGTCTCAATGCAATAACAATAACACCGCAATGTTTTTCAAATAAGTATGGAATAGTGTGAAAAAAATCTCTATCAGTTGTAACGAAAATAGCATGTTCCTTTTGAGCCATTTCAAATATAATTGAATCTTCTGCTCCTTCGTTTTTAGTAGCTCTGATATCAAATACTGAATTGCCTTGTTTTGTTAAATATTTAACAACCGATTTAGGAATATTTTCATCTAAAAAAAAATTCATGAAACTTTAACATCGTAAGAATGGCTTTCAAAACTTGATAATCTGCTGCCAAAAGAAAGAGATGCTAAGATATCTCCTTTTGAAATATTCGGGTAATCTTCAAGTATTTTTTCAAATGATAAACCTGAGGCCAATGAACTTAAAATGTTACTTACGAGAACTCTCGTTCCTTTAATTACAGGCTTTCCGTGGCATATGTCCGGGTTTATTACTATTCTATCGTTCATATTTATCTCCCGATTAAGCTGATGTTAAATCAGCAAATCAATTTATAATTGGAAAAGTAATAAAAATAAAATTTAAATGTCAAACATTGAACTAATGAACAGCAATTCAGAGTCAAAATTTCTGTAACACAGATTAATAATCTGTGTTACAGAAATATGGCAAATTTAATCGGAAAAATATTTTTTTATATACTCTTAACGTGTTGTTTTTTGTAATCTTAATTTTGACCCCGAACCGCTGCTAATGAACATCTTATAAAAAGTTGAGAATAAATTATACTCAGACAATATTGATAATCGTCAGGTTGATTAGTAACATTTTATCCTTTAATAATTTAAATTACTGCCCATCCATTTTTCAACTTCTGAAATAGAAAGATTTTTTCGCAAGGCATAATCTTCAACTTGATCTTTTCCTATTTTACCAATAGTAAAATACTTGGATTTTGAATTTGCAAAATATAATCCGCAAACTGACGCAGCGGGAAACATTGCAAGTGATTCGGTTAATTCGATGTTGGTTTTTTCTGCTGCTTTCAACAAATTAAAAAGAGTGATTTTTTCCGTGTGATCAGGCTGTGCCGGATAACCGGGTGCAGGACGAATTCCGAAATAGTTTTCCTTTAAAATCTCAGTGTGCGATAAATTTTCATGTGTGGCATATCCCCAATATTCGGTTCTAACTTTTTTATGAAGATATTCGGCGAATGCTTCAGCAAGCCTGTCGGCAAGAGCCTTAACAAGAATTGCGCTATAATCGTCGTGCTCATTTTCATATTTTTTAACCAAAGCAGGAACACCAATTCCTGCGGTTACCGCGAACAAACCAAGATAATCTTTTTGCCCGCTTTTTTTCGGTGCAATAAAATCAGATAAAGCAATATTAGGGATTCCCGATGCTTTTTTCCCTTGCTGCCTAAGTGTGTGAAACGCGATAGCAGCATCAGTGCTGTCCTCATTTTCGTAAAGATAAATATCATCTTCAATGGAGTTTGCCGGAAATATTCCCCACACTGCATTTGCCTTAATTAATTTTTGTTCAATAATTTTATTCAGCAATACTTTAGTATCATCAAATAATTTTTTTGCTTCAATTCCGTATTTTTCATTATTAAATATTTCGGGATATTTTCCTTTAAATTCCCATGCAATAAAAAACGGTGTCCAATCAATAAAATCGACTAACTTTTCCAAGGGGAAATCTTGAAATGATTTTATACCGGTTTGATTCGGTTCTATTATTTTTTCTTTTTTCCAATCAATTTTTAATTTGTTAGCCCTTGCCTGTTCAATTGTTAAATAAGATTTGGCGGCATTTTTATTGAAATGATTTTTTCTGATTATGTCATATTCCGCCGATATGCTATCGGTAAATTTTTCACGAGCATCATTGTTTAAAAGCTGACTTGTAACCGGAACACTTTTGGAAGCATCAAGAACGTGAATTGTCGGTCCGCTGTAGCCCGGAGCAATTTTAACCGCAGTATGAACACGCGAAGTTGTTGCACCGCCAATCAGCAAAGGCTTGTGCATTTTCATTCGTTCCATTTCTTTTGCTACGTGAACCATTTCATCAAGTGATGGTGTTATCAATCCGGAAAGTCCAATGATATCAACGTTCTTTTCAACAGCAGTTGAAAGAATTTTTTCAGTCGGCACCATTACTCCAAGGTCAATTATATCGTAATTATTACAGCCAAGTACAACGCCGACAATGTTTTTGCCAATATCGTGAACATCTCCTTTTACCGTAGCAAGCAAAACAGTTCCGGCATTTGTCATATCTCCGCTTTCTAATTTTTCCGCTTCAATGTACGGCAGTAGAATGGCAACAGCTTTTTTCATTACTCTTGCGCTTTTAACAACCTGCGGCAAAAACATTTTGCCCGAACCGAACAGTTCGCCTACAACATTCATTCCTGCCATTAAAGGTCCTTCAATAATTTGCAGCGAAGCAGGATAATTTTGGCGAGCTTCTTCAACATCCACATCTATGTACTCAGTAATTCCCTTTACCAAAGCATGTTTCAGCCGTTCTTCAACATTACCTTTACGCCATTCGAGTATCGATTTATCATCTTCCTTTTTTTTACCTTTAACGGTTTCTGCAAAATCGATTAAGCGCTCAGTAGCATCATCTCGTCTGTTAAGTATTACATCTTCTACTCTTTCTAAAAAGTCTTTTGGGATTTCCTCATAAATTTCCAACTGTCCGGCATTTACAATTCCCATATCCATTCCTGCATTAATTGCGTGATAAAGGAACGCCGAATGAATTGCTTCACGCACACGGTTGTTGCCGCGAAACGAAAACGAAACATTGCTTACGCCACCCGAAACTTTAGCAAAAGGTAAGTTTTTCTTTATCCACTTTACTGCATTGATATAATCAACAGCGTAATTGTTGTGTGTTTCAATTCCCGTTGCAATCGCAAAAATATTCGGATCTAAAATTATATCCTGTGGAGGAAATCCTATTTCATTTACTAAAATGTCATATGCTCTTTTACAAATTGATATTTTTCTTTCAAATGTATCGGCTTGTCCATTCTCGTCAAAAGCCATAACCAAAACGGCGGCGCCGTAACGCAAAACTTTTTTAGCGTGTTCTTTAAATTGAGTCTCGCCTTCCTTTAAACTGATTGAGTTAACAATCCCTTTGCCTTGCAGACATTTTAACCCTGCCTCAATAACAGTCCACTTTGAAGAATCGAGCATAACGGGAATACGAGCGATATCAGGTTCGGACATTAACATATTTAAAAAACGAACCATTGATTTTTCAGAATCAATCATTGCTTCGTCCATGTTTATATCAATTATCTGAGCACCGTTTTCAACTTGCTGCCGTGCAACACTTAGAGCTTCTTCAAATTTTTCTTCTTTAATCAGACGGGCAAACTTTAGCGAACCGGCAACGTTTGTTCTTTCGCCAATATTTACAAAGTTTGTGTTTGGTCTTATTACCAAAGGCTCTAAACCGCTTAGCCTTGTGTATGGTTTTACTTCCGGAATATTTCGCGGCGAGGCAGTTTTTGCCATTTCGGCAAATGCTTTAATATGTTCGGGAGTTGTTCCGCAGCAGCCTCCGACGATATTAAAAAATCCCTCTTTGGCGTAATCTTCAAGAACGTAAGTCATTGTTTCAGGAGATTCATCATACTCTCCAAACTCATTTGGTAAACCGGCGTTTGGGTAAAGACTGATGTAGCATTGTGCAATATTTGACAATTCTTCAATAAAAGGGCGCATCTGTTTTGGGCCTAACGAACAGTTTAGTCCAACGCTTAATAAATTTTTTGTATGTGCAATCGAAATCCAAAACGCTTCTGTTGTTTGTCCCGAAAGGGTTCGCCCGCTTTGGTCAACTATTGTTCCTGAAATCATAATCGGAATATCAATTCCCAAATCTTCACTAAGTTCTTGAACTGCATACAAAGCAGCTTTGGCATTCAG
>CAZXDS010000040.1:7430-13089 GCA_964639525.1 uncultured Melioribacteraceae bacterium | reverse complement strand
TCCTCTGAAATCTTCTTCGCTTAAATTATGACGTTGAATCATTGTTCCCATCGCGCCATCTAAGACTAAAATTCTTTCATTTAATATTTTTTTTAATAATTCTAATTTGCTCATAAAAATTCCAGTTTATCAATATTTACACAAAAAATAAAAATACTGAAAAAAGAAGAATAATTCTTTATCGTTATCCGGAATTTCAACAAAATTTAAATGTTTTTATTTTAGTTATTTACCACCAAATTTGAGTAAATTATTTATTTACTAATTACGTTTTATTTGATTGACCGATTTATTATTTTTTGACTAAAATATTTCGATTTTTTTTCGATAATAGCGTTACAAATAAATAAAGGATTTACAATGCCTGATGCAGTAAAACAAAAACCCAGATTATTAGTAGTTGAAGATGACTATGAGAATCAGAGATTTTTACAGATTTTTTTAAAAAGAGTCTTTGAGCTTGAGACTTGCGATTCATCAGATACATTTTATGAAAAGTTAGCAAATTTTACATTCGATATAATTTTAATGGATATTTCACTTCGCGGAAAAAAAGACGGATTGCAATTAACACGCGAACTCAGAGAACAAGAAAAATATAAAGGCATTGCCATTGTAGGTCTTTCGGCACACGCTTTTCAGCGAGATAAAGATAACGCTTATGATGCGGGCGTTGATGTATTTTTAACCAAGCCGGTTCAAAATGATTTATTATTTAACACGCTTGTTGAAACCTTAAAAGATAAAACAGGAATAGAAGTCTAAAATTATGGCTTCTCTCGAGTTTCGCTCTCTTGGAAGCTTCAAAATTCGTTCTCATTGTTTGTAACTTTTTTTATCAATCCTTTGTCTTAATTCCTGATTTTAATTTATTACTAATTATAGGCTAAATGAAAAATATACGGTTCTAACAATCACCCTGTTTTTATTTTCTTCTCTATTATGTCTGTCACAAGAAAATCCTTTAACTTGCAAAACATTTAAAATTAATTTTGGATTTATTTTTAGATTTATACTAACGGTAAAACATCGGCAGTTTTCTAATTTGCTAAATAATATTTTGATGTACCAGGTTGGTTTTAGCAATTCGGCATTTGCCGGATAATATCTTTGTGTGTCTCTGAGATTTCTTTTGCACAGCATCCCCTTGGGAGTGTAACTTTGTGCCATAGTTCTAAAGTCGGAGCAAGCTATTCCACCAAGTAAAAAAAGTTTCTTAAAGTTTAAATAACCAATATGAATGAAAATGAATCATCAACTGATTCCGGCACACCATAATATTATTTAGTCTTAAATATCTCTTATTAATTTATTAAATTTCTTATTATTAATAATTCTAACAAGAATATTATTTAAATATCGAGTGCAAAAATGCTTAACAAATATTTTAATCTTACCGAGTTAAATACTACAGTAAAACAGGAAATTATCGCGGGCGTAACAACTTTTGTAACAATGGGTTATATAATTGTTGTCAATCCCAAAATTCTCGAAGCGGCAGGAATTCCTTTTGGACCATCTATGGTAGCAACAATATTAAGTGCCTTTTTCGGAACACTTGCGATGGGAGTTTATGCAAAACGTCCTTTTGCAATTGCTCCATATATGGGCGAAAATGCCTTTGTAGCTTTCACGGTAGTTAAAGTATTGGGATATAGTTGGCAAACGGCAATCGGCGCTATTTTTATTGGAGGAGTGCTTTTTACTTTATTGACATTATTCAAAATTCGAGGCTGGCTTGCTAATGCAATTCCACAATCACTTAAAATTGCTTTTGCGGTTGGTATTGGATTTTTTCTAGCTTTTATTGGCTTCAATGAAACAGGGATTGTTACACTTGGCGTTCCCGGAGCACCGGTTAATGTCGGAAATTTTCATCAGCCTTCTATTCTTTTGGCGATATTCGGGTTTGTATTGATTAGTATTTTAATGATTAAAAAAGTTAACGGTTCAATTTTGATAGGAATTATTTCGGTAACAATTCTCGGAATAATTTTTGGACAAACTCCACTGCCGGAAAAATGGGTAAGTTTACCACCTGATATTTCTCCAATATTTTTACAGCTTGATATTCAAGGAGCATTTTCGTGGGGATTTTTTGCAGTAATTCTCACCGTATTTGTAATGGATTTTGTTGATACAATGGGTACACTTATCGGTGTTTCTTATAAAGCGAAACTTCTTGACGAAAACGGGAATCTACCTGAAATTGAAAAACCGATGCTTTGTGATGCAACGGCTACAGTTGTTGGAGCTTTACTAGGAACTACTACAACAGGGACGTTTATCGAATCTGCTGCAGGAATTGAAGCAGGCGGCAGATCCGGATTGACTGCTATTGTTACTGCTTTTTTATTTTTGACAGCACTTTTTTTCGCTCCGGTTCTTTCGATAATTCCACCATATGCATACGGTTCGGCTTTAATAATTGTTGGCGTATTAATGCTTTCGCCTATCAAAAATTTAAATTTCAATGATTTAACAGAAGTAATTCCTGCTTTTATTACTATTGCTTTGATGAGTTTTACATATAATCTCGGTATTGGAATGACAGCCGGCTTTGTAGCATATCCTCTTATGAAATTATTTTCCGGACGGAAAAAAGAAGTGCATCCTGGAATGTGGATTCTATTTTTTGTCTCATTGCTGTTTTACGTATTTTATCCGTATTAATTTTTTGTGTGCATAGTTTTATTTTTTCACCAATGTTAATACATTTTTAAATTAATTACAATCGTGTAATAACGGGTTCAAATTTACATATCACAAAATCGTATTTTTACTTATATTTAATATCATGAAAAAAAAATATAAAATTTTACATTTTCTCTAAGTAGTTTCATCAGATAGCCGACTGCCTTTTTACAGTTCAAGTAATCCAACTTTTACACAAACAATCTTAAATTTATTATGAGCATTTTAAAAGAAATTCAAAAACGAAAAACATTTGCAATTATTAGTCATCCCGATGCAGGCAAAACAACACTGACTGAAAAGCTTTTACTTTACAGCGGAGCAATACAAATTGCCGGCTCGGTAAAATCGAATAAAATAACCCGTACTGCAGCTTCGGACTTTTTGGAAATAGAGAAGCAACGCGGAATTTCCGTAGCTTCTTCTGTTTTAACTTTTAATTATAAAGATTTTAAGATTAATTTTTTGGATACTCCCGGACATAAAGATTTTGCCGAAGATACATTCAGAACCTTAACTGCGGTTGATAGTGTTATTCTTGTTATTGATTGTGTAAAAGGTGTTGAGGAACAAACGGAAAAATTAATGAATGTTTGCCGCTTGAGAAATACTCCTGTTATTATTTTTATAAATAAATTGGATAGGGAAGGCAGAAATCCAATTGAACTATTAGATGAGATTGAAGAAAAACTGTCTATAAAAGTAAGACCGTTAACTTATCCTTTCGGGATGGGTGTCAGTTTTAGAGGAGTTTATAACATTTACAAAAACACTTTTGCCTTTTTTCAAGTGAACAAACAGCGTGTTGAGGAAGATGTGCTATTCTTTAACGGGTTGGAAGACAAGGAACTGTTCAATACATTTGGCGAGGATGCTTCAAATTTAAAAGATGATATAGAACTGATTAACGGTGTTTATGACGACTTTGATAAAGAGAAATATTTATCAGGAGAATTAGCACCGGTATTTTTTGGCAGTGCATTGAACAATTTTGGAGTAAAAGAGTTGTTGGATACGTTTGTTGATATTGCCCCCTCTCCAATAGCAAGGGAAACGACCAACGGACTAATACAACCAGATACAGAAAAATTTAGCGGTTTTGTTTTTAAAATTCACGCTAATATTGATCCCAAGCACAGAGACCGCATGGCATTTGTGCGTGTGTGTTCGGGCAAATTTGAACGGAACACATATTATTACCACGTTAGATTAAATAGGAAAGTAAAATTCCCCAGTCCGGCATCTTTTTTGGCACAAACAAAATCTCTTGTGGAATCCGCTTTCCCCGGTGATGTAATAGGCTTATATGATTCAAGTTTATTCAAAATCGGAGATACTTTAACGCAGGGAGAATCATTTATGTACAAAGGGATTCCGAGTTTCTCACCTGAAATTTTTAGAGTAGTAATTAACAGAGACCCGTTTAAGTCCAAACAACTTGAAAAAGGCATTGAGCAATTAACCGATGAAGGACTTGCCCAACTTTTTGTTCAAAAGGAAAGCAACAAAAAAGTAATCGGTGTTGTTGGTGCTTTGCAGTTTGATGTTATTAAATATCGGTTGTTACACGAGTTTGGGGCAACTTGCGAGTTTTCACAAATGAATGCCTATAAAGCTTATTGGGTAATATATGAAAATGAAGAAGATATTGATGAACTAAAAAGATTAAGGGCACATTATTTATATCTTGATAAATCGGGAAACCTTGTCTTTATTGCGGAATCTGCTTACTCTTTAAATTTAGCACAAGAAAAAAATCCTAATGCCGAATTTTTATCAAGCATTGAACATAACGATGAAACAGTCGGGAAAATGTAAAATGCAATTTTAGATATTAACTGTATTCATTTTTGATGTGAGTAAATAAACTTTTTTATAAAAAACAATGGAACTAATTTAAAACAGATGAGTTATAAACAATTGTTATCAAAAAATTATTTTTAACTAAGACAAAAATGTCAAGCAAAAAAATCATATTCGTTTTTCTGATAATGATGACAGCCCGACAAAACTTTGCTAAAACTTTCGCTGCTGCCGATTCAACCAAAATTGATTCTATTAGAACTTCTAAGCAAAAATTGCCCGAACATTTGCCATTGCTGAATTTATCTAATTTTAATAAGCGGAAAAGCAAACGTTTTCACGAACCGGATTTTATAAGTCCTAAAAATAATATGTTAAATTGGAAATTATTGGAATTTAAACTTTCCCGCAGTATTGATTCGATTAATAACAATACAAAAAAAAATAATTTTGAATTTGCTAAACAAAAACTTAAACGATTTTTGAAAAAAAAATATAGTGAACTTCCTAAATATGATTTAGGAACATTCGGAAAAATTTTGGGTGCTGCTAATTCAATAATGGCAGTAATTTTAGGAATACTTTTCCTGTTGTAAAAAACAGCTTCTATTTTTTACTTTTGCAAATAATCCGTACAAATTTTTCGCATTGCAGTATTTGCTGAATTAAATGCCCAAATAATAGAGCCTCCTTTCTTACCGGCACTTAAATCACCAAGTAAAAACAAACCGGAAATATTGGTTTCGTAACCTTCTTTCAAAACAGGGTCGGGTCCGTTAAATTCAATTCCGATTGTTTTAAGAAAATTTTCCGGAGTCGTTCCGCCGAGTGCGTAAACTACGAAATCAAAAATTTCATCTTTGTAATTTCCTTCCTTAAAATGAACTTTTGGTTTTCCGTTTTCATCACTCAATTCTTCGATGTTGCAGTCGAACATTAATCTTACCTTTTGAGTTCCTGCTAACGAGAGCAAACTGTCCCTGTTAATATCATTCATTCGTGAAATAGTTTTTCTGCGGTAGCACAAAGTAACTTCGTTGTTTTCACTACCTTCTGAAAGGAATTGGCAATATTCCGATGCAGAATCTCCACCGCCGACAACAAGTACTTTTGAGCCTTTTATTTTAGTAGTTGTAAGATCAAATAGTATTCTATCTTTTAT
>CAZXDS010000040.1:0-7330 GCA_964639525.1 uncultured Melioribacteraceae bacterium | reverse complement strand
TTTATCGGCAGGAACACCGAATGTTCGTGCTTCTACTGCCATACTTATTCCACCGGGTCCGGCACCAATTATAATTATTTCGTACATTTTTCTCCAAAATATTTTATAAAAATATTGTGTGCTATTTTTTAAGTTTATCACCAAATATTTTTTTGAACTTTTCTAATTTTGGTGTAATAACAAGCTGACAATACGGCTGTGATTTGTTCCGCTCATAATAATTTTGATGATAATTTTCAGCTTCGTAAAAATGTTCAAAAGGGACAATTTCAGTAACGATTTGGTTTTTAAAAATTCCTGATTTATCAAGCTTTGCTTTATATGTTTCGGCAATTTCTTTCTGTTTTTTATTTTTATAAAAAATTACCGATCGATATTGAGTGCCAACATCATTGCCTTGTCGGTTCAGAGTTGTCGGGTCGTGAGTTTCCCAAAACACTTCCAATAAATCTTTGTACGATAATTTACTTGGGTCGAATACAATTTGTGCTGCTTCTGCATGCCCTGTTGTTCCGGAACAAACTTCTTCATAAGTAGGATTTTTTACATCTCCGCCTGAATATCCTGACGTTACTGAAATAACACCGTCTAATTTTTCATAAATAGCTTCAACACACCAAAAACATCCGCCTCCGAATGTTGCAATTTCCGTTTTATTATTTTGTTCCATTTCGTCCAATTTACCTTTATCCATTTTGCCTGAATTCGCTGTTAAAATAGCAGTACTAATTAATAGTAAAAATTCAATTTTAATTAAAAAATGTTTCATCCTAAATACCTTTCATTAACTATTCTAAGAATGTTGCAAAATACTTAACAATTATAAAAATAAATAATCAAAAATTTCGCCCATAAAAGTTGCTAATCCAAAGCACTTTTTGCAGTAAAATAATTTACTATATTTAAAATTAAAAATAATGGGATTTTCATTGAAAGACTACACAAAAAAGAAAATTTTTATTGCCGGACATCGGGGAATGGTTGGCTCGGCAATTTTGCGCGAACTGGAGCAAAACGGTTATGAAAACCTTTTACTGCGCACTTCAAAAGAATTGGACTTAATAAATCAAACTGATGTAAATAATTTTTTTGCCGAAGAAAAACCTGATATTGTAATTGATGCAGCTGCACGCGTAGGCGGAATTTTGGCTAACAATACATACAGAGCTGAGTTTATTTATAATAATTTAATGATTGAATCTAACATCATTAATGCAGCATACAAAAATGATGTAGAAAAATTGTTGTTTCTCGGAAGTTCATGTATTTATCCAAAATTGGCTCCGCAGCCAATGAAAGAAGAATACTTGTTAAGCGGTTATTTGGAAAGCACAAACGAACCGTATGCAATTGCCAAAATTGCAGGAATAAAATTGTGCGAAAATTATTATAATCAATACAACCGTAATTTTTATTCTGCTATGCCGACAAATTTATACGGTCAGTTTGATAATTTTAACTTGTCAACTTCGCATGTTCTGCCTGCTTTATTGCGGAAATTTCATCAAGCTAAATTAGATAAGGAACAGACAGTAACAGTTTGGGGCAGCGGAAAGCCAATGCGAGAATTTTTATACGTGGATGATTTGGCAAATGCAATTCGTTTTATGCTCGAAAATATTAACGCAGCCGATATTTACAACAATGGAATCACTCACCTTAATCTTGGAACCGGAAAAGATTTGAGTATTGCAGAACTTGCCGAAACAATTAAATCAGTCGTTGGTTTTGGGGGAAATATAATTTATGACAATTCAAAACCTGACGGAACGCCTAAAAAATTATTGGATGTTTCTCGTCTTGAAAATCTTGGATGGAAATATTTCACTGAATTGAAGCGGGGAATTGAAAAAACTTACGATTGGTATTTACAAAATGTTGAGAAAGAATTTATTAAACTTTAATAAGGAAGCAAATTGAAAAAAGCACTAATAACAGGAATTACAGGTCAAGACGGAAGTTACCTAACTGAAATTTTACTCGAAAAAGGATATGAGGTACATGGGATTGTTCGCAGAAGCAGTTCGTTCAACACGGAAAGAATTGACCATCTTTACAACAATAAAGAAATAATGAACAAAAAATTGTTTCTTCACTATGGCGATCTCGTTGACACCAGCAGTTTAAATAGATTGTTGGAAATAACAGAGCCGGATGAAATTTATAATCTTGGTGCACAAAGCCACGTAAAAGTGTCATTTGAAATTCCCGATTACACTGCACAGGTTGATGCACTTGGCACACTTCGTTTTCTTGATGCAATAAGAGAAACAGGATTACACGGTACCAAGCTTTACCAAGCCTCAACAAGTGAATTATACGGAAAAGTAAGGGAAGTTCCTCAAAGTGAAAGCACACCGTTTTATCCGCGTTCTCCTTATGCAGTTGCAAAACTTTATGCTTATTGGATTATTGTGAATTATCGCGAAGCGTATAATATTTATGCAGCCAACGGAATACTGTTTAATCACGAATCTGAACGCAGAGGAAATACTTTTGTTACCAAAAAAATAACAAGAGCTGCCGCAAATATTGTTCTTGGCAATCAAAAAATTGTTCGACTCGGAAACTTAAACGCAAAAAGAGATTGGGGTTATGCTCCTGAATACTGCGAAGGAATGTGGAGAATACTTCAGCAGGAAATTGCGGAAGATTACGTTCTTGCAACAGGAGAGACTCATACAGTTCGCGAATTTGCGGATCATGCTTTTAAAAATCTTGGCATATCCATAGAATGGAAAGGACAAGATGCCGAGGAAAAAGGATATATTGCAGAATTAGATAACAGCGTAATTGATAGTTTTACAGATTCGTTTAATCTGAATACAAATCTCAAAGTCGGTGATCTAATTGTAGAAGTTTCCAAAAATTATTATCGCCCTACCGAAGTTGAATTGTTGATTGGTAAACCGACAAAAGCAAAAGAAAAACTCGGATGGGAAGCCGAAACTAAATTCGAAAATTTGGTAAAAATTATGCAGCAATACGATTTTATTAAACTTAAAAAATAATTGTGGTTTATCAATATTATTATTACTATTAGCCAACGATTTTCCCGAAATCAAAGTTTGAATCGGTGCAGTTGGTTAGTGATGATAAAATCATAATTTATATATTCTTTTCCTCATTAATAAAAATAAATTGAGTTATATACATAAGAACAGTTAATTTATTAGTAAAATAGTCTCAAATTTGCATTTATATCTTTCATGTCATTCCCGCACATTTTAAGCTGGAATCTGTTCCATAATGGATTCCACATAAAAGCATTCGGGAATGACAATTTGATTAAATAGCACACATTTATTATTGTAACAATGTATATAACTCAAAAAACAAATTTGTCCAATTATTCTATTGAGAATAAATATTGACATGTAAAATTTACATGATATTTTCTTGCGACAGCAATTATTATCATTTTGAGCTAAAAATGCAATATATTTTTTAGCACAAAAATTGTTGCTATATTAAGTCAATGAAAACAATTTCATCAAATAAGGTAAATTAAAATGAATACCGGTCAAATGTTGATAACAGTCGGTGCTATGGTTTTATTAACTCTTGTAATTTTAAGAGTTAATAATGGTTTCCTCACAACAAGCACCGCTATGATGGAAACTAAATTTGATGTTCTCGCTGTCTCTCTCGGCACTTCCATTATTGAGGAAGCAAGTGGTAAATCATTTGATCAAAATACTGATACAAATTCCGTAACTTCAACTGCATCACTCTCGTCAATAGGTGTTGACGGTAGTGAAGTTTATCCGAATTTTAATGACTTTGATGATTATAATGGATTGGTAAAAATTGTAAAATACGATTCTTCCGATACAACATTTAAATCTGCCGATTTTAAAATTAAATGCAGTGTAGGCTATATCACACCAAACAATCCTGAGGCACTTACTACATCACCTAAAACTTGGCACAAAAGATTAAACGTGGAAGTTACAAGCAAATCTATGGCAGATACCATAAGGCTTTTTACAATTTACAGCTATTTTTATTTTAGGTAGAGGATAATAAAATGGGATTTAGTACATTATTGGATATTCTCGGTTCCACACTTATCGGCGGGATGCTTTTTATGATTTTGCTGAGGCTAAACGATGCATCCGTCCAAAATACATTTACTTACGGAGGTGATTTGATCGTTCAGCAGGATTTGGTGGCTGTTGTCGATTTAATTGAATATGATTTTAGAAAAATTGGTTACTGCAAAGATTGGACAAAAATTCCTGACCCGTCTAAGTCAATTATAGCCGCTGATACGAGTAGCATAACATATTTAACCGATGATAATAACGATGGAATTGTTGACACAATGCATTATTATACAGGACAGGTCTCTGAATTAAGTCAAACTCCAAATCCAAAAGACAGACTTCTCTATAGAGTATTAAACAGTAATCCTGCAAAAAGTGCAAATATGGGAATTACTCAATTTAGGATGACTTATTTTGATGCTCTTGGGAATAAATTACCTTTCCCAATAACGGTTCCCAGCGCTATTTACACAATGCAGATTGATATTACTGTAGAAAACTCCGCGGCTTACGATCAGCAGTACTCAAGTGCATTTTGGCGGCAAATAAGACTCGCAGCAAGAAACTTAAAAAACAGGTGATATTATGGGTGGAAAAGCAGCAATTTTTATGGTACTTGGTTTTAGCATGATATTTTTGGTTTTCGGATATAATTATAATAATTTGACCAATAATGCAATAGATAATTTTACTAACTATTACGTTCGTACAAATGCACACAATATTGCCGTTGCGGGTGCGAATATGGCGGCGAATGAAGTTTTTATGAATAAAACATGGGATACGGGTTTTGCAGACTTAACAATAAATAACGGTACACTTAATGTCTATGTCAGTAACCCTTTATCAGGTTCGGGAAAGGTTACAATTTGCCATATACCTCAGGGAAATCCAATTGCTAAACACGAAATTGTAATACCAGCATCTGCGGTTCCCGCTCATTTAGCACACGGCGATTATTTGGGAGCTTGTGATGCTAATCCGGTTGACTTTGAAAAAATCACTATTATTTCCGAAGGTACTTATCACGGAAGGACAGATGTTGTTGAAGTTGAATTACGTCCTAGTACTTTTTCAAAATTCGGTTATTTTGCAGACACTTGGGGGGCGGGTTATTTAGTAACCGGAGATACTGTTTCAGGTCCTTTTCACACAAACCAAACTCTTCGTACACTCGGATCACCGGTATTTATGGGAAAAGTTACGGCTAAGGGATTAAAGGCAGTCGGCAATAAATGGGGATTTGGAAAAGCAGATCCTAAATTTTATGGTGGAATAGACACACCGGTTAATGTTCCTTTTAATTTGGATATTTCTAAAATTGAGACCGCTGCAAACTATTCAGGCAGGGTTTTTGCCGATAATGCTACTAATAAAGCACAGGATTTAAGATTGACTTTTCATGATGATAAAACCGTTGACTGGAGTGTTAAGCTAACTACTACATCATCCTGGTCAACTCCTGTTAATGCTTTGTTAGACACACTTGCGCCCAATGGTGTAATATGGAATAAAAAAGGCAATCTATATGTTTCAGGAGAAGTTAATGGGAACTACACAATTGGAACCGCAAAAAAGAATAATAGCTACGGTAATGTTTATATCGAAGATGACGTTAAATATAGAGAACCACCCATTTTATTTTTACCTAATGGGAAAACAGCTATTAATCCAGCTGTTCACGATATGTTGGGTATTGTTGCCGCTAAGCAAGTTGTTATAAAAGATAATGTTGCAAACCATAGCGATGTTGAAATAGATGCCTCTTTATTTAATTATGACGGCGGGATTACAGTTGAAAATATTCATTCGTGGTCACCGAATATGGGAGCATTAAAAATATACGGCGGACTTATCGAAAAAGCTGCTCAAACAACAGGCTATACAAACGGTGCCGGATATAACGAGCTTATAAGATATGATGCAAGATTTATGACACAAGTTCCACCGTTTTTTCCAACAACAAGCGAATACGAAATAGTTTCGTGGTATGAATGAGTCCGGTCTAAAAAGTAATATTTTTACTAACCCACGACTTCAGAGGCTGTGTGAAAACTCTGAGTTTCAAAAAAGATGTTGCGTTTTTTAACCATAATCGAAGAAAAATTTTACAAATTTGGACTTTTCACACAGCCTCTTCAGTCGTGGGAAAACAGACTAAAAACGAACTTCCCCAAACGGACTTTAGTCCGTTTGGGGCTTTTTAGAGTGGACTCATGAATAAAATAAAATTATAACAGCTTTCGACCTAGCCAATAAAAATATTTATTATTGTATTATTTTTTGTTTCCGGAAGCTGTTATTGTTTTTTGATATTTGAGAAATAATTACCGCAGCTGCTGAAGCAACATTTAAGGATTCTCCACTACCTATTTTATGAATAGACAAATTTTTAACACTTAATTCTTTCAACTGAGCTGAAGCACCATTTGCTTCATTACAAAAGGTAATAATGGATTTTTTACCCGGTTTATATTCAAATATATTTTCCCCCTCTGTATCTGCAACGATGATTAAGTATCCTTCGTTTTTAAAATTACTAAGAATTTCATAGAATTTTTCTGTTTGAAAAATTTGAAGATTAAATATTGCCCCCATACTCGAACGTAAAACTTTTGGGTTATACAAATCAACCGAATCAGAACTGATAATTAGTTCTTCAAATCCAAACCATGCACATGTTCGCAAAATGGTTCCAAAATTTCCCGGGTCAGAAATGTTTTCAAGGGCAACAATAAAATTACTTGAACCAAGCATGTTTATATTAAAATCTCTTTTATGAAAAACAGCCGCTATACCCTGAGGGTTTTTCGTATCAGTAATTTTTTGAAAACTGCGATCATCAATCTTTTCAGTTTTTATATTCAACGAATTATAATGAGTAATTAGTTCGCTGTTTCGAAGAAGAAATGCATCCGTATAAAAAATAATTTCAGCATGAAAATCACTGTTAATTCCTTCATCAACAATACGTTTGCCTTCAATTAAAAACAAAGCTTCCGATTCCCTAAACTTTTTTTTATTTAATGATGCGTAATATTGTATCTCGTTTTTTGTCAAATGAATTATCCCGATGTATCAAAAATGAAAAATAGTGAAAGATTTCCGTATTTCAATAACTACGATTTTAATTTTTAAGTTTAGAATTTCAAAAAAAAGTTAAAACCAACAAAAAAAACATTGCAAAAATTTATCAAATGTGTTAATTTTAAAACTCTAAAATTTTGCTGGTGTAGCTCAGTTGGTAGAGCAGCTGATTTGTAATCAGCCGGTCGGTGGTT
>CAZXDS010000039.1:0-20801 GCA_964639525.1 uncultured Melioribacteraceae bacterium | reverse complement strand
AATAAAGCATAAACTAAATCTTTTTCTATTTCAACAGTTTCTTTATTATTATTTATGTATTTACCGTTTACGCTTTCTAATTCCATTATTTTTGAAGCATCGTGTTTTACTCCTTGTCTCCAAACAAAAGGAAATTTACCATCTATATTTTTTGTTTTTAAATATAAATTAACATTGGCAACAAAATTATTCTTTATCCAACCATACTCTCTTATTAAGTTATATGTATAAAAATTATATTCTTTAATTTTATATTCTATTTCTTTATTTAAAGAACAGAATAATAAACAAGCATTAACCGAAACATTAAATTCTTTTTTTGCATCAATATTAAATTGTTTAATATTTGAGATTTGAAACTTTACTTTATTTTGTTCTAATAAAATATTTTTAACTACGGAATTTTTAACAAGAAAAGCGAAATTTCCTTTTAATTTTGAAAAGATAGACAATAATTTAATTGAAATATATTCACCAATATCAAAATTTCCTTTTCCTGTAATTGCATCAAGACCATTATGTTTTTTAAAATTTGATTTTAGTGGTAAATTATTAGACCCAAGTGAAGATAGTTTTGAATTTGTTACCCAAGGCGGATTTCCGATTACTAATATATTTTGTTCTTTGTGTTTACTTGCAATTCTGTTAAAATCAAAGTCGAATACATCATAATGGTAGATATTTATTTCAGGTAAATAATTATTATCATTTTTTAAGAAGTAGTCAAGTATATTAAATTTTGTTTCCCAAACATAAGGTTTATAAATTTCAACTGCATAAATGGATTTAATATTTTTAAATGTTTTAAGACTTGAAATAATGAAATTTCCTTTTCCACAAGTTGGTTCAATAATAATTTCCGGTGCAATATTTTGATTTTTTAGAAGTTTGCAAACATTATCGCTTAAATTTCTATTTGTTTGAAAATCTCCATATTCAGCTCTGTCAGGTTCGCTTATTATATTTATATTATTTGAAATAGTATAAATTAGTTCATCTAATTCCGATTGAATTTCAAAAAAAGTATTTATCCCGCAAATTGATTTTATCTTTGAATTTAAGTTTGCAATAGATTGTTTCTTTAATTGTCTTAAAAAGACAATAACTGTATTAGTGATATTTGCTTCAAATACTTTCATAATTAATTATTCACTTTATCTACAATTTTTGTAATACCTTCTACTTTTTCAGAAAGAGCCACAATTCTTCCGTATTGTAATCTCCATTGCAAAGCATTAGATATTGTCAAGTATCCTAATTTTGGTTTCTTTTTAAGAATTTGTTTTGCTATTTGACTTAAAGTAATATCATCCGCGGGAATATTTTTATCATTTAGATAAGCGATAATATCATCTTCAATTGCACCATCATCTAACATTTCAATTAATCTAAAAGTAGTTGTATAATCTGCTGTTCTTTCTTTTTCAATAAAAGAACAACTTTTAAAATCTAAAATAGCCGTTTCATTTTCCTGATTATCTGTTTTATCATAAACAAAGACGAGTAAATTATAACCAAGTCCATATATTTTTTGCTTTGCATCTTTAAAAGGGCTTGACGATTGCGGTTGTTTTATTGAAGTTACTTTTATATCTGTATTTATATTTGGGGCAGGCAAATCAATTCCACGAGCTGAATTTCCATTATCAAGTTCAAAACTTTTATTAAGAAAATCTTTAAATTTATGCTCAATATATGTTCCTACTGCTTTACCATCTGTTACTCCAAATAGCTCCTTGTTTTCATATTTAGTTTCTTGTTCACAAAACTTATTTGCAGAACTAATTAAATCTTTTATAGTCAATTCTTTTTTACTCATTATTTTCTTTAATTTTTCAATTATAAATTTACATATAATTTTTCGAGACACCGTATCTAATTTACCATTCCTTTCTTTGCATTACACACAACATCTCAATATACCTATTGTATAATTAGCCGTAAAGTTTCAGTTATAACCAATTAGTTATATCAGTACCACAAGTTAATTAACTAATCCAAATCTCATTTTTATTAAAAATTTCACAGCACAAAACTAATGAATCACAATTCCGTGCTGTTTCTGAAACTCTGCAAGGTTTTCCCACGTAAGTTCTTTACCTTCATCCTTAAATTGGAGCAGTAATTCATTCCAAGTTTTCTGTTCGGAACCGTCGTCTTTTCTTACCATTGAAATACATCCTTCCACAGGACAAACAATCGAGCATAAATCGCAGCCGACGCAGTCTTCTTCCCTAACTACAGTTTTATTGTGTCCGTTTTCCTCTGTTAGGTCAATACATTGATGAGCCCCGTCTTCGCAGGCAATATAACAAAGATTACAGTGAATACACTTATCTTGGTCGATGTGTGCAGTTGTTTTGTGCAGCAAATTGAAGTTCCCGAAGTCATCAATACGGTGCAGAGATTTACCGATGACGTCGTTGAGAGTTTTAAAACCTTTTTCATCCATCCAATTATTGAGTCCGTCTATCATATCTTCAACAATTCTAAAACCGTGGTGCATAACGGCAGTGCAAACTTGAACTGAAGAAGCACCGAGCAGAAGAAATTCAGTAGCATCCCGCCAATTATTAATTCCGCCGATTCCGGAAACAGGCAAGTCAACCTTAGAATCTCTTGCAACTTGTGAAAGCATGTGAAGCGCAATCGGCTTTACTGCCGGTCCCGCATAACCGCCGTGTCCTCCTTTGCCGGCAACCGAAGGCTTAATTTCGAGCGTATCCAAATCTATACCGATTATGCTGTTTATTGTATTTATCAGCGAAATTGCATTTGCATTAGCTTTTTTTGCCGCTCGGGCAGGGTAACGAATATCGGTAACGTTCGGAGTCAGTTTAACAATAACAGGAACAGTTGAAACTTCAGTTACCCATTCGGTAATCATTGAACAATATTCCGGCACTTGTCCGACTGCAGCGCCCATTCCTCTTTCGCTCATTCCGTGCGGGCAGCCGTAGTTTAATTCAATTCCGTCGCAGCCGGTATCGATTGTTCTTTTAACCAAATCCTGCCAGGTTTCTTTTTTCGATTCAACCATTAGCGAAACAATAACGGCTCTATCGGGCCAAAGTTTTTTGGTTTCGGCAATTTCCTTAAAGTTTATATCAATATGCCTGTCACTGATTAATTCAATGTTATTCAAGCCGGCTATTTTCATTCCGTTTACATCAAGTGAGCCGTAGCGATTACAAACATTCATTACCGGCTCGCCGATAGTTTTCCAAACAGTTCCTCCCCAACCCTGCTCAAATGCTTTACAATTTTGATATGCCGAATTTGATGGCGGAGCCGAAGCAAGCCAAAAAGGATTCGGTGATTTTATTCCGCCGCAATTAGTTGAAAGATCAGCCATTAATACCTCAAATTTATTTTAACTTTTTTACGTTTATTTATATTTTCAAAAAACTTTTTTTATTCACTTGAAACACATTGTCCTGCCTGCTATTGGCAGCTTGTTGCTAAAGCCATTGTTTATTTTGTTCTATTAACCCGTTGCGTAAATGCAGCAACAATTACCGTCTCTTTCAAGAGGCGGTAAAATTTCTGATATTCGGTTACCTTTGTGAATAAATAGTCTCATGCTAAATTTATTTTTAGGCTTGAGCAAGAAATTTATCAATTCCCTGTGCCGCCATTTTCCCATCGTAAGCGGCGTTAACTACTTCTTTCCCGCCGTTAATGCAGTCTCCGCCGGCAAAAATTTTTTTATTTCCCGTTTGATATGTTTCATTGTCAACAACAACTTTTCCGTTTTCAATTTGTACACCGTCAATTGAACTAACAAAATTATTGTTGATGTTCTGTCCTACCGCTTTAATAACCATATCAACCGGTAAAATAAATTCCGAATTCGGAACTACATTTATTGCTCTTTTCCCTTTTTCATTTCTATCGCCTAATTCTACTTTTACACACTCAATACCTTCAACAAAATTTTCTCCGATAATTCTTTTGGGCATAGTTTTAAAATGAAAAATTACTTCATCGTTTTTTGCAAGTTCATATTCAAAATCGTAAGCAGACATATCCTCTTTACCACGTCTATAGATAATATAAACATGTTCGGCTCCCAACCTTTTCGATTCCGTTACGGCATCTATCGAAGTATTGCCCGCCCCGATAACAGCAACATTTTTACCGATATTTACATCAGCCCATTTTTCAGTCTTTACTTGTTCAATAAAATCCAATGCGTTTACTACTCCGAGTAATTCTTCTCCGGGTATTCGCAAACTTGTTGCATCTCCCAATCCGATACCGATAAAAACGGCATCGTGCTTATTGTAAATTTCTTCAAAAGGAACAGTATCGCCGACTCGAACCCCGGTTGAAATTTCAACACCGAGTCCTTTGATGTATTCCACTTCCTTTAAGCTATCGGCTTGCCGCAATTTATAGGGAGCAATTCCCCAAGTATTTAATCCTCCGGGAACATCGTCAGCTTCGTATATTTTCACATCATATCCCAAAAGTGAAAGTTCCGCTCCGCAGGCTAATCCGGCAGGACCTGAGCCGATTATACCGACACTTTTCTCGTTCTTATTTTTTTGTTGAAATAACCGGGGCATATCGGAATTAAAATAATTCTCAATTGCAAATCTTTGCAACCTGCCAATTTCAATTGGCTTTTCTCCCTTTTCAACATAAACGCAAGCACCTTCGCATAACTCCTGCACGGGACAAGCTTTAGCACAAGTAAGCGGCACCCAATTGGATTCGAATATTGTTCTTGCCGAGCCAAGCAAATTATCGGTTGATATTTTTTTAATAAATGTTGAAATATCAATATGCGTCGGGCATGCTTTCATGCACGGAGAATGGTAGCAGTACAAACATCTGTTTGCTTCGGTTACGGCAGAATTTTTTGTTAGCGGATTGCGGAGCTCTGTAAAATTTTTTTCGTACTCCTTTTCGGTTAATTTGTTTGCAATATTTTTCATATGTGTATTTTACTCATATTGTTTGTTTTTAATTATATCACTCCTACGGAGTTTGTACGTTGCTCTTTTTACTTTTTACAATAATATCATCCCTCCGGGATTTTTTTAAAAAGTCCGTCATGCTGACGAATGTCAGCATCTCTGATAGTGTCAGGGTTTCTGTAAACCGTGATCATTTCATTCGCTTGCAATGAAGAATGTTTTTAATACTATTATGTATTATGATTGAATAATCCTACTTAGCGAATTATCCATACACCTTAAGAAATCGCTCACTTCACTTTTAGTTATATTCAGTGATGGAGAGATTCTTACAACATTTCCGTATAAACCGCCTTTACCGATAAGAACTTTCTCTTTTTTCATTTCTTCAAAAAGCTCTTTAACAATGCCCGCATCGGGAATTTTATTTTCCCCAACAAACTCAAGTGCCTGCATTAGTCCCATTCCTCTAACGTCGCCGATTGCCGGATATTTTTCTTGTAATGATTCCAAACCGTCTCGTAAAAAACCACCGACTTCTTTGGCATTTTTTGCAAGATTTTCTTCTTCAATTACTTGTATTGTGGCAAGTGCTGCGGTCATTGTTACAGGATTTCCACCGTAAGTAGAAATTGTAAGTCCCGTAAAACTATCGGCAATTTCAGTTGTTGCCATTGTTACACCGAGCGGAGTTCCGTTTGCAATCCCTTTCGCGGCTGTCATAATATCCGGTTCAACGTCCCAATGTTCAATACCAAACATTTTACTTCCGGTTCTGCCAAATCCGGTTTGAACTTCATCACAGATAAATACTCCGCCGTATTTTTTTATTATCGGAAGAACTGTTTTAAAATATTCTTTCGGTGGTGTAATAAATCCTCCAACGCCTTGAATCGGCTCTGCCATAAATGCGGCTATATGTCCGGTTGTTGTGGTTAATATTAATTCCTCAATATCCGTTGCACACTTCATTTCACAATTAGGATATTTCAGACCAAACGGGCATCTGTAACAATATGGACTAACAGCGTGTTTAATTCCGCTAATGTTAGTTACGTGTCTCCACGATGCATGTGCAGTTAAACTCATTGCCAGCATTGATCTTCCGCTGTAACTGTGGCGTAGTGCAACTATCTCTTGATTTTTTGTGTATTGCTGAGCATAAAAAACTGCAGTCTCATTTGCTTCTGTTCCGCTGCTTGTAAAAAAACTTTTCTGCAATTTTCCGGGAGCAATTTGCGCAAGTTTTTCTGCAAGTGTAACAATATTTTCGTTTGGATAAAGAGTTGATGTGTGCTGAAGTTTGTGAACTTGCTCTGCAATTTTATCGCTTACTTTCGGGTTGCAGTGCCCGACACTTACTGTAAGAATTCCGCCAAAGAAATCCAAATATTTATTCCCTTCGGTATCGTAAACATAAGAGCCTTCGCCTCTTTCAATTACAAGCGGTTCTTTGTAATAATTGGCAACACTCGGGAAAAGATAATCTTTATGCTTTTGAATTATTTCGTCTTTGTTCATTTTAGCTCCTAATTAAAATTTAATAAAAACTATTTTCGTTTTTTTTTAGCCAATCTTAAGTTATTTTTCTCTGTTACTGACAAACTGTATCTTGCTAATTACAATTTTACGAACATTTTGTTCATGTATGATTTTTAAACATTCAACCTTACCGCAAATATTGCCTTTTAGTTTTGAGTCTAATAATTCTGCTTTATTCATACTATTCTTCCATTTTTAATTGGGCATCCATGTCCAAATTGTTCTTATCAGAAATAATACTTCTACCTAATTCTTTCTCTGTATTTCGTCTTGCATCGCCAGCAACTTTTCCACCTCTGCGAGCTACGCTTTGGTTTCCACCAAAAGTATTAGGCTTTTCTTTTTTCGATATCTCAGTTGTAACTTTTTCACCAAGCATTGTGAAAATCAATTCTAAATCATCCATATTGTCCCGAAGATTTGCTTTGGATTTTATAGATAAATTTTTAAAATTTTTGTATTCACTTGGTGTCATTCCAAAAGTAGCTTTTGAAATTTCAGCTGTTAAAATGGCGTAATTACTATGTTCCTTTATACCTCTTTCTTTCCACTCATCGGTTAAGTTTTGACGAATAGCAATCCCTCTCAATCGTTTGTCAATCCAACCTTTTGGATAACCTTTTTGCTCATAAATATGTTTCATCCGCTCTTGGGCAAGCTCAGGATTTTCAATCTCATCTAAGCGTTCTTTTCCTACTTTTGCCAACCATCTTTTAAAAGGTTCTGCTTTGGGTGATGGAATAGATTGAATTATCCTAAAAATACCCTCTGTATTAGCACAATCAGTCGTATATTTTTTACCATCTTGTGATTGGACTTTCAGTTGTCGACAAATTGTCGACAACTCCATTTTTTCTTCTTCCGATGCTCTTTTTTTTACTCGATACCAATAATCTCTTGGCTTTTTACTTTCGGTAAGTACTTCAATAATATCTATAATAGAATAAAACCACTCCTCCTCGTACCATATTCTACGAATATTTTTATTATTAAAGACTACTAATTTGTTTTGTTCACTATCCATATTACTTTACTTGATAATTATTCAAATGCGAAACAAATTTTCCATGTTACTATTAAGTTTATACAAATTTACATTACTATATCTTAGTAAGTAATTCATAAGTTTCCGGTCTTCTGTCTCTATAAAACTGCCAAACATCGCGTACTTCCTGAATTTCGTCAAGATTCATATCGGCAATAACAAGTTCGTCTTTATCACGACCTGCTTGTGCAATTATTTTTCCGCGAGGAGAACAGAAATAACTGCTGCCGTAAAAATGCCCGATATTCCAAGGTGCTTCCGTTCCCACGCGATTTATTGCACCTACAAAGTAACCGTTTGCAACTGCGTGTGCAGGCTGTTCAAGTTCCCAAAGATATTCCGAAAGCCCTGCAACCGTAGCCGAAGGATTGAAAACAATTTGTGCACCGTTTAAGCCGAGTGCCCGCGCGCCTTCGGGGAAATGCCTGTCGTAGCAAATGTAAACACCAATATCTGCATAAGCTGTTTTGAAGACAGGGAAACCCAAATTGCCGGGTTTAAAATAAAACTTTTCCCAAAATCCGGGATTACAATGAGGAATATGGTGCTTACGATATTTACCAAGATACTTTCCATCGGCATCAATAACTGCCGCAGTATTATAATAAATGCCTGTGATTTCTTCTTCGTAAATTGGTACAACAATTACCATATTATGTTTTTTAGCAAGTTCCTGCATAAGTTTTGTTGTCGGTCCGTCAGGTATTTTTTCAACCATCGAATACCACTTTGTTTCCTGCTCTGCACAAAAATACGGTCCGTAAAACAATTCCTGCAGACAGAGAATCTGCACGCCTTTTTGTGCGGCTTCCTCAATCATTTTTACGTGTTTATCAATCATTGATTGTTTAATTACTGCGATTGGCTCATCTGCCGAAGTTGACAGAGTTGCTTGAATAAGTCCGCCTTTTACAATGCGTGCCATATTGTTCCTCCAATTGTAAGATAAAATATTTATTCATTCGCAACCCAAAAACAGATTACGAAAAAAAGAAAAGTTTATTTAATTATTAACTCATCCAATTTGTTTTCGATTCCGGGTTCCATTTTGTGGTGATTTTTTTCGGCTTTGTTAAAAACTCAATTGAGCTTTTTCCCGTAATATCACCGACACCGAATTTCGATTCGTTCCAACCGCCGAATGAGAAAGGTTCACGCGGAACCGGTACACCAATATTCACTCCAATCATACCGGCACTTGCACGCTCGGCAACATATTTTGAAGCACCACCGCTTTGCGTAAATACTGCTGCTGCATTTCCGTATTGTGAACTGTTTTCTATTTCCAATGCTTCATCCAATGTTTCACTACGCATAATTGAAAGGACAGGACCGAATACTTCTTCTTTTGCAATTTTCATATCGGGTTTTACGTAATCTATTACAGTAGGTCCAACATAGTAGCCGTTTTCTTTTCCTTCAACAACAGCGTTGCGACCATCGACCAATATTTTCGCACCCTGCTCTTCAGCTTCGGTTATGTAATTTTCAATTCTTTCTTTTGCTTCTTTTGAAATAACCGAACCGAGATTTTTACCCGGAACAATTTTTCGTGCTTCATCGCAAAGTTTTTCAATAATATGATCAACAGCACCAACGCCTACCATTGCCGAAGCTGCCATACACCGCTGACCGGCGCAACCTGACATTGAAGCGGCAACATTCGAGGCTGTCATTTCCACATTTGCATCGGGTAAAACTATTAAATGATTTTTTGCACCGCCGAGACACACGGCTCTTTTTAGATTTGAAGTAGCACGTGCGTAAACAATTTTTGCTACTTTAGTTGAGCCGACAAAAGTTACACCGTCAATTCCGGGATGGTCGCAAATTGCTTCTACAATTTCTTTTTGTCCGTGAACAATATTAAAAACACCGTCCGGCAATCCTGCTTCTTTCAAAAGATCGGCTAATCTCATTGCACTTAACGGAACAACTTCGGAAGGTTTCATAACCATAGTGTTGCCGAGAACAAGTGTATTTGGAATTGTCCAATTGGGAACCATATTCGGAAAATTAAACGGAGTAATTGATGCAATAACACCGACGGGAAATCTTTCAATTCTGCATTCAACACCTTTGCTTACTTCAAGTATTTCGCCTGCAATTAATTGCGGCAGCGAGCAAGCAAATTCCGTTAACTCCATACTTTTTAAAATTTCAGCTTTTGATTCGGAATAGGTTTTGCCGTTTTCTTCGCAAAGAAGATTGGTTAATTCGTCAATGTTGTCTTCAAGTAAAGTCCGGTATCTAAAGAATATTTGTACTCTTTCTTTAATTGGCATTTTAGCCCAGGAATGAAAAGCAGTTCTTGCGGCACTAACGGCGTCGTCTAATTCTTTAGAAGATGAAATAGGAACTTGTGAAATTATAGTTCCGTTAAGTGGTGAGTAAACATCAAGGAATTCACTGCTGCTTGATGTTAATTTCCCGTCGATAAAATTACTTACTTTTGGATATTTCATACAATTGAACTCCTTGAAAAAAATTTAATAAATAAGAACATTTTAACTAAATTGTGCTAAAAACAGCTTTTTCTAATTAAGAAGAAAATAAAATAGGCAAAAAAAAATATAAATTCAATTTTCTCAAAAGATAATATTATGCAAATTATTCGTCATATTTATTCGTTATAATTGATGTAAGTTTTGAGGAGAGGAAATGTTATAAATATTTTTGTGGCACGAGCGAGAATACGTTGTGAATATCGAATTTAGGATTCACATTCTGAAAATAAATATTTTTCTTAGAGATTAAAAAGAGAATCAAGTTATTGATTAAATGTAATGAGAGCATATTGAATATTAATATTTGGAGGATATAATAATAGGAGTACATAAATTATTTTTTAAAATAATAAAGCCGGCAATGAACCGGCTATATTATAAAACAATAATTTAACAGAAAATTAAAATTGAACTTTCTTATTCTTTTTTGTGGCATATTCATAAACCAAAGCGCTGGCAACAAATATTGAGGAATAAGTACCGACTATAACACCAAAAAATAAAGTGAAAGCAAATCCTCTAAGTACATCACCACCAAAGATAAGAAGTACAAAAGTAGCAAGCAGTGTTGTAAAACTTGTGATAATTGTTCTCGGCATTGTGCGGCTGATTGCTTCGTTAATATTCTCTTTTAAATCTCCGGTTTTATGAATTTTAAGATTTTCACGAACTCTATCAAAAACAACAACAGTATCGTTTATTGAGTAACCGACAAGCGTAAGAAAAGCAGCAACTACGTTGATAGATATTTCTAAATTTAGCCAGGAAACCATTCCGTACAGCATGGAAAATAAACCCAGAGTAATTATAACATCGTGAAACAAGGCTGTAACCGCACCAACTGCAAAAATAAATTTAAACCTAAATGCAAGATAAATAAGAATACCGAGCAATGATAAAACAACGGCAATCACTGCATCAACTTTTAATTCCTTACCGATTTTGGGTCCAACTTGGTCTTCTTTAAGTATGCTGAAATGGTTATCAGGTAATTTGGAACGCAGATACTGCTGAATAATATCCGAAATTCCTACCCGAATAATAACAGCCTTGTTATCCGTTTCTTTTGAAAGAAGTGATGTTTGGAACCCTACTTTAAATAAATCATCATTGAGTTTAGTTGCTAAATTATGGTCGGCAAATTCAAATGTAACAGAATTTACTGTAGTATCAACAACATTGAACTTTGAGTTAGGTGCAAGTTTATTAATACTGTTTTTAATTGAAGCAATATAATTAGCGAAATTACTCTTAGAAACTTGCTGCATCTCAGTTCTAATTAAAACACCCGACTCACTTCCAAAAGTCTTAACTTCAACTTTTCCAAGTCCCATGGCGCCACCGGCAGATCTTATCCCAGATATTGAAATCGGTTTTTCAAATTGCAAGGCAATCTCTGTCCCGCCTTTAAAATCAATTCCTAGTTCTAATCCTCTAACTAAAAGGCTGATTATCCCAAGCAAAATTAGTGTACCGGAAATGGCATAAGCTAATTTTCTATGTCCTAAAAAATCATAGTGTAAATTTTGAAAAATACGCATTTAATTATTTTCTCCTAAATAACATTAACCAATATTTATTTTGGCTCCTTTAGAAACCATTATATCAACCACTAATCTTGTAATTACAATTGCACTAAATAAACTGGAAACAATTCCAATCATCAAAGTTAATGCAAAACCTTGTACAGGTCCGCTACCAAATTGATAGAGAATAATTCCTGTAAAAAATGTGGTTATATTTGCATCAAAAATTGCCGAGTATGAATTAGAAAATCCACTGGCAACAGATGCCTTAATTGTTTTCCCTGTTGTAAGTTCTTCCCGAATTCTTTCAAAAATAAGTACGTTAGCATCCACCGCCATACCGATTGTAAGAATAATACCGGCGATACCTGGAAGCGTAAGCGTAGCATGAAAACCGGCTAAAATACCAAGAATAAATAGTAGAGTAAAAGATAGTGCTAAATCTGCAATCATACCTGATGTTCTGTAGTAAAATATCATAAATAGTGCAACAAGAAGAAATCCTAAAACAGTAGCAAGAAAACCTTGGTTGATGGAATCTTGTCCTAATGATGGTCCAACAGTTCTTTCTTCCATAATGTTTACAGGAGCAGGTAGTGCACCGGCTTTTAAAACAATTTCCAGCAATTTTGCTTCATCCATATTCCCAATTCCGGTAATTTGTGATCGACCGGAAGGAATTTTTCCTTGAATTGTCGGGGCAGTATAAACAACACCATCAAGTACAATAGCACAACGTTTGCCAATATTTGAGCCTGTAATTCTTGCCCATTCACGAGCACCGTCGGAATTCATATCCATGGTAACAAGTGGGGAAGAGGTTTGGGGGTCAATGTTTGCACGAGCATCAACAATAACACCACCGGTAAGTTCGGGCTTTTTATTTGTTAAGAATAGAGTGTATATTTTTTGACCATTATCATTTATACGAGGTTTTGCACTGTATGCAAATTGTGCATTATCAGGTATTACCGCTTTAATTTCCGGTCTTGATAAATAATTGTCAACAATGTGTTTGTTCTTTTCAGAAACATAGGCATCGGCAACTTGACTTTTGTTGTTTATCCACGCAACAGAGTACCAAGGATGTTTTTTTGCAATTTCTTCTTGGCTTAATTGACCATCGGCAGTAGTATCCGAAGCAGTAGTATCAGCATGCATTTCTTTTGCCAAAACTTCGTCAATTCTGTTCATAATAGGAACCGTAAAGTCTGCATCTTTAACGAGTTTAAATTCCAATAATGCTCGTCCCTGCAAAAGTCGTTTGGCTTCTTCTTCTTTTGCCACGCCTGGAAGTTCAACAATAATACGGCGAGCACCTTGCGGCTGAATGCTTGGTTCAGATACACCGTATTGGTTAACACGGTTGCTAATAATTTCAATTGCCCGTGTAACAGCATCTTTTTCTTGAGATTGCAAGCGGCTGATTATTTTACTATCATCTTCTCTTATTGAACCAAAATATCTGCTTAATCTAATGCCTTTTTCCTGAAGTAGCCTTGCTAATATTGATACATAATCCTCATCGGAAGTTTTGGCTTCATTATCAGCAATAACAAGTATTTGATTAAAAACTTTGTCAGGGTCTTTGGCAAGTTTTTGAATCAATTTTGTCGTATTAACTTCTAATACAAGATACATTCCGCCTTGAAGGTCAAGACCAAGCTTTATCCTTTTTTCCCTGTCTTTTTTATAGGAAGGATTATTCACTACAATACTATCTTCAATAAAAGTTAATCGCTGTTCAAGCTTATCCTGAGAAATACCGGGATCTTCAATTTTAATACTATCTTCAATTAAAGATACTGTGTGATGAAGGTCTTTTGTATTTTGATAATCAGCATAAGTAGGAAATAGAAGATAAACACTTAATGCTACAAATGCAGCAATAACAATAATTCTAAATCTGTATTCTTTCATTCTTTAATCTTTAGTGTTTGTTATTGATAATCTTTAATTTATTTCAGCTTCTAATATAGACAGGGACAAAAGGAATGTCAATTTGGTCATTGTCCTATTTGCTATGATAAAACTGAATATTTTTTTTTGTAAAAAATAAAGTCGGTAATACCAACTTTTGAATATCTATATAATTATTCTCTTACTACCCAAGTTTTAACAGAAGCAGAAACTTCAGGGTGTAGTTTTATATTAATATTGTAAATACCAAGTGCCTTAATGGGTTCATCAATTTCAATTTTTCTTTTATCAATTTCAAACCCTTTTTCTTTAATACTGTCAGCAATCATTTGTGAAGTAACAGTTCCGAACATTTTATCTTCGTCACCAACTTTAACTGTTAAAGTTACAGATACTTTTTCCAATTCGGCTGCAAGTTGTTTAGCAGCGGTTAGTATTTTAGCATCTTTTTTAACTAACTGTTTTTTTTCTTCTTGTAAAGCTCTTAAATTTCCTTTGTTAGCAGCAAAAGCAAGCTGACGAGGAATTAAATAATTACGAGCAAAACCATTTTTAACTTCAATTGTATCTCCAACTTTTCCAAGTTGTTCAAAATCTCTTCTCAAAATTACTTTCATTTTAATTTCTCCTATTTTACTGCTTCTGAAACAAATGGCAAAATAGCAATCTGGCGTGCCCGTTTAATTGCTCGAACTAACTCTCTATGCTGCTTGGCACTAAGTCCGGTAATCCTTCGAGGGATAATTTTCCCTTGGTCATTTACAAATTTTTGTAATTGTACTGAATTTTTGTAATCAATATACTCGTTAATAACGCGGCCGGTTCTTTTAGTTCTAACCTTATTTCGTCTAGGCTTGCGTGTTTTATCATTTCTTTTCATTTTATTTTCTCCAACTAAAATTAATCTTTATTATTAATGAGATTGGTTTCTTCGTCAGTTAAAAATTTATCAAAAGAATCCATCTCATTGTCTCCATCTGCAGAATTGCTTTGTGAAGTATTTTCAATATCGGATTGTTGAACTTTGTTATTCAACTTATCAGGTTTATTGTTTAATTTATCAAATTTATTTAGAAACTGAATTCGTTTTGCTTTTATTTCAACAATGGTTCTATTTTTTCCATCTGCAGAAGCTCTAAAAGTTTTACTTTGCAGTTCACCATCAATAAGTACTGCATTACCTTTTTGTAATTTTTCTTTACAGCTTTCAGCTAATTTGTTCCACGCAACGACACCCACATAGCAAACATCCTCTTGCCATTGATTACCGCTATCTTTATAGCGACGGTTAACAGCAATGTGAAAATTTACAACCGGAGTATTATTAGTAGTTGAACGGAAGACAGGATCTTTTGTTAAATTGCCGGCAAGTAAAACGCTATTAATTTCCGGCATTTTTAATTCAGCCATTCTCAATCTCCATTATCTCTGAAAATTCATTGATTTTCAAATTATTTATCATCGTCATTATCATCAGTAGTTTCTACTTCTACCTCAGTTTCCTCGGTTTTTTCAACTTCAGGAGTTGCAGATTTTTCAGCTTCTTCAGCGTTTTCCGTTTGAACAGGTGAACTTTTAACCGTTTCAGTTTCCGTAATAAGAGTTCGGTCGTGTTTTACTTTTTCAAAGTTCTGAATATCTTTTAATTCCATTACTGTAGTAAGATATCTTACAATGGCTTCGTCCAGGCGATACATTCTTTCAATTTTTACTATTGCCTCAGTTGGAGCTGTAAAACGAAAGATAATATAATAACCGTTTTTGGATTTTTTAATTGGGTAAGCGAGTCTTTTACGACCCCATTTTTCGGTGTCTATAATATTGCCGCCGTCTGAAACGATTGTTTCTTCGACACGGGTAATAACAGAACCAATTTGTGAATCATCGAGAGCAGCATTTACAATAATCACGCTCTCATAAGTTTGAGATTTCATTTATACCTCCCTTTGGTCTAAATAAAAGGCCCCCCGACTTTGCCGGGGAGCAGGGTTTAAAAAAATTATAACTTACAAAGATACTACTATTTAATTAGCGGTGCAATAACTAATGAAACTACAGACATTAATTTTATTAGAATATTTAATGAAGGTCCTGAAGTGTCTTTGAAAGGATCACCCACAGTATCACCAACTACCGAAGCCTTATGTACTTCTGAGCCTTTTCCATAATTTTTACCATCAATGGTTATACCGCCTTCAATTAATTTTTTAGCATTATCCCATGCGCCGCCGGCATTAGATTGAAATATTGCCATTAGTACTCCGGAAACAGTAACACCGGCAAGTAAACCGGCTAACATTTCTTTGCTGATAAAACCAATAATAACAGGTGTAGCTATTGCTAATATTCCGGGTAAAACCATTTCTTTAATTGCTGCATTAGTTGAAATTGTAACGCATTTTGAGTACTCAGCAACAGCAGTACCTTCGCGTAAACCTTTAATTTCTCTGAATTGTCTTCCTACTTCAATAATCATATCTTTAGCAGCTCTACCAACCGCCTGCATGGCAAGTGATGAAAATAAAAACGGCAACATACCACCGATAAATAATCCGCCCATAATTATAGGTTTAGCGAGGTTAATGCTTTTAATATCAGCCTGAAGCATAAAAGCAGCAAATAATGCAAGAGCAGTTAAAGCCGCCGAACCAATTGCAAAACCTTTACCAATAGCAGCAGTTGTGTTGCCAACGGCATCTAATTTGTCAGTACGTTCTCTAACTTCGTGAGGAAGTTCTGCCATTTCGGCAATTCCGCCTGCGTTATCAGAAATAGGTCCGTACGCATCAACTGCAAGTTGAATACCCGTTGTTGAAAGCATTCCGAGTGCAGCAATTGCAATTCCGTAAAGATTACCAAAATAGGAAGCAGCTATGATTGATAGTGCAATAATAATTACGGGTAATGCAGTAGAAGACATTCCTACACCAAGCCCGGCAATTAGGTTTGTTGCAGCCCCTGTAACTGATTGATGAGCTATTCCAATTACAGGTTTATTTTCAGTGCTTGTATAATATTCAGTAATGAGTCCGATGGAAACACCTGCAATAAGTCCAATTATTGTTGCATAAAATATCCCCATACTTGTATATTGAAATCCGTTATATTCCCACGAAGAAGGTAATACATTTGTAATAATAAAATAGGAAGCAATTAACATTAATCCGGAAGTTCCAAACTCACCCATATTTAACGCTTTTTGCGGATTAGAGCCCTCTTTTCCTTTTACAAAAAATGTACCGATAATGGATAAAATTATTCCTGCACCTGCGAGAAATAATGGTAAAAGAATGGCTTCAAGTTCAAGAGCAGTTCCCGAGAAAGCAGCGCCAAGTACCATTGTTCCTATAATAGCACCAACAAAAGATTCAAATAAATCCGCACCCATTCCGGCAACATCACCAACGTTATCACCAACATTATCAGCTATTGTAGCCGGATTTCTCGGATCGTCTTCGGGGATTCCTTCATAAACTTTACCGGCTAAATCAGCACCAACATCGGCAGCTTTAGTATAAATTCCGCCTCCAACTCTGGCAAAAAGTGCAATAGATGAAGCGCCAAGTGAAAAACCGGTTAAAACATTAATTATTTTATATATATCCCAACCTATGTTGCTGTATATAAGAAATAAAACACTAAGACCTAATACACCAAGCCCAACAACATTCATTCCCATAATTGAGCCGCCGGTAAAAGCGATGTTAAGTGCCGGAGCTAAACCCTTTCTTGCAGCTTCGGTTGTTCTAACATTTGCATGCGTAGCCGCATTCATTCCAAGAAAACCTGCCAACGCTGAACAAAAAGCACCAATCACAAATGAAACTGAAATAAGCCAAGATGAATCTGCTTTACCGGCATTTGCAAAGCCTAATAAAACAGCAACAACAATAACAAATATAGATAGTACTCTATATTCAGTTTTTAGAAACGCAAATGCGCCATCGCGAATGTGTAGCGAAATGGTAGTCATTTTTTCGTTTCCCGTACTTTGTTTTTTAATCCACTTACTTTTTATAAAAGAGTAGAGTAGTGCCAAAATTCCGGCAACTGGAATTAGGTAAACCAAAGATTTCATAGACGTCTCCTTTAACGGTCTGTTAGTAATTTAGTTTTTTATACAGATGAATTTAATTTACTAAAATGGTCAAGCATTCCCTTCAATCCATTTTTAATAAAATTTTCGATAAGTTCAATTCCCAAATCAAAGTTCTTATCGACGTCCCTTAATTCATCATCAGAAAATTTACTTAATACGTAGTCTTTCATCTGACCACTTTCAAAATTATTTCCAATTCCAAATCTTATTCTTGGAAATTCTTCTGTCTGTAATTGATAAATTAGAGATTTAATCCCATTGTGTCCGCCGTCTCCGCCGGATTTTCTAATTCTAATTTTACCAAGTTCAAGATTTAAATCATCGCAAACTACAAGTAAATCATCTTTCGGTACAAAATTGTAAATATCTAAAAGATCAAGAGCAGCATTTCCGCTCAAATTTACGTATGTAGTCGGTTTTATTAAAACAAAAGGGGAAATAGTGCTATCACCATTCCCCGCATAATAAAAATCGCCTTTTGAAGGCACAAATTGTAAATTGTGTTTCCGAGCAAGTTTATCCAATAAAATGAATCCTGCGTTATGTTTTGTTAGTTCGTAACGCTTGCCGGGGTTTCCAATTCCAAATATAATTTTCAACTAAAACTACTGTTTTATTCTTCTTTATTTTCTTCTGACTTATCTTCGTCTTCAGTTGTTCCTTCAACTTCTTCAGTTTCTTCGTCAGTTGTGGTTTCTTCAATTCCGCGAGCTTTAGCAACCGAAACGACCATAACTGTGTCAGCATTTAAAACTTCAAAATCATCAAAAGACAAATCTCTTACCAAGATTGAATCTCCAATTGCAAGATCAGAAATGTCCAATGTAATTTGGTCAGGAATATTTTTAGGCAAACATTCAATATCCAATTTGTACATAAATTGCTGAAGAACTCCGCCTTCTTCACGAACACCTATAGGTTGTCCTTCAAGCGAAACGGGAATTTCCAACTGTAATGTTTGTCCGGCAGTCATACCGAGTACATCAAAATGTATAATTTTATCACTTAAAGGATCAAATTGAACTTCTTTAACAATTGCTCTAACCTGTTCTTGTCCTTCCACTTCTAAAAGTGCTATATGAGCTTCTTTAGTGTAAACAAATCTTTTTAAATCATTTTCTTCAACAGTAATAGGAATGGGGGTAGTTTCACTTGTATAATAAATACCTGGTATTTTTGCGTTTTTTCGTATTTGTTTTAAAGCCCCTTGTGTGGACACTTCTCTCTTTTCGGCTCGTAATATTAATTCTGCCATATTCTTACTCCATTTATTTTATCGTTATCTAACTTTTATCTATTTCAAATAATGAACTTATAGACTCATTATTGTGTGATCTTAAAATTGCTTCAGCAAAAAGTTCGGAAGCAGTTCGCACTTCAATTTTTGAAGATAAATTTGCATCAAACGGAATTGTATCCGTAATATATAATTTACTTAATTCAGAATTTTCAATTCTATCAATTGCTTCACCGGAAAGAAGCGGGTGAGTAACTGCTCCAATTATTTTTTTAGCTCCATTTTTTTTAAGTGAAGTAACTGCCGAAGCAAATGTACCGGCAGTATCAATTAAATCATCTACTAACAAAATATTTTTATTCTCTACATCACCAATTATATTCATTACTTCGGCATAATTTGGTTTCGGTCGTCTTTTATCAATAACAACTAATTCTTTGTGCATTCTTTTAGCATATGAGCGAGCCAGTTTAATTCCGCCGGTATCAGGGGAAACTACAACAAGGTTTTCAATATTTGAAAATAAACTTGTAAAAATAGGCGAACCATATAAATGATCGAAGGGAATGTCAAAAAAACCTTGAATTTGAGCTGCGTGCAAATCCATTGTAATTACTCTATCAGCTCCGGCTGTAGTAATTAAATTTGCAACAAGTTTTGCAGCAAGTGAAACGCGAGGCTGATCTTTTCTATCCTGTCGGGCATATCCAAAATATGGAATTACGGCGTTAATGCTTTTTGCCGAAGCACGTCTTGCAGCATCAACCATTATCAATAATTCAAGTAGATTTTCCGCAGGAGGTAATGTGGATTGTATAATATAAATATCCCTGCCTCGAATGTTTTCCTTATACTTCGCCCAAATTTCACCGTCGCTAAATCGCTTCAGTTCAACTAAACCCGGTTTCAATCCCAAGTACTTATTAACCTTTTCGGCAAGCTTTGGATTGGAGCTGCCTGAAAAGATGAGTGGTTCTAAATTATTCATTAATTGAAAAGAAATTTTCTCTTTTAAATTGAAAATGCAAATATACTCAAATGGATTTGTAAATCAAATATATGAAATTTAATGAGTTACGATTAATTGAAAAAATTATTTCTTCTTTTTTCGTAACAAATAGTACAATACAATAACTATAATAATAAAAGTTAAATAATAAATTACTTTTGGTGTTTCTTTAAGACGGAACGGAATAAAAACAGCTTTTAATTCTTTTATTCCAATTAAATTTTTTTTATTCAAGTTCCAAGTTAATTTATTCCTTGATAAAGATGTTGCATTATGGCTAAGAATTTTTCCGGGAATATAGTAGATATATTGAAATTGAATGTCAGTATTTGTTGAAAATGTGTTTGAAAAATAGGTTGGTAAACTTTGAGTAAAAATTTTAGTATTTCCATCCCCATCGGAAATAGAAAAATTCATATCCTTAAATGCTTTTGCAATATTAAGTGAATCAAAGTTTGTAAACGTAAAGCTGATTTTCCCGTGGATTGTACTATCGGCATTATTATTATAAACTTCAATTTTTTCGATTTTATTGGTCGGGCATTTAAAATTGGTTTTAATTGAGTCAGTGTTGAATAGCTTTTGATTTTGATACAAAATGGAATCGGATTCTGAGGTCCAATGCATCCAATAGTGTATAAACATTTGTCCCGAGTTATCGGTTTTAACAGTTGTAATTTGAGTATAATTTAAACAGCTTGTTACAAAAAATGATAAAACTATCAATTGAGTGGTTATCTTTTTTAGCATAAAAATACATTACCTGATAAAAACGTTACAACAAATATTGGAATTCTAAAATTTATAAATCAAAAATGTAATGGGAATAACTTGTTCTGTTTTGACTAAAATATATTTTTACAAATTAAATACTATTATTTTAAGTGGAAAGGTAACGAATGAAACTACTAAATGCAGCAATTCGGGGACAAAATAAAAACTATGTAAAATAATGATTTATAACGATGATAAAAAATATTTCGGCAAAGAC
>CAZXDS010000038.1:0-20933 GCA_964639525.1 uncultured Melioribacteraceae bacterium | reverse complement strand
AAATATTCTCCACCTTGTATTTATACAAATTTCCCACTAAATTCGTGGTAGAACCAATTTTAATAATAGATGAGTCCACTCTAAAAAGCCCCAAACGGACTAAAGTCCGTTTGGGGAAGTTCGTTTTTAGTCTGTTTCCCCACGACTGAAGTCGTGGGTTAGTCAAAATATTACTTTTTAGAATGAACTCATGAATAATTTACATTATACTGAACTTGGTTCAGCACCTTAAAAAAGCTAGAAAATGAAAAATCAAGTACAACTTATAACTTATCCGGATTCATTTGGCGGTAATTTAAAAATTCTAAATGAGATTCTTATAAAATATTTTTTGAATATTTTTAAAGGTGGAGTTCATATTTTACCACCTTTCCCATCTTCAGGTGACAGGGGCTTTGCACCCTTAACTTATCTTGAAATTGAACCTAAATTCGGCAATTGGACTGATATATGTAAAATTGGCAAAGAATTTGATATTATGCTGGATTTAATGGTGAATCATATTTCTAAGCAATCAACCTATTTTCAAGATTTCCTTAAGTTTGGGAGAAAATCAAAATATGCCGATATGTTTATTACCGTCGATAAAATTTGGCAGGATTCTGAACCTACAAAGGAGGAAATTGAAAAAATATTTTTACGCAGAGCAGAACCGTTTTCTGAATATACTATTGAAGAAACCGGTGAAGTTGAAAAAATATGGACTTCATTTGGAAAGACAAATCCATCCGAACAGATTGATTTAGATGTGAATTCACAAGATACAAGAAAATTATTGGTTGAGTTTTTAACTAATTTTAGCAAAAATAATATTAAAATGGTTCGTCTTGATGCAGTAGGCTATGTAGTAAAAAAACGGGGGACAAGCTGTTTTTTTATTGAACCGGAAATTTATCAATTTCTCAATTGGTTCAAAGAGCAAGCTCATTCATTAAATATAGAAATATTGCCTGAAGTGCACGCTCATTATTCAACGCAATTCAAACTTTCTGCACAAGGTAATTGGATATATGATTTTATTTTGCCATATACAGTTCTTGAGGCATTTATTACTAAAAACTGTATTCGACTTTATAAATATTTAAAGATTAGACCTGAGAAGCAAGTTACAATGCTAGATTGTCACGACGGCGTTCCTGTTATTCCTGACATGAATAATCTGGTCGAAACTAAGGATGCAGAGAAAGTAGTGGAAGTTTGTCTTGAGCGGGGTGCAAATCTTAGTCGTATCTTTTCTCCAAAATTCAAATCCAAAGATGGCTTTGATGTTCATCAAATTAGAGGCACTTACTATTCGCTTCTTAACTGTAACGATGATTCTTATATCGCTGCAAGGGCGATCCAATTTTTTACTCCCGGTATTCCACAAGTATATTATGTAGGATTATTAGCCGGTGAAAACGATATTGTAAATGCAAGCAGCATTGATGGGCGAGAGATTAACCGACATAATTTTTCTGTTAAAGAAATTGATAATGCAATTGAAAAACCGGTAGTTAAAAGACTATTGAAACTAATTCGATTTAGAAATGAATATCCTGCCTTTAACGGAAAATTTGAAGTTTCAAGCGTTAACAACAGCAATCTTGAACTCAAATGGAAGCTGGATAAAAATAAATGTGTATTGCACATAGATTTCATATCAAATAAAGCAATTATCGAATATATAGATATATATAATACAAATATTAAATATATTGTATAATCCTTTTCTCTAAATTCCGGATTAGTGATATTTCTTAACTAAATTTATTTGAGAAAATCTTAAAAACCATTTCAAACTAATTTTGCTTCAATATTTGAATATGGGTAAAAATTGCAGTTGGCTGACTACTTATGTAACGATCTTAATTTCGGCAGCTCCAAAATTATTTCCGTGCATATAGTCCCGATAAGCTTTTGCCCGTTGCATAAAGAGGCTGTGTGAAAACTCTGAGTTTCAAAAAAAATGTTGCGTTTTTTAACCATAATCGAAGAAAAATTTTACAAATTTGGACTTTTCACACAGCCTCTAAAATCGTGGGTTAATAATTTTTTTTACTTTTCACACAGCCTCTAAATGCAACGGCAATGTTCTTTCAAGTAAAACAAACCTTCCTCGCAGAGTCATGTGGACGGTTTGTTTAATTTTTTCAATGTTCTGTACTCGGAAACAATCAGCACCAAGTTAAAGTTGAAGACGCATACCTAAGCCGACTGTTCACGGAACTCTGCGAGGAAAGTCGGCTTTACTAAAAACGTGTTCGTTTATATCAGCAGAAGGAAAAGTATATTTATCCTTTAAATTTAGTATCTACTTTTTTACCGAAAATATAAAACTCAATATTTTCCATAAGTGTTTTCCAATCGTTTCCTGCCATAGTTTGAACTGCCGAACCGAAAAATTCGCCTATGCCTTTATCTTTTTTCACTTCTTTTTTTGCAGCATTCAAATCCACATCTTTCGATATTTGAAAAAACACAACCATAGTCGGTTTACCCTTTTTGATAAGTTGGCGGATTGATATTTGAGAACTATCTAATGCAGTAACTTTAAAATTCGGCATAAGTGTTTCAATTATCGAATCATCATCTTCGTAATCAAATTTTTTGTCTTTGTCTAATTCAGTTACTTCATCGTCTTCAAGCAAATTCTCAAAAGTATTTTCCAAATCGGATTCATCACCTTCGCCTTTGCTGTCTTCAACCAGATTGTCCTCAATATCTAATTTACCCTGCCAAGTTCCAACGCCGTTTTTATCGAAAAGCAAAGCATAATTTCTTAAGTCTCTGTTGTCCCACCATTTTGCAAGAATATCAGGTTTTCCTTCAAAAATCTCACGTGAAGCTCCGCCTGAAAAAACAGATAATGCACTTTTTGCTTCTTTCCCGAGCTTTGCCTGGGAAACTAATTCCGGTGTGTAATAAAAAGTTAAATTTTGATATTTTGATTCGTCAAAAGTTGGATTTTTTCCGCCTATTCCAATCATGATAACGTTAATATTGTAACCTTTCTGTGAAAATATTGGCTGCGAAAATATTAGTAAAATAAATATGCTAATAAATATTTTTAATGTTTTCATGTTTTTGTATTCCTTTTCTATTAGTAGAATTAATTAAAAGTTAAGGCGGCTTGCAGCCGCCTCAACATACTGGAAATTATTTTAGCAATAACATTTTTTTAGATTGAACAAAATTTCCCGCCTTTATTTGATAAATATAAGTGCCCGATGAAAGTTTGCTTGCATCAAAACTCACGTTATAACTGCCTGCACTTTGAACTTGATTTACTAATTCCGCTACTTTTTGCCCTAAAATATTGTAGATACTTATTGATACCAATCCTTGTTTTGGTAATTGGTAACTAATAATAGTCGTCGGGTTAAACGGATTTGGGTAATTTTGTTTTAGTGAATATTTAATCGGGATTTCATTATTGTTATCTTCAATACCAACAGTGCCATAAGTTAAACTCACGTTATCAATTCCTACCAAATCGCCGTCATTACCAATATATTGCCAACCAAGTAATACATTAGAGCTATTTTTGTACACGCTTAAATCAACTGATATACTTCTCCATTGCCATGGATTTCCGTCATTGTTTGCTTCCCAAACTTTTGTCCAATTAGTTCCGCCATCGGTAGAAATATTTAATTTTAATGTTGCATTTGTTAAATAATCAGTGCTAAATCCGCAATAAAAATCTAACTGAATTGCATCATTCGGCAAAGAAACAATTGGTGTTGTCAACCATTCATTTTGGTCTTGTGCAACCCAAGGACAAGTAGCGGAATAAACGTTAGTCGGGTCAATGTCTGTAAAAGGATTATTTTGAGGATTACCCTGTCCCCAAGTATTTGAGGTGTTTTGGATTGCTTGTGTCCAGCCGTTTGGAGGAAATACAGTTCCGTCAAAATTTTCTGCAAGAATAACTCCGCCGGTTGCACCTGTAACAGATATGTAATTAGTTTTTGTTTCGGTTGCATTATCAGTACCGTTTGATGCTACTAAAGTTACTGTATAATTACCGGCAGTTGTGTATGTATGAGTAGGATTTTGTTCTGTTGAAGAAGTTCCATCGCCAAAATTCCAAGCCCAGCTTGTAATTGATGCAGCACCTTTAGCTAATATTTCAGTATTCTTTACATTAATCGGTTTTGTAGGCATATTTGGAATAATACCGGTCGGGGCGGAATCACTTATTTCATTTATTATTGAAATATTTCCTGTCGTGCCATCAATTGTTAATACATTCCAATATCGTCCTGTTCCTGAAGTTGGTACATTTATAGAAGTTATCAAACCGGCATCAGTATAAACTTGAACCACTCCGTTTGAAGTCGGCAAATCACCACCAGAAGTATATTGATGTACATAATATTTATAAGTACCATTTGATTTTTGGTAAATTGTTATGGTTTCCGGTCCGAAACCGTTTTGTTCGTCATTATCCAAAGTTGCATACGGCGGGCTTTGTGCATCCCCTTTGTTAGAATAATATACAAGGTATTCATTGCCTTCAATTGTTGGTGTTTTTAAATAAGCGTCCAAATCACTTGGTGAACTTCCCCAGTTAAGTACAACTCTCATTTCACCGGCGGAAATAGTGGGGGAGAGTGAAACATCCATTGTAAGAGTCTCGCCTGCGGCAATTGTTACCTGATTGTTTGTATAAGTGCTGAAATCTGCTTTTGAAACTTGCAGAGTATAAGCCGCATCATTTGATTGATCTGTAAACGATACTTCAAGCGGAGCAGTTCCGGAAAGAGGAGTTCCGGAAAAGGCAGCGTTTAACGTTGCTTCGGGAATGTTTGTAATTTCATAATTTCCGCTCGCATCGGTTGTTGTGGATAGTCCTGCAATTTCAACTAATGCACCGGCAATTGCGGAGCCATCAAGAGCATTTGTTACTTTGCCGTTTAAAGTACTGGTTTGGGAAGCACTACTTGTCTCAATTGTAATTATTCGAGAATCAACACCATCCACTACACATTTATATTCTCCAACAGGCTCGTTGCTCGCTAAATATGATATTCCAAGCTCTTGCTCAGTAGTGCCTGAAAAACCGGTTTGATCTGTTAAGGCAACACCATTTCTATACCATTGGTACGAAGAACCTGAAATTTCAGATTTAAGTGCAAGGTAAGCATTAAAAGTATAAAATGATGAAAAATTACTAACCGAAAGTTTTTGTGAATTTGTACCAACCATTGAGAGGTAAAAAGTGTCTCCCCATGATGCAGTTGATTCGGAGATAATATCTCCTTCAACTTCAATAAAAAAAGCATTCCAGTTTCCACTAATTGATGATTTATTAACTAAGTTTCCATGAACTTTAATTTTAACGAAAGGTTCAGTGGCATAACAATATCCGTCCGATTCAACAGTTAAGTTCTTGCACTCAGATTGATTAGTATTAATATTTACCGTTGTGCCTGTAATAATAACATTATCATTAGCCGTAGGTACCACACCGCCAACCCAAGTTGTAGTTTCACTCCAGTTGCCTCCCGCAGTTGTGGAAGTAATTTGTCCTAACAATATCATTTGTCCAAATAATATCACTATCAAACTTGTTAATAACTTTTTCATATTTTTCTCCCTTTAGAAATTATAAAGATTATTTTCATTTTTTGTGTTTCTGTATTTTGTTCCGCATGTTTTGCAGTATTCAGCATACGGATTATCTATTTTTTCACTGCACTTTTTGCATGTACTTATTAAAGAACTTCCACAAATCGAACAATATTGATCTTTTTCTTCTGCTGAACAGAAAAAACTACATTCCGGGCATATTTTATAATATTTCATTTTCATCAATTTTAATCATTGTTTTAATTATTCATACAAAGTATATGCCAAAAATTAGTAGGCTATAAAATGTTGTAATAAAATGAGTTAGTTTTCAGAAATATATATGGGCAAATAGAAGTGTGGACTTATAGGGCAACAGATTCTACTTATTCGGCAACAATTAGGTTTTCTAACAATGAATAATTTTGTAGTTTTATAATAATGTTAAAATTGAAAAATATAATATTGTTTGTGCTTGCTTTGTCTTCTATTTTCTATGGAAAACAACAGAAAAGGATTAGATGGGAAAAAATATTAACGGATAAAAACAATCTCCTTTTATTTGTTAGCGGTAGTTCGGATAATTATTGGGTACAAGATTCAAAGGGAACATTATTTAATATTGCTGCCGAAAAAGTGTATAAGTATAAATTACCCGTTGGTTTGCCTATAAGAAAGGCTCAATATTTACCAATAGGGGATAATGATTTTTTTTATATCGGTACTAATTCCGAATGGAAAGGAGAAATATTTAGAGTTAGGAATAATATTTGGTTTAAGTACAAAAATAAATTACAAGTTCCGGTAAACAGGATTTTAAAAGTAAAAAACAAATATTATATTATTGGTGATTCGGGTCTTTTTTTAACTTTTCAAAATAATCGATGGGTAACAATTCGCACTCCTTTTGAGAGCCATTGTATTACTGCCGTAACTAACAATAAGAATTTAATAATTTCTACAAAAGGAGATGGTGTATATGTTTATTATGGTAATAAATTTATCGGTTTAAAAGCACCGAAGAATTTTAAATTTATAAAAAACTTAAAGACTATCGGTAAAAAAACATATGGTCTTTCAGTTAATAATAAACTGTTTGTAATAAAAAATGATAGTTTAATTCAAGTTGAAGATTCCAAGTTAAAAAAATATTTTTTTTACAACCCGCTTGAAAAATTCGGGTTTAAGAGTAGATGGATTTTTCATAAAGGGGAAAGGTTAAAAGTTACTTATCCAATGGATTTTAATATAAGAGAAGTACATGTTTTTAACGATACTTCTATTATTCTACTTTCCAAAGATGGCAATCTGTTTAAAAGCCAAATTATTGCCGGTCCTTATTTTACAAACTTGGCTGCCGTTTACCAAGTGGAAGATTTACCTAATTCAGAAAATATTTCCGCCGGTTTTTTTGATGCTGATAATGACGGCTGTGATGATTTATTAATTATTAATAAAAATTTTGGTAATTATTTAACTTTTTATCAAGGTGTTAAAAACTCTTACTTTGCAAATATTACTTCGATAACAAATCTTCCGTTTAATAAATTCCCCATTGAATTTTTTTCTATTGCCGACTTTAATAAAGATGGTTTAAGCGACATAGTTTTGTTAGTTCTAAAAAATGATGTACGAGAATTTTTGATGTACAAAAATCTTGGAAATTTTAAATTTCGACTGTCAAATGAATTTAAACTTATTCCCGAACTCCAAACGCTTGGCATCAGAAATCTATTGCCGTTTGATTATGATTCCGACGGTGATGCCGATTTAATTGCTACTTCATATTATGGTAATAACAATATGCATGGTTTTGTTGTAGCTTATCAAAATAATTATTGGGGCGATTTTAGCACAATTGACACAACATTAAAATCGCTTACAAGACATTGGAACAATAAAATCGTTTTTGCAGATTTAAATAACGATAATTTGGATGATATTTATAACGCAACCTTTTGGACGCAGGATCATATTTTAATAAATAAAGGCAATAAATTTGTTGATGAAACGTCTTTAAGGTTACTGAAACAAAAAAAAACAGAAACATATAATGTGAGTTTTTCCGACTACGATAATGACGCCGATTTGGATATTTTTACTTCGGGAAGTGATGATTTTTTACGAGTTTATCAAAATAACGGGAATGGTTTTTTTAAAGAGGTTACTTATAAATTATTTGATAAAAAATTATTTAAAAATAAAATATATAGGAATACTTCTAATTTAAATTTCGGTGATTTTAATAACGACGGGTTTGTTGATATTATTACATCAATTGCATTTGCCGATACTGCTTATACTGCTTTGTTTATAAACAAACATGGGAAAAAATTTGAAGAAGAAAAATCAATTTTTGAAAAGCCCAATAAGTTGCTGTTGCGCAGTACAATTGCCGATGTTGATAATGACGGGGATCTTGATATTTACGGCACAACACGAAATCATAATGTATTGTGGATAAATTTATTAGACAAAAACAATTCGATAAAAGTTAGGCTTCACGGAATTGTTTCGGCAACTGATGCCCTGGGAAGTAAAATATGGATTTATAAGCATGGGGAAATTAACAATAAGCAATTTTTGTTAGGATTTAAACAGTTTGGAACTGAACTTTTAGGAAAATCGTCGATAAACAGTTACACGATTCATTTTGGTCTTGATACCGTAAACGTATGCGATGTAAAGGTATTGTTCCCATCCGGAAGAACAGTTGTTAAAAAAAATATAAAAGCAGGCAGTTCAATTGTAATAAACGAATATTCCGCCGGTGCTGCTTTTTTGTATGAAATTCCCGGAGATGTTTTCAGATTTTTTGATAATACGGAAAATCAGATTTATACTTTATTAATAATCTTTTCGCACTTGTTTATTCTATTCGGTTTGTGGTATGGGTTTAACAATTTACGTTGGACTGTGAAACTTACTGCAATTTTCGGAATTTTAAATATTTCCTTTTTTTGGATATCGCTTTATTTTTCTACATTCTTATCCGTACCTTCAGCCAGATATTTGGTGCCTCTCGGGCTTACGGTTATAATAACAATAATTCCGCTTATACTTTTTTATTGGCTTAATAAAACCGATAAAAAGGATATTACCGGTTATAACGAAAGATTGTTAAAACTGATGATGTCATTTTCACACGGAGAAATAGCACTGCGTAACTTAAACAGCATAATACTTTTCTGTGAAAATTTGCCGTCTAACTGGAAGGAAAATATAGAATTTCAAAATAAATTGAATATTAGATTTAAAACATTTTTGGAAATGACAAGTGTTTCAATTAATGAAATTATTGAACTTGAAAAACTAACGGGTAACCAAAGTGAGGAATTGGCTTCATTAGAAAAATCTTTGAACGAAGTCAAGAGTTTTATAATAGAGTTTAAGTCGAACAAATCTATTATTTTTGAGATAAACCAAAATTTTGTAAATATTAGAAAACTAATCAAAAAGTTTAGAGATAATATTTATGCACGCTTTTCTTCCTGCCCTACGGAAATTATAAACAACGTAATTGCTAATTACGAATCCGCATTAAACGAAAACAACATTGTTGTTGAAAAAACAAAAAAATATCCGAACGATATTCCCGTGCTTATTAAAGGCTATGAATTGGGTGATATACTTGATAATCTTTTCCAAAACGCAATTAAGTTTATGAACAAAACAGTTTCAAAAAAAATTATTATTGAGCTATATAAAGACTCTCCAAAAATAATAATCAAATTCACAAACACAGGTACCGAAATTCCGGTAAGCAGACACGAACTAATTTTTGAACAAGGTTATTCGGAAAGCGGAAGTACCGGACAAGGGCTTTATAATTCCCGCGAAGTGCTTAAAAAATACGGAGGTAGAATTTTTGTTGAAAGCAGTGTTGCGGAAAAAACCACATTTAAAATTGAATTAAATGAAGGAGTAAAGAAATGAATTTACTTTTAATCAGGAAATAGTATGAACGAACTTACAGCTAAGAAAAACAAACCGACTCTTTTAATGATAGATGACGATGTTGAATTTACATCCGACTTTTTAATGCTTTTGAGTGAATATTTTGACTGTATTTCCGCCGAAAGCGGAAAGGAAGGTTTGGATAAATTAAAAAATAATTCAATCGATATTATTCTGCTTGATTTAATGTTTGATAATGGTCCGAATGGTGTAGATATTTTGAAATTGATAAAAAAAGAAGACCCTGATATTCCGGTAATAATGATAACCGATTACGCATCGGTAGATACCGTAATTGAAGCAATGCGAAGCGGTTCCTACGACTATGTTTCAAAAACGCCTAACCTAAAAGAACTATTGATGAAAATTCAAAATTCTATTGATATTAGTCTGCTAAAAAGGAAGACAAGTTCTTTACGAAAAGATGGTTCAAAAAAATATTTTAATATTGTCGGGTCGGGAAAAACTACACAAAAATTAAAAGAAAAAATTAAACTTTACGCGAAAAATTTAAATACCGTGCTTATAACCGGCGAAAGCGGTGTCGGTAAAGAATTGGTTGCAAGACAAATTCATATAAACAGTCAGCTTAATTCCGAGCCTTTTGTTGCCTTAAATTGTGCGGCAATACCAAAAGATTTAATTGAAAGCGAATTGTTCGGACACGAAAAGGGTGCATTTACTGGCGCAGCAAAGCGAAAATTAGGGAAATTTGAACTCGCTTCGCCCGGAACTATTTTCCTCGACGAAATTTCGGAATTAAACCTTGAGGCACAAGTAAAATTGCTGCGTGTAATTCAAAATCGCGAATTTGAACGAGTAGGCGGAACAAAAATAATTGAAAGTAAAGCTAGAATTATTGCAGCTACAAACAGAAATTTGGAACAGTTAATTGAAGAAAATAAATTTAGAGAGGATTTATTTTATCGTTTGGATGTTTTGCCCATAGTGGTGCCGCCTTTGCGTGAAAGAAAAGAAGACATTCCCGAATTGGTTGAATATTTCACAAAAAACGTTTGCTACGATTTGAAAATAGAATTAAAGCATTTTTCACCCGAAGCAATGAATATTCTAATTGAATATGATTGGCCCGGAAATATTCGTGAACTTCAAAACCATATTACGCGTGCCATAATTTCATCATCGCGGAATGAAATAGTTGATGAGGATTTAGATAGCAAACTGACTGATATTAAATCAATTTACAACTATAAAATAAAGCATATTCCCGAAACTTGGGAAGAAATGGATGCGATGCGTAAAGAGGCTGCAGACAAGGTAAGCAGGGAAATTGAAAAAATGTTTCTTATCAATTTGCTTAAAAAGTTTGACGGAAGTATTTCAAAAGCGGCACAAAGTATTTCGTTAAATCGTTCAAGTTTGTACAAAATGCTAAAAAAGTGTGAACTTGCATAATAAATTTTAGATAATTCTAATTAATAAAAAGTTAATAAGAATAAACATTCCCGTTTTACTGTAACACGGATTAATAATCTGTGTTTAGTGCAGAAACTGTAACACAGATTAATAATCTGTGTTACAATGCTTAGATTAAAACGGCAATGCTTTTGTTGTTTTGGGTTTTCCTTTTTATCTGTTGACTGAAATCAACCGGCAATATTTTTGCTTTTTTTGAGAAAATTGAAACTGATTTTTTCATTTCCGTTGCATTTATGCAACGGGCAAGAAATTTAACACAACCAAAAAGGCTCCCCGGTACGGGTCTGCGACAGCCGCATTTTACAAACTGCAGAGTTTTTCTTTTGGGCTGAAAGCCCGTGTGGGTTGGGGTTTTCTCGCAATCCGTTGACTGAAGTCAACGGCAATGTTTTTGTTGGATTTCCCGCAATCCGTTGACTAAAGTCAACGGTAATGTTTTTGCTGTTTTTGTGGGCTTTTCCCCGCTATCCACCTCTATTTCCGTTCGATTTATCGAACGGGGGAACAGCTAACTATTTATATTTTACTAATTTATCATTATTAGCTAAGATTATCCTTGATAAAAAGTTAATAAGAACGTAATTTTTAAATCAAATTAAAAACAGAAAGTTTTCTAATGAGAAAAATATATTTTCTAACAATTTTAACACTATTTTTTACGTCTTGCTCAATATTCAGGTCTTCCGTACAAGACACTCAAACAGAAATTTTAGATTCGTTGAATACAGCGTCCCCTTCAAGCATTGTTAATGAAAAACTTGAGAACGCGAGAGAAAGGTATGTTGATGCGCTATATCAGAAAAAGTTAGGCTTTATTGCAAAAGCTATCAATCAGTTTGAACAATCATTAAATATTATTAACGAACTAAGTTATTATCCTGATGTTGATGATAATGAAGCTTACAATGAGTTAGAAAATTCAATTGTTGATGATTATCAGTCGTTAATAAACTCCATGAATACTTTACCCGACAGTGTATCAATTGCGGCACTTGAAGATTGGATGAATAAAAATTTGAAATCGGTGGATATTCAATTAGATGATCTTGACTCCGAGAATATTAATGAAATACCGGAAGAGAATGATATTATTAATATCGGCGATTTCCCGCTCGAAGTAAATAAGTATGTAGAAAAGTATATTGAATATTTTACCGGAAGAGGCAGACGCCAAATGGAGATTTGGTTAAGCCGTTCGGGACGTTATTTTCCGATGATGGGTAGAGTTTTTAAAAAAGAAGATGTGCCGCAGCAATTGATATTTTTAAGCATGCCCGAAAGCGGATTGAATCCCAAAGCCCATTCGTGGGCAAGTGCTGTCGGAATGTGGCAATTTGTTAAAGGTACGGGAAGGCTTTACGATTTAAATACTAATTTTTATGTTGACGAAAGACGTGATCCTGAAAAAGCAACTTCTGCCGCCGCAAGACATTTACGGGATTTATACTATTCACTTGGTGATTGGTATCTTGCAATTGCGGCGTATAATTGTGGTGAAGGAAGAGTGAGGCGGGCGATAAGAAGATCAGGGTCAAGTGATTATTGGAAACTTAGAAGATTTTTACCTCGTGAAACCAGAAACTATGTGCCGCAATATATTGCGGTTACTATAATTGCGAGCAATCCTGAAGAATATGGTTTTGCTGATATTCAATATGAAAAAGAATTCGATTTTACAACTTATAATTTAAAATCGCCTGTTGATATCAGTGTTCTTGCAAAGTGTGCAGGAATTAGCACAGATTTATTAAAAGAAATGAATCCCGAATTGATTCAGCATCATACTCCGCCTAACTATCAAGGCGGTTATGCATTAAAAATTCCCACTAAAACATACAGCGAATTTGTTGATAATTTGAAAAATGTTCCTGATGATGCACGATTGCAATATGTAATTCACAGAGTACGTTCGGGTGAGTCGCTTTCTGTAATTGCTCATAAATATAAAGTTAGAATTGTGCAATTGGCAAAGTTTAATAATATCTCTACTCAAAGCAGAATTTATCCGGGGAAGAAATTAAAAATTCCCGTATCTAATATAAAGCCGAATGATATTGTTCTAAATACGGATATTGCTCCGGCTGTTGAAGAGGAAATTAAATCCAAGGATGGTAAGAGTCCATACGAATTAGTGGTTAATCATAGTGATGCAGCAAAAGACTATACGGATTATTATACTTCAAAATTTAATGATACAACTCGAGCGATAATTCCAACAGATAAAGACCTTGTAAATTATACCGTGAAACGTGGTGATAATCTCGTTGACATTGCTCAGTTATTTGATTGCAGAGTTTCCGACTTGAGAAACTGGAATAATTTGCCATATACAAGAAGCATTAAAATCCGTCAGAAATTGGATGTTTACGTGGATAAAGACAAGTCGAAATATTATGCGTCCATTAATGGTTTGTCTAAAATTCAGAAGCTGCGTAATTTGTACAGTAATTCGGGAGGTGAATGGATTACTCACAGAATAAGACGCGGGGAATCTCTTTCTACAATTGCATACAAATTCGGTGTTAGAGCAAGGGATATTCGTAAATGGAATGGGCTTCATTCAAGTAGAATTGTTGCCGGTAAAAAAATTAGAATTTATACGGGAACTTCAAAAAATGTTGCCGCTTTGTCTGCTCCAACTCAAACCGGAAGCGAACATAATATAAAAAAATATAGAATCAGATCAGGTGATACAATAAGCGAGATTGCTGAGCAATTTAATGTTTCGGTTTCAAAAATTAGAAGATGGAATCATTTAACTTCAAATAGAATAAGAGTTGGAAAAACTTTGAGGATATACGGTGGTTCAAAAGCAAGCGGTGCTGCCAAATCTAAATCAAATATTTTTGTAAGTACTTCGGATGATGACGCAATAATTTATACAATTCAACCTGGAGACGCATTAAGTTTAATTGCCGGCAAATATGGAGTTTCTTCAAAAGATATTAAACGGTGGAATGAACTTGTTTCGAACAAAATAACAGCAGGAAAAACGTTAAAGATTTATCCTCGTTTAAAAGTGAAAGAAAGCTTAATTGCTCAAGAAAAAAACAACACGTACAAAACTGTATCTAAGACTAATTCAAAAAAAATGATTTACAAAGTAAAAGTCAATGATACAATCGGGCAAATTGCCGAAGATTATTTTGTGCGTTCATCTGATATTAGAAAATGGAATAAAATACGCGGGAACAAAATTAAAGTCGGGCAGAAATTAATAATTTATCCGGGTGAAAAAAAGTTAGTCGCTAAAACTAATATTCTAAAAGCTAATGGAAAAAATATTTACACGGTAAAAGAGGGAGAATCACTGTGGACAATTGCGAAAAATAATAATGTTCGTGTTGCTGATATTATGAGGTGGAATAATCTTAAAAACGACAGAGTCAAAGTCGGACAAAAAATAAAAGTGATCCCCGGAAAAAAAGATTCAATAAAATCAGAAAAGAAAAACAAAAAAATTGCTGTAGTTGATGGAAATATCCACGAAGTTAATGAAGGAGAATCGCTTTGGACAATTGCACGGGATAATAATATTCGCGTTGCCGATTTAATGGAATGGAACAATCTTAAAACCGATCGCGTAAAAGTTGGGCAGAAACTGATTGTTCAAGATGCTTCTACCGATTAGCTTTTGTATGTCTGCATCACATACCTTAAAATCAAAAAAAAACTGTCATTCTCAGTAGTTTGCTTTTGCGGACAGAATCCAAATATTTTAACAGATGCTGGTAACAAGTTCAGCATTACAGTTGTTCCCTTTTCTGTCATGCTGTGAACACAGTGCACGCGGCAGTATTTTGTAAAAGAATATTGAAAATTTTAGTATCTTTATACTAAACGTTTTATAAAAATATTTTTGTTATTTAATATTCTGAAAAAGTTCGTTAGGGGTGTTCCGTATTGTTTGGGACTGAGAATAAACCCTTGAACCTGATCCGGGTAATTCCGGCGTAGGGAAACGGTAAGTAATAATTAAGTTAGCCGTTTTCACAAAGCGGCTTTTTCATTTTAAACCAAATTTATCCGGAGGTAAAATGAAAAACTTAATTATTCTTTTCTTGTTTGTATTTTCATCGCTGTTTGCTCAGCAAGTCAAAATTAAGGGAATTGTTACTGATTCTGAAAATGGGAAACCACTCTATCTTGCAAACATCATTGTTAAAGGAACAAACAACGGAGCTATTTCGGGGAAAGACGGAAAATTTCAAATTACAATTGGCAATTTTGCTCAAAACATTCAGTTCAGCTACATCGGCTATGAATCTAAAATAATCAAAATTAAAAATATTAATTTTAATGAATTGCTGCGTGTAAAACTTGACCGAAGTATTTTAACGAGTCAAACAATATTAATTGAAGCGGGCATCGGGAAAAAGGGAGTAACTCCGCTTACGTTTTCAAAAATAGGAAGAAAAGATATTGAGCAAACTTATACAACACAGGACGTTCCTGAATACTTAAGCAACCTGCCTTCTACTACTTTTTATTCAGAAGGCGGAAGCGGAATAGGATATAATTATTTAAGTATTCGCGGATTTGACCAACGCAGAATTTCCGTTTCAATAAACGGAATACCACAAAACGATCCCGAAGACCACAATGTTTATTGGGTGGATTTTCCGAATCTTCTCGGCAGCACGGGAATGATTCAAGTGCAGCGCGGTGCAGGTTCCGGCGTTGCCGGTTATCCTGCAATCGGTGGTTCAATTAATATTATAACTTCACCATTTTCAAATGAGAAAAAGTTTAAAATCGATGCATCTCTTGGAAGCTATAACACTCGAAAATATTCCGTATCGCTTGCAAGCGGATTATTGGAAAATAAGTATTCCATTTACGCAAATCTTTCAAATACATTAACAAGCGGCTACCGAAATAAAAGTTGGGTTAATTTTAAATCGTATCATTTATCCGCAGTGCGTTACGATAAAAATATAACTTCACAGATAAATATTTTCGGCGGACCAATTGCTGACGGGCTTGTTTATACCGGTTTACCAAAGTTTACTGTTAAAGATAAAATTCTTCGGAGAGCAAATTATTCAGATTGGGGTTCGGATGGAAAAGCATATACTTACACGGTAGAACGTCGTCCGTCTGAAATTGAAAATTTTTCACAACCGCATTTTGAGTTATTAAATGAAGTGAAAATTACAGATAATATTAAGTTTAACTCAGCTTTATTTTTAGTACTTGGCAACGGATTTTTTGATTACGACGGCTCGTGGTCGGTTTATTATAACGATTATTTCAGATTGAAAGCTAACGGATTTGATTCTACGGCAAACGTAACAAACGCTTTAATTCGTGCACAAGTTGAAAACAAACAATGGGGATGGATTCCGCGAATAAGTATTCGGCATAAAAACGGGCGTTTAATTCTTGGAGGTGAGTACCGCAATCACAGTTCGGTACATTGGGGAAGCATAAGTTTTGCAGAAGGTTTACCAAAAGGTATTACAAAAAATTACAGATACTATTACTTTAACGGAGGTAAAGATATTGCAAATTTATTTGCAAACGAAAATTACAATTTTTCTTCAAAATTTAGTGCGCTTGCCGAAGTTCAATTTGCATATCATAAATACAGATTCAGTAATGAAAAATATATCGGCACAGACTTTTCGGTGAGTGATGTTTTTGTGAATCCAAGAATCGGATTGAATTATAAATTTTCGACAGCAATCAATGCCTATATATCAGCCGCAAGGGTTTCCCGCGAGCCGAGATTAAAAAACTATTATGACGCTGCCGAATCAAGTGCGGATGAAGTTCCGCAGTTTGAACTTGACCAAAACGGCAACTACGATTTTAACAAACCGCTTGTTAAACCTGAAACAATGAATAGTCTTGATGTCGGTTTGAATGCTGAAGGGAATAATTTTACTCTTTCAACAAACTTTTTTTATATGTTGTTTAATAATGAGATTGTTAAAAAGGGGCAAGTAGATAGATTCGGACAGCCGATAACAGGAAACATTAATCGTTCAATTCATACAGGTTTGGAGTTTTCTTTTGCAGTAAAATTTATGAAAGATTTTAAAATTATTATTAACGGCAGTTACAGTAAGAACTACATTAGTGCGGGAAAAACATTTAAAAATTTTAACGGAAATAGTATTTCTTTAGATTTGGCGGGTAACAGAATAAGCGGATTTCCTGATGAAACGGCGAATGCAATTCTGCAATACAGCCGTAACGGTATTTTTGCTCAATTTGTGGCAAAATATGTCGGTGATTTTTACAGCGATAATTTTGATTCAAAGTTAAATAATCTGGAAATACAATACCCGGGAATTATCGGCTACAGTGATAATAAAGTTGATGCGTATTTTGTTGCGAATATTATTGCGAGTTATCAATTTTCCGTAAAGCCGATATTCAATAACTTAAAAATTTATATTAATGTGAATAATATTTTTGATAATCTTTATGCGCAATATGCTATCGGGAAAGAATTTTTTCCTGCAGCAGAGAGAAATTTTGTGGCGGGAATCAGTTTAAGAATGTAAATTTATTATCTGCTATTTCAAATTCTGTTTTTGAAATTAATTCAAGATTTCTATTTGAAAAATCGTAATGAATCGTTATTTTAACCCTACTAAAATTTTATAAACGAAAATAATAGTAGGGTTATTATGTACATTAAACGAACTTTAGAAGGGGTAATTAAAAAATATATTTCTCGAAAAGAAATTATTGCCGTAATTGGGACAAGACAATCCGGTAAAACTACTCTTGTTAAATATATACTTAGCGGTTTAAAAAAAGCAAGTACAATTTCATTTGATGATATCACCGCACTAAATTTATTTAGAAACGATATCAATTCATTCATTGAATTATATGTCAAAGGTTATAATTATATTTTTATTGATGAAATTCAGTATGCCGTGAACAGTGGAAAACAATTGAAGTATATTCAAGATACTCAAAAAATCAAGATTTTTATTTCCGGTTCATCATCTACTGAAATTTCAATTCAAAGCATCAAATATCTTGTGGGGCGTATTTTTGTTTTTGAACTTTACCCGTTTAGTTTTGAAGAATTTTTGTCTTTTAAAAATTCTAAATTATATAATATATATATAAAAAAATTGTTTGGCGTGGAAGTAGTTAGGCAAATTCAAGGTTATATCAACGAATACTTGATATATGGAGGTTATCCACGTGTTGTTTTGTCAAAGGATAACGATGAAAAAACTATAGTATTAAGAAACATATATAATACTTTGCTTCTTCACGAAGTAAAAAATTTAATCAGTATAGGTGAAAATGATAATTTAATCAGGTTAATAAAAGCACTATCACTTCAAATTGGTAATTTGGTTAACTATAAGGAACTTTCAATTATTTCGGGTTATAATTTCCCTACTTTAAAAAAAAATATGAATATTCTTGAAGCGTTATTTATTTGTAGAAGATGTTTGCCATTCAGTAAAAATCCGAGGAAAGAATTAGTTAAAAATCCTAAAATTTATTTTGTTGACTTAGGATTGCGAAATGTTATTATCAATAATTTTAGTATAGAACGGACAGATAGAGGTGCAATGTACGAAAATTTGATTTATACTGAATTTCTAAAAAAGGGGAAAACACTAAATTATTGGCGTACAAAGTCAGGTGCGGAAGTTGACTTTGTTGATGACGGGGAACCGATTGAAATAAAAACAAGCCCGAAAATTGGAAAATCTCTTCATAGTTTTATAGCAAAATATTCTCCGAAAAAAGCGGTTGTGATTTCTGAAACGGAAAAGGAAACTCTTATTGTAAAGAATACGAAAATAAATTTCTATTCCTTTGCAAGATACATTTGAAATTGAAGTGATGAAATAAAAATAAAATAATTTTTTAATAAATATAGTTCACAAATGAAAGCAATAATACTGGCGAACGGAGATGCACCGAAAAAATCTCTAATACTTAAACTTCAAAAAATAGGATACAATACATTAATTTGTGCGGATGGCGGTGCAAATACAGCGTTCAAATTGAATTTGTTGCCGGAATTAATTATCGGGGATTTAGATTCAATCAAAAAAAACGTTTACGATTATTACGTCGGAAAAATAAAAATTAAAAAAATAAAACGGCAAAATGATACCGATGTTGAAAAAGCACTGAAATATTTAATAACAAAAAAATGCAGCCGTGTAATTCTGCTTGGCGGAACAGGAGACAGGTTGGATCACACATTTTGCAATCTCGGTATTGTGCTGAAATATTTTGACAGACTCAATGTTGATATTATTCACAGACATTCGCTGCTAACTGCATTCAAGGGCGAAATAAAATTTGAATCCAAAATTGGGGAAACAATTTCTGTCTATGGATTTGATAACAAGACAAAGTTTGTGTCCGAAGGATTGAAATATCCGTTGAAAAATATATCTTTAAAATTTGGCGAAAGAGAAAGTACGAGTAATGAAGCTATGAAGGATAATATTAAAATTAAGAGTAGTGGCGGAGTTGGTTTTCTAATTCGTGATGTTGAAAATAGTTTGAAGTATGATTTCATTTAGCACTCTTGATATAGTAATAATCGTTCTGTTTTTTACAACCATTTTGTTAACAGGTTTTATTGCCGGGAATAAAAGGAAAAAAACAACCGAGGGATATTTGCTTTCCGGCAGAAATGTTGGACTGTTTCTTTTTATACTGACAAACGTTGCAACGTGGTACGGAGGAATTCTCGGTGTTGGCGAATTTACTTATCGCTACGGGCTTGTCAGCTGGTTTACGCAGGGATTTCCGTATTATGTGTTTGCAATTGTTTTTGCAATCTTCTTTTCAAAAAAAATCCGTAAGGCTTCGCTATTTACAATTCCGGAAAAACTCGAAGAAGTTTACGGAAGGAAAGTCGGGTTGTTTGCAGCAGTGCTTATTTTTATACTTGTTTCTCCTGCACCGTATTTATTAATGATTGGATATTTACTTTCTGTAATATTTAAAATTAAAATGATATGGGCTTTGATAATTGGGATTATTGTTTCAACTGCATATTTATTTAAAGGCGGTTATCGTTCTAATATTTATACTGATGCGGTTCAGGTTTTCGTTATGTTTATAGGATTTGCGGTAATTCTATATACGGCAGCAAGTAATTTGGGGGGAATTGAATATTTATCCCAAAACTTACCGGAAAAATATTTGAAAATAACGGGCGGTGCATCACCAACATTTCTGATTGTGTGGTTCCTGATTGCACTTTGGACATTTGCAGACCCAGGCTTTCATCAACGGTGTTATTCAGCAAAGAGCGGTAAAGTTGCCGAGTACGGAATTATTATTTCGGTATTTCTTTGGATGCTGTTCGATTTTCTTACAACTGCAACGGGTTTGTATTCCAGGGCGGCGATACCGAATATGGGAAATCCTGTATTATCATTTCCGTTTCTTGCCGAAAAGCTTCTAAGCAGCGGTTGGAAAGGAATATTTTATGCTGCATTGTTTGCCACAATACTTTCAACATTGAATAGTTTTATGTTTTTAAGTGCCACCACAATCGGCAGGGATTTTTTCTTTAAGTTTAAAAAATCAAATACCGTTGATGAATCAATAAAATATACACAGCTTGGTTTGGTAATAACAGCAATATTGTCGCTGCTGCTCAGCTTATTTTTCGATTCTGTAATTGATATGTGGTACACTATTGGGAGTATCTGCATTCCCGGAATTATTCTTTTGGTAATCGGTGCGTATTACTACAAGTTTCAAGTAAGCAAAAATATTGCTTTTATTGAATCAATTACTGCAGTGGCGGCAAGTATTATTTGGTTAATTATTCGAGCATATCTGCCTGCTGATTTTTCCTTGAGTGAAATTGAGCCAATGATTGTAGGTTTGCTTGCGGCGATAATTATTCATTTTGTAGGGATAAGTTTAAAACATAATTCCAAATCTTATAGTCAAATATAGCGATTCAGAGTCGAATAATACGGTTTTCAATATTAAATTGTTATTGTAGAACAAACTTT
>CAZXDS010000037.1:0-21117 GCA_964639525.1 uncultured Melioribacteraceae bacterium | reverse complement strand
AGAAAGAATTTTAATTTTTGCCGAAAAGAAGTTTTCTCAGAATGGTTTTTATAAAACTACTATGGACGAACTTTCAAAAGAAATGAAAATCAGTAAAAAAACAATTTACAAACACTTTGCTTCAAAAGATGAATTGCTAAACGCCGTTACTGATTTAATAACTAAAAGTATTAGCACCAAAATAGCAAAACTGGTGGCAAAAAAAACCAATTCTGCAGAAAAGTTATATTTAATGAGTGTCTTTGTTACAAAAAGAATTAATCAAATAAGTGAAAAATGGTTAGACGACTTACGGGTGTATAAACCTGAATTGTGGACAAAAATTGAAAATTTTAGAGAAAATGTAATAATTAATAATATAGATAAAATTATTACTCAAGGAAAAGAGGAAAAGCTAATTGTTGATAGACCTAATAAAATTATTATTATGGTTATTATTTCTTCAATTCAAGCTGTTTTGAATCCAACATTTATTTTGAACAATAATTTTTCCGTAAAAGAAGCCGCAAGCACAACGCTTGAAATAGTTTTTAGTGGAATTTTAACCAAACAAGGAAGAAAATTATTTAAAAATTTTAAATCAGGACTAAAAGATGAAAAGACGATATAAGAGTTTTTTAATAGTAATTATTGGATTAACCGCCATTATTTTCGGCGGTTGCTCTAGAAACGATGATAGTTTTAATATTTCCGAATCCGGAACTATAGAAACTACAGATGTAATAATAAGTTCCCGATCAACCGGAAATATTGAAAAAATGAATTTTGATGAGGGTGATAAAATATCTAAAGGAGATACAATAATGATAATTGATCATTCCCTTTTGAATATTCAGCTGCAGCAAGCACGTGCAGCAGAAAAAGCAGCAGAAGCACAATACAGTTTTCTTAAAAACGGGGCGAGAAAAGAAGATTTGTTTCTTGCAAAGCAAAACCTCATACAAGCAAAAGCAATTTTTTCTCTTGCCGAAAAAAATGAATTGCGTATGAAAAAATTGCTCGAATCAAAGTCGATAACTCAAAAACAATATGATGAAGTAAAAGCTAATTTTGATATTACTTCAGCAAAATACAGTTCGGCGGAAGAAAGCATAAAAAAATTGAGGCGATTTGCACGTCCGGAAGAATTAAAAAAAGCAAAAGCCGGTGTTGAGCAAGCAACGGCAAGAGCAGCTTTAATTCAAAAACAAATTAAAGACAGTTACATTCTTTCGCCGATAGACGGTGTATTTGTTGCAAAGTACATTGAATTGGGCGAGTTGGCGTTACCTGCAACTTCACTGATTAAAATATCGGATTTGACAAATGTTGAGCTTTACATTTATGTGTCGGAAAGAGACATGGGAAGGATAAAGCTCGGTAACAAAGTTGATGTAACGGTTGACAGTTATCCCGACAAAGTTTTTAGCGGAAAAGTAGTTTTTATTTCTCCCGAAGCAGAGTTTACACCGAAAAACATTCAGACTAAAGAGGAAAGGACAAAACTTGTTTTTAAGGTGAAGGTAAATGTCCCGAATCCTGATTATGAACTTAAAGGCGGTATGCCGGCAGATGCAGTGGTTAGGGTGGAAAAAAAATAAAAAAATAACCGCAGAGACGCAGAGACGCAAAGAAATACTTTAATAAAAAATTAAACCGTTCAATTAGTCGCTACGAATGAAAAAATAAAATTGAATATAATAAATCTAAAACATAGCGTCTTTGCGACTCTGCGGTGAATTATTTTTCTTTAACAGAATTACAATAAATGAACTTATGATAAAAATAAAAAATCTAAAAAAGCATTACGGAAAAGTTGAAGCGGTAAATGGTATTTCGCTTGAAATTAAAAAAGGCGAAATGTTCGGTATTGTGGGACCTGACGGTGCGGGAAAAACAACTGTAATTAGGATGTTATGCGGATTATTGTCTTTTGATTCAGGCAAAATAGAAATACTCGGCAGGGAATTAATTCAATTTCGGAAAGAGATACAGAGCAAAATAGGCTATTTGTCTCAAAAATTCAGTCTTTACAACGATTTAACTGTGGATGAAAACATTGAGTTTTTTGCGGAAATACATAACGTGAAAAATTTTAAGGAACGTCGTGATGAATTATTACAGTTTACAAGATTAACAGAATTCCGCAGCAGACTCGCTGAAAATCTTTCAGGCGGAATGAAGCAAAAGTTGGCATTGGCTTGCAGTTTAATTCACAAACCGGAAATTCTTTTTCTGGACGAACCGACTACGGGAGTTGATCCTGTTTCTCGCCGCGATTTTTGGAAAATTCTTTCTCAATTGCAAAAAGACAATATTACAATTGTAATGACCACACCTTATTTGGACGAAGCGGAAAGATGCAATCGCGTTGCAATGATGAACAAAGGAAAAATGATTGCCGTTGATTCGCCTGAACAAATGAAAAATTCGATTAATAGACAAGTAATTGAAGTGATCTGTTCACCTATTCGTTCCGCTTATGTTTTGTTCAAAAATGAATTTGCTGAAAATGTTCAGATGTTCGGCGACCGTTTGAATTTTGTAGTAGAAGATGTTGAGAATAATAAGATTAAAATAATTGATAAAATGAAACACAATTCAATAGATGTCGGCGAAATTAGAATATTAGCACCGACTCTGGAAAATATTTTTATTCATTTAGTAAAAAAGGCAAGCTAAAATGATACAACGCAAAATTAAAATAATACTTGCGGCATTATTGTTCGCTAATATTTCCGTGACAGCACAGAGCAGCGAATTATCATTAAAGGAAAGTTTAAATATAGGATTACAGAACAGCAGCGAAATTAAAATTGCAGAATCACAGCTAAAAATTTCAGACTCGCAAGTAACAAAAGCAACATCGTATCTTTTACCAAAATTGACTTTAGAAGGGTTATATAATCATGTTGATATTGTAAGTCCCGACAAATTTCAACTCGGACCGTTATTTGCAATTCCCCTGCAAAATCCGATAAATGTATATGGCGGAAGTGTTTCAATTCAGCAGCCGCTGTTCACAGGTTTGAGAACTTGGGCAAAAAAGAGTGCTGCCGAATACGGACTGAAAGCATCTGAAGAAGAATTAAATTTGCAAAAAAACAAAAAAGCATTGGAAATTCAAATTGCGTTTTGGAGTTTATACAAAACGCAAAAAATAGCAGGCTTGGTAAAAAATAATCTGAATGCATTGGAAAAACATCTAAAACAAACACAGCAGTTTTTCAAAAACGGATTAGCAACCGAAAATGATTTGCTCAAATTGAAAGTTAAATTGCAAAACATAAAACTGAAATTAATTGACGCACAAAATGCAGTAGAACTAGCTCGCATAACATTTAATAAAGCAGTTGGTTTGGAATTAGACTATAAAACAAAAATCAAAGCGGACAAAACAGCACTTACACGAACGGAATACGATTACAGCAATTTAGTTAATGAAGCGGCTAACAGCAGAAAAGAATTACAAATTTTAAATTACAGAAAAAAAGCGAGCGACAAAAATATTACAGCTGCACAATCAGTTTGGTTTCCGCAAATTTATGCTGTCGGTAATTATTACAATTATAAAGTAAGTTCCGATAATTTTCCGGCAGGCTCACAAACATTAAAACTTTGGACAGCCGGTCTCGGACTCAGTTGGGATATTTGGAATTGGGGAAGAAACTCTGCAGAAACGGCAATTGCAAAAGAACAAAAATTTCAGATAGAAAAAAATTACAGTTTGCTAAAACGTAACATTGCTGTGGAAGTCTATAAATATTTTCTGCAGTATAAAAGTGAAAAGAAGAAAATTGAAATTAATAATCTTGCTGTTGAATCTGCTTCACTCAATTATAAAATAACAACAAACAAATATAATTCGCAGGTGGCAACAAGCACTGATTTGATTGATGCGGAAACCGAGTTGCTTAATGCACAAATAAATCTTACAGCTGCAAAAGCTGATTATGCAATAGTTGATGTTAAGCTGCAATTTTCAGCAGGGCGGAAGGTTTATTAACTGTATGGAAATCAAAAGAAACTTTAACGCAGCGGACATAAAAATAATTGTCCATTGTCCATTTTCAATTATCACTTGATATTATGTTTTCAATTAGTGTAAAAAATTTAACCAAAAAATTTGGTGATTTTACATCGGTGAACGGCATTTCATTCGATGTGAAAAAGGGAGAAATATTCGGATTTCTCGGTGCTAACGGGGCGGGCAAATCGACAACCATAAGAATGTTGTGCGGAATACTGAACCCGACTTCCGGCGATGCGATTGTCGGCGGGCACAGTATCACTGATAATCCTGATAATGTGAAAAAGAGTATCGGTTATATGTCGCAGAAATTTTCATTGTATAATGATTTAACAGTTGGGGAAAACATTAATTTTTTCGGCGGTGTTTACGGACTTGAAGGAGCAGAATTCAAAGAACAGAAAGCCTGGGTTTTGAAAATTGCCAATCTGAAAGGGAAAGAAAATCTTCTTACGTCTTCGCTTTCGGGCGGAATAAAACAGCGGCTCGCACTCGGCACGGCGGTAATTCACCGTCCGCAAATTGTTTTTCTCGATGAGCCGACAAGCGGAGTTGATCCGATTTCACGGCGGAGTTTTTGGGAGTTGATAAATAATTTGTCGGAACAGGGAACAACTGTTTTTGTAACAACACATTATCTTGAGGAAGCCGAATTTTGCAATGATTTAATGCTGATTGATTCGGGAAATATCATTGCGGGCGGAACCCCGAAAGAATTGAAAACCAAATATTTAAGCGAATCAATTTTTGAAATCGAGTCCGATAATGTTGTTGCTGCATTAGAAATATTGGAAGACGAGACGTTTACGAGCGAGACTTCAATTTTCGGCAATCATATTCACGTGATTACAAATAAAAATTTTACCGGCAAAGAACAAATCACAACAGCATTGTCCAATAAAAATATCACTACAAAAAGAATAGATGAAATTGTACCTACACTCGAAGATGTGTTTGTTCATTTATTATCAAAAAAGGAAAACCGGAAATGAACAGGGTAAAATCAATTGCAAAAAAAGAAGTAAAACAATTGTTGCGGGACAAAAAATTTCTTGCAATATTATTCTTTTTCCCCGTATTTCTATTGGCACTATTTGGTTACGCAGTGAATTATGATGTTAAAAACATTTCACTTTCTGTGTTAGATAAGAGCAACACTGTAGAAAGCAGAAAGTTTCTTGCAAGTTTATCTCACACTGAATATTTCAATATTAAAAAAGTATTGAAAAATCAAAAGGAAATAAATGAAATTTTGGACAAAGGCGAAACACAAGCTGTGTTAATTATTCCGAGCGACTTTTCCAACAATTTGATAACCGGACAAAAGCTTCCGCAAATTCAAATTTTAATTGATGGTGTAAACGGGAACACCGCTACAATTATCAAAAATTATTTAACATTGGCAATATTTAATTACGGACAAAAATTTCAAGCGAAAATTTTGCGAAGATATGGAAAAACACAATACATTCCCGTTAGTTTGGAAACGCGATTTATGTTCAATCCCACTTTAGAAACAACCAAATTTTTAATTCCCGGTTTAATAGGAATGATACTGATTATTACGGCGGTAATCAGCGTATCGCTTACAATGGTGAGGGAAAAGGAGCAGGGAACGATTGAGCAGATAAATGTGTCATCTGTTAAACCGCTTGAATTGATATTTGGAAAATCGCTTCCTTATCTTTTAATTTCGCTCGCCGATGCGGTAATTGTTTTGATTGCAGGATACATTCTTTTTGGTGTCTCCGTTGTCGGAAGTTATTGGCTGTTGTTAATCACAACAATTATTTTTTTGTTTACGTCTATTTCAGTCGGCATTTTTATTTCAACGGTTGCAGATTCGCAGCAAGTGGCTTTTACAATAGCAACATTTTTTTCTCTTTTGCCGTCCTTTATTTTATCGGGATTTGTTTTCCCGATTGACAGTATGCCGAAAGTGATTCAGATAATAACCAATATAACTCCCGTAAAGTTTTATCTCGTTGCAATGCGGGCAATTATGCTGCGTGGCGTTGGGCTTAGTGCTTTTTGGCAGCAATTGATTTATCTGTTGATCTTTGGAGGAGCGTTCATTTTACTTGCGGCGGTTGTTAATGTTAAAAGAAATAAGATTGCTTAATTAAATTATTGTTTTTATGAAGCTTGCTGTTTTTGTAAGTATCAAAACATTGTGCAAAGATTCTGAAACGGGTTCAGAATGACGGCGAAGAAACACACTCGGATAGCTAATGATTATCGGTATCCGAGGTTCTGTTTGCCGCAGTAGATGTGTAAAAAAACAATAAAAACATACGTCATGCAGGCTGATGAAAATCAGCATCTCAAAAAATGTTTGGGATTATGACATGCAGAATATAAAAAGAAGAAAAATTATTAACTGTTTAAGAAATTATGAAACGAATAAAAAATATAATTATTAAGGAAATAATACAAATCAGACGTGATCCGAAAATGCTTGGTATCATTTTAATCTCGCCATTGCTGCAGTTGTTTTTTCTGGGATTTGCTGCTAATTATGATGTGAATATTGTTCATACGGCAGTTTATAATATGGATAAAACAGAAGAAAGCAGAAATTTTTTGGAACGATTCACAAGCTCAAATTATTTTTCTTTTGATTATTATGTTGATAGTTATGACGAACTGCAAAATTTAATAGATGACGGTAAAATTATACTTGGAATTACGATTCCGAAGAATTTTGAAAAAAATATTCAGCGTGGAATACCTGTAAAAGTGCAGGCTGTATTTGACGGCTCGGACGGAAACACGGCTTCGGTTTCAGCCGGATATCTGCAAAATATAGTTGCAAAATATTCAAAAAATCTTTCCTTTTCTTTTGCAGAGCGGAGAGGAATTAACACAGCCAAATTTGTAATTCCGGAAGCTGTTACGCGGGTTTGGTACAACCCTGAACTTAAAACAAGAAATTATATGGTACCGGGAATTGTAGGACTTCTCTTAATGATTGTAACACTTCTGCTTACTTCGCTTGCTATTGTAAAGGAGCGGGAAATCGGAACTTTGGAGCAGCTTATTGTTACGCCGATAAAACCGTTGGAGTTAATGATAGGAAAACTCGTTCCTTTTGCCATGCTCGGCTTTGTGGCAACAACAATTATTTTAACCGCAATGTATCTGATTTTTGCAATTCCGATAAAAGGTAGTATTGTGTTTATTTACTTCTCGACATTTTTGTTTATTCTTTCAACACTCGGTCTCGGAATGTTTGTGTCCACAATTTCAAAAACACAGCAGCAGGCAATGATGATTGCTATTTTCGTAATTATGATGCCGATGATTTATCTTTCAGGATTTGTTTTCCCGATTGAAAATATGCCCAAAATAATTCAGTACTTTACATATTTAATTCCGTTAAGATATTTCTTGACAATTATTCGCGGAGCAATTCTTAAAGGTACCGGTTTTCAAGATTATTATTTTCAGATGGGAATGCTTTTGTTAATTGGTATCGGCATTTTATCGGCAAGTTCTTTCGGGTTTAAAAAGAAAATAGGATGATTCTTATTTTGTTTTGGAAATTTTTCACACAGCCTCTAAAGCAGACGGTAATATTGCATGACACAATCAAATTTAATTACTTTTCTAATAATTGATTTATTCAGTATTGGGATTGTTTTTAGTTCTCGATTGAAGCTTTCTAAAATAAGCTGTACTCGCATTATTCTATTTTATTTTGGACAGCAGTGAAAAATTTCAATTTACTCGATTCTTATTGTACTTAATAAAAAGAATGTTCTAAAATTTTTTTATCTTAATGTTTTGATATTTACAATTAAATATAATTATGATTTATAATTCTATATTAAAAACAATTGAGCAAAAAGGGGCTGCCTTTTTTATATTAATTGATCCGGATAAGATTGATGAAGAGAAATATCCGGAATTCATTAAGCATTGTGAACAATCAGGTGTTGACGGATTTTTAATCGGCGGAAGTTTAATGACAAACGGTGATTTGAACAGCAGTATTAAGTTGATAAAAAATAATTGTAATCTTCCGGTTATTCTTTTCCCCGGCAGTGTTCATCAAATAGACGGCGAAGCTGACGCAATTTTGTTTCTTTCTTTGATTAGCGGAAGAAATGCCGAGTACCTTATTGGGAGTCAGGTTATTGCGGCGCCAATGATAAAAAAAGAAGGAATTGAACCTATTTCCACCGGCTATATGCTTGTAGAATCCGGCGGACAAACTACTGCCGAATATATAAGCGGAAGTAAGCCAATACCTCGCAACAAACCTGAAATTGCAGTTGCTACAGCACTTGCGGGTGAATTCCTCGGTATGAAGTTTATTTATCTCGAAGGCGGTTCAGGTGCTCAATATTCAGTGCCTGTTGAAATGATTTCGGCAGTATCAAAAAATGTTAGTGTTCCGATTATTGTGGGCGGCGGCATAAAAAATCCGGAAGAAGCCAGACAAAAAACCCAAGCAGGAGCATCAGTTATTATAACAGGTAATCATTTTGAAGAAGAAAGTAATTGGCAATTAATAACTGATTTTGCAAACGCAGTTCACAGCAAGTAATAATATTAACTATTAATAATTAAATTATAAAGATAAAGTATGAATTTTAAAGAATTTATTTCTACTTCATTAGAAGAAAGCTCGCAAGTAAAATTAAAAATAGATGCAGGATGTTCAACTCAAATCATTCAGTCCGTAAATGTTTTACTGGAGTCGTTTAAAAACGGAGGCAAACTCTTGCTTTGTGGAAACGGCGGAAGTGCGGCTGACAGCCAGCATATTGCTGCGGAGTTTATGATTCGATTGAGTCATGATTTAAACAGACCGGCAATTCCTGCAATTGCACTCACAACGGATTCCTCAAACTTAACAGCCGGAGGAAATGATATTGGATACGAAAATGTATTTGCTCGTAATGTTGAAGGATTGGGAAATGAAGGAGATGTTTTAATTGCTATTTCTACAAGTGGAAACTCTGCAAACATTATTAAAGCGGTTTCAACGGCACGCTTAAAAAATTTAAAGGTTATTGGCTTTCTTGGTAATTCCGGCGGTAAGCTAAAAGAGTTAGTTGATATTCCGATTATCATTCCTTCCAAAAGTACACAGCGAATTCAAGAAGGACATATAACAGTCGGACATATTATTTGTGAATTGGTTGAGAGAACTTTATACGATAGTTGATAATTTTTTTATTAAAGTCCAATTGTTCTGCAGCGACTAAGTTGAATAATTAAGGTTTAAGTCAACTCTTGAATAATCTGAAGTAGGTCTTCAAACAAATACGGTTTTTTCAGATACTTATTTATTTTTAATTCTCTTAAAATTTTTTCTTCATCCGATGGAATTGAGCCCGATGCAAGTATAATAGGGACTAACAAATCAAGTTCCCTAATTTTTTCAATTACTTCAAGCCCGCTTATACCCGGTAATTTTTTGTCAATGATAAACAAGTCGAACAATTTTTTGCTTTTAAGTATATCAAGTACGGATTCACCGCTAAAAGCAACAGTGGAAATATAGTTTTCCAAATTTAATAGCTCAGATAATTCTTCGGCAATTTCCTTGGAATCCTCAGCAATTAGTATAGATTTCTGTGCGGCTGTTTTAATAATAATTTTCGCTTTTTTAATCTTAGGAATGTAAACCTTAAATGTTGTCCCATCCCCTATTTTACTTTTTACTTCAATAAAACCCTTGTGTTCTTCAATAATCTGTTTGACAATCGAAAGCCCTATTCCTGATGTTTTTTTACTGCTCTTTGTGGAAAAACCGGTTTCAAATATTTTATTAATATCTTTCTCGGCAATTCCTTTGCCGTTATCGGAAACCTCAATTAAAACATAATTTTGACTATTTAAGTTGGATGGAATTTTATCTTCAGTTAGATGAACATTAAATGCGGAAATAGAAATAGTTCCATTTTTGTTGAAAGATTCTTTTGCATTTACACAGAAGTTTAATAATACGCGGAATATTTCGGAGTAGTTTCCATAAATGTCGTTAAGTTCTTTTTCAAGATGAACATTTACATTTATTTTCGAACCAAAAGATTTTTTTAATGTTAGTTCAAGATCGCTAATAAGAGTTGTAATATTTAATTGTTTTTTAAGCTCTTTTTTTTCGGTATCGTTCAATAAAAGTTGATTGATAATTTCGGAAGCGAGAAGAGAATTGTTTTCAATGTTTTGAATAAGTGGTAGTTGAGCTTCATTTGGGTTCTTAATTTTTAACAGTTCAACGGAATTTAGAATACTTGTAAAAATATTATTTAAATCATGTGCGGTTGTTTTTAAAACACCGGCTGTTTTTTCACTATTATTGGTAACCATTTTGTTAAAGTGACGTTAAATTAAATTATGTACCACAAACTACCTCAAATTATATTTCAATATTTTTGAGTATAATGTTTTCTGGCTGATGCCAAGAGCACGAGCGGAATTTTCTCTGTTCCATTCGTAATAATCCAATACTTTTTTTATGTGCATGCTTTCAATGTCACGCAATTTAAAAATAGTGTCTGTTCCGGTCTGTTCCGATAAACCAAAATCAAAATCATTTTTAGGTAAATTTAAGTCCTTAGGCTGAATCTCTTCTCCTTCTGAAAAAATAATAGCTCGCTCAATAGTGTGCTCAAGTTCACGAACATTTCCGGGGAACCCGTATCGGATTAATATTTTTTCTGTATCAAAAGATAATTTTTTGGGCTGTCTAACGGATGATTTATGCTCGAGAAAATATTTGGATAATAGTAAAATGTCTTTATCCCGTTCCCTTAAAGGTGGAATAGTTAAGGTTATTACATTTAATCTAAAAAGTAAATCTCGCCTAAAGTTTTTCTGTTCGGCTTCCTCCATTAAATTTTTATTGCTCGCGCCAATAACTCTTACATTCGATTTTAAGTTTGCAATGCCGCCGACTCTCCGGAAATCACCGTTTTCTAAGAAACGCAATAATTTGGGCTGCAGTGATAAACTTAGCTCACCGATTTCATCTAAAAATAAAGTTCCGCCGTCGGCTATTTCTACAAGTCCCTGCTTTGAGGATTTTGCATCAGTAAAAGCTCCCTTTTCATATCCAAACAGTTCACTTTCAATTAATTGATCGGGCAGTGAAGCACAATTGATTGCAACAAAGGGTTTGTTATTTCTATTTGAATTCTTGTGAATAAATTCTGCGAATAGTTCTTTACCTGTTCCGGTCTCACCCTCTAATAAAATATTGGATTCCGAAAAAGCTGCTCTTTCGGCAAGTCGGAGAACTTCTTTAATTCTTTTACTTTCGCCAATAATTTTATTTGGAATAGCGGAAGTAACTTTCTTTTTAAGTAATGTGTTTTGTACTATCAAATTTTTATGCTCTAATGCACGTGTAATTACAACAAACAACTGGTCAAATTCGTACGGTTTTGTAATAAAATCATAAGCCCCCAGTTTAATACAGTCAATGGCAGTTCGTACAGCAGACTTTGCAGTGAGGACAATAACTTGCAATCCCGGAAAATTATCTTTGGCAAATCTAAGTACATTTTCACCTGAAATTTCTTTCATATCAAGATCGAGCAACAGCAGATCAAATTTGTTTTCTTTCAGTTTGCTAATTGCGTACTTACCATCGTAAACAATCTCAACATTGAAGCCTTCGTTTACCAATTCTTCTTTTAGTAAATAACAAAGAGTTTCATCATCGTCGGCAATTAATATATTGATGTTTTTATTGTCCATCGTTCAAATAAACCATAATAAATAATTAGTAAATGTAATAAAAATATAATTTTAATATCGGATTGTTTACAAGTTGTAAAATAAATATTTCATTGCTCCATAGTTTAACAGAATTATTTAATAGAATAAAAGCAGGCAAAATTTCAACTAATAATGAAATATTATTAATTGAAATTAGAATATTAAATATAAATACGTTATTTTTCAAAATGTGTCAAAATACTTTTCACTACATAGAAGGGAAAGATGTTTAAAGTCTTGGTTGTTGACGATGATCCTAGTATCTCGATGTTTATTAGCCGTTTGTTAACAAAAAAATTTGGTTGCAAAGTTGTTACAGCAGAAAACGGATTAGATGGCTTAGGCAAAGTAAAAGAGGAATCCCCTGAAGTGATTTTTCTTGATGTTACAATGCCAATAATGAGCGGGTTGGAAATGCTTGATGCGCTTAAACAGGATAATGAATTTAAAAACATTCCCGTAATCATGTTAACAGCAATCAGTGATAAAAATGTTGTTCGGGAAGTAATGGACAAAGGCGTAATTTCATATTTGCTAAAACCATTGATGTTTGAAGTTACATATCAAAAAATTAAAGAACTATTTTATCAGATAAAAAGAGAAATGGACTTTGCCAAAAAACTTTCTGTAGGTAATGTAAAAGAACCTTTGCCCATTAATTACACTGATAAAATGTTGATTGTAAATACAGATAAAGATTTTCGTGAAAAGTTAAGAAACCAAATGCAATCAAATTTTGAAATTCTTGAAGCAGAAAACGGAGCTGACGGTTTGGAGCTGTTTTTGAGTGAGCGACCGAAAGTTGTTTGTCTCGGGGATAAATTACCTTTATTAAATGAAGTTCTGCTGGCGAATAAAATCAGATCAATTGCTACTGATAATAAAATATTTATTTTTTTGCTAACAGATAATAATAACTTATCGGAAGAAGAAAAAAAGTATTTTGATAAAATTATTCCTAATAATTCTGATATTAATAGTCTTTTCCCGGGCATTTAACCAACAAAAGATATTGAAGATTAAATAGATTAGTAGTATATTTAAAATCCTTTTTAAAAGGAGTTTGTTTTTTAACAAAAACGGGCGCGTAGCTCAGCGGTAGAGCATCTGCCTTTTAAGCAGAGGGTCGGTGGTTCGAGACCACCCGCGCTCACATATTAAAGCCTTGTTTGAGTAATCTCACAAGGCTTTTTGTTTTATTATTTCCTATATTTTTTTGCCTATCATTTAATGAATGTTATAAGCGAGTATTGCCGTATTTACTCTTCGATTAAAGCCCTTTAAATAAATTGAGTTATTTACTATTAGTACCTTTGTTGTTATTTAAGTAGCATCATTTTTTTTATTTTAACAAAATTTTTGGCTTCGTTCACGGCGTTAATTCTATAGAAATAAATTCCGCTCGCAAGATTTTTAGCATTAAATTGTACAGTGTAAATTCCTGCAACAAAATTTCCTTTTGCAAGAGTCCTAATTACTTTTCCAAGTGAATTGTACACAGTTAAATTGATTTTAGCTAATTTCGGTATGGAAAAATTAATTTTTGTTGTTGGATTAAATGGATTCGGATAATTTTGCTCCAGTCCAAATTTAATTGGTTTCATATTTTTCTTTTTAACATCGGTTGGCGATAAACTAAAGTTAATATAATTTAAATTAAATCCGCCGAAAAAAAATCTGACCACTAATTCATGCGAACCTTGAGGAATTGAAATAGATGAAACTTGTAGAGATTGCCATGATTTCCATCCACCTGTAAGAGGAACATCAATTAAATCAGTAAGGACGGTGTTATCCAAATAAAGTTGAATTTTTCCTCCCGACTGATTAGCTGCAATTCGAAATAGAATATCATAATTACCGTTTTCTGCAACATCGACTGAAAATTTTAACCATTCGCCGGTTGCAATCCATCCGACATTAAAACCGTTTGTTATTTGGTCGGTGCAAGGTTCAATGTCAACGCCGTCGTTTCGGAAAGAGTAACCTAAATTGTAAGCACCGTTGCCGGTGTTTTCGTAATCACCATCATTGTAGGCAATATTCTGGTTACCATAATCGTAGGTTGCAGCAAAAATTCGTCCCGGTATAGCGTTTGTAACAAAGGGTTTTGAAACATTATCATAGGGAAGTTTCATCATCGCATTGATAACACCGTCTTTAATAGTACAGTTATTTATCAACAGATTATTTGCCTGCAGAGTTAATGCTGCAACTGCAAAGTCAACCGATGGTTTGGCAGCTTGCCCGTTCCAATAATTAAGAAGAACTTGAAATTGAGGAGAAATAGGAACTGACGCCAACACAGAAATACTTTCAAATTTTTTCAAAGTCCACCAATGCCAACCTACGCTATTCTGATTCAAAAGGCTTATAAAATCAGTGAACCATGAATTTGAGTTTTCTCCGGATTCACTCATCCATAACGGGGTATTATAATTGTTTCTCAATGTTAAATAACTTTGGATGGAATTTTGGGAAACTTCACTCCAATATTTATGAAATGAGTAAGCCATATTGTTATCCCAAGGTGGTGTAAGTCCCGTCATATCAGTAGCAAACCAGTTGCCTTCTACAAAGACTATATGGTTTGAATCGACTTGACGAATTGCATCTGTAATGTTAATATACAAATCCCGGAGCGGTTGATTATTAGGCGGAAGATTCCATTTGGGTTCATTCAACAGATCATATCCGGCAATATAAGGTTCGTTTTTATAGCGTTCTGCGATGTGTTTCCACAAATCAATAGTGCGTAATTTATTTAAATCGCTTTCCCAAAGTGATGGAAAATTCGAGTCATAATCGCTGATTGGTTCATCGCTTTGTCCGCCAGGAGCGGCATGAAGATCAAGTATTAAATAAATGTTATTAGGCTTACACCACGCTAAAAGGCTATCAATATATGCGAAGCCTTTTTCAATATAAACAAAAGGCTGGTCTCGCGGAGTCATAAGTTCATAGTGCATTGGCAGGCGAATTGAATTAAAACCCCACGTAGCAATGGAGTCAATATCTTCTCGTGTTACAAAATTTGCTCTGTAAGTATCGAAAAAAGACTCGGTATTAGTTTCTCCAACTAAATCAATAATTTTATTTTTAATTTCGGTTGGTGAATTTGCGAATCCGGACATGTTTAACATATATCCTTCCGGCACAAGCCAGCCGCCTAATCCGATTCCTTTAAACAAAAACTCATTCCCGCTTTCATCAACAATTTTTGTTCCATTTGTTTTCAAAAATCCTTGAGAATAAATAAATTGTGAAACAAACAATAAGAATATTATTTTTTTCATTTTAACCCCAATTCCTTGCTCATTCTGTAAAAATTTGGTGGTGCAACACCCAACTTTGTTGCTGCTTCTGCGTCAGATGCCGAATGTTCCCGCACGAATTTAAAATAGTTGTATTTTACTTCTCTTTCTAAATCTTTCCATTGGATAATATTTTTTGAATCAAAAACTAATCCCTTATTTGTTGAAGTCTTATTCCCTGCAGGAATAATAGCTTCGTCAACATGAGTATCTTCAATAAATTCAGTTGTTATAAACAATATTCTTTGAATAACGTTTTTAAGTTCTCTAACATTCCCGGGCCAATTATAATTTGTTAACCTGTCCATCCCGTTGTCTGAAATTTTTGGTGTTTCTATTCCCATTTGAAAACTATAGTTATTTAAGAAATGTTCAACAAGAACTTTTATATCAGACCGTCTGTTTTTTAATGGAAGAATTGAGATAATTATAACATTAAGTCGATAATAAAGGTCTTCCCTGAATTTACCGGCTTCAACTTCAGCAAGCAGGTTTTTATTAGTAGCTGCTATAATCCTAACATTTACTTTTATGCGGTCAGTTCTTCCAATTTTATCAATTTCACCATCTTGAATTACGCGAAGAAGTTTTACTTGTGAGGACAACGGAAGTTCTGCAATCTCATCCAAAAAGATTGTTCCGTTGTTTGCAATTTCAAAAAGCCCTTTTTTCTTGTTTCCGGCACCGGTAAAAGCTCCTTTTTCATAACCGAAAAGCTCGCTCTCAATTAAATCATTCGGTAAGCTGCCGCAATTTATTGCAATAAATTTTTCGTATTTACGCTTACTCTTATAATGAATATTATATGCGGCAAGTTCTTTGCCGGTTCCGGAAGCACCAACAATCAAAACGGAGGCATTGCTGGATGCAACTTTTAATATCTTATTCTTAATTTTTTCCATTTCCTCCGACTGGGAGATAATTTTTTTATTTTTTAATATTTGACGAATTTGTTCATCAAGAGTTAAATTAGATTTTTTTTGTTCAACCTCTAATTTTTTCCGTTCAAAAGCGTTAAAAATACTTAGTATAAAATCAGTTGGCTGATAAATAAAATCTTCTATGTCATTCGGATATTTAGTGCAATACCAAAAGGCGCCGGCACTCATTAGTTTTCGGGCAAAGTTTAAATCTGTTATGTCAATAGTTAACTTAGTAATTACGATAATTTGAACTGTTTTTTCAATGGATTTAATTTCCCGTATCAACTCTACGCCTTGCAGTGTTCCGGCAATTTGATAATCCATAATTATAACATCACATTCGTTTGGTCTTTGTTTCAAAAGGGTTAAAGCGGCATCTCCGTTTGAAACAGTTTCAACAATTTCAATTTTTTCATTAAAAAAAGAAATTGTTTTTTTAACGCGTTGCGCATCAAATACTTCATCTTCTATTAGTAAAATTTTAATTTTTGTTTCTGTCATCTACGTCTCATTTTTTTATAGTTATTATAAATCGGCATCCGATTTCCAAATTTTCTGCTTTTAATTTCCAGCCACAACTTTTTACTGCCAGTTGATAAGCAATAAAACAACCATAGCCGGCTTGTTTCTCCTCAACATTCTTAGTTGTAACATTTTCAATAAAAATTCTTTGAATTTTTTCTTTACCAATCTTAATTAAATTATCAGATAATCCATTTCCATTATCACTTATAATAATGCGAGATTCTTGTTTTTCCGCATCGAACTCCGTTGCTATTGCAACGATTAATGTTTTATTTGGAGAATGATCAATACTATTCTGAATGAGTGGCTCGATTATTTCCCATACAACAAACTCGTTGATATTTACCAATGGCAAATCTTTACTAAGATTAAGCTCAAAGTTAAGATTTTCCATTTTTGAAGTAACTCTTAAAAAGATGTTCTCAACAATAAAGTTTATTAATTCGTTAATATTGGTTTTGAATAATTGACTTCTGATTGTTTGAATAGGCGGATCATACCATTTCATATCATAAATTGCGTGGGCAACAAAATTTGCATACTTATTAAGTTTGGATTTAATTTCATCAATAGTATTAATGTTTAAATCCTTTAAGTCCTCCTTAATAAAGCCCATTACTTTCTCTGCTTTGTGATGTGTATGATAAATTCTTTTTGTAAATACAGATTCTTTATTGTGTTCAATTTCGGTCTTCAAACGTTCTTGATGTTCATCAAATAATTTTTTTTGGGCTCTGTCTCTTTGGCGAACCGTATATGTCGAAACATAATACATCGTAAGAAGACTTAACAAAATTAAAGAAAGATAAATCATTGCCATCTGATTATAATTTGAAAGAAACTCGGAAGTAAATGTTGAAAAATCCGGATTGCTTTTCATATAAAAAATGCCGGTAAATTCCCCTCGTGGTGCAAAAGGCACCAATATTTCAAACACTGATTTAGGTCTGACAAAACTAACTATTGTTTCTTCTTTGTCCATTACAGCATAGTTTTGAAGGACTAATTTTTTTGCTTGTAAATGTAAATTATAATTGTTCTTTGTTATTTTGTGTTTTGAAAGAAATTCAAATAACTGTTGACCATTATCAATGGCTACAACAGAATCCCCAACTTTAACAAATATGCAAACATCTTTAATATTATTGTCCAAAAGCTGCTGAGTAAGAATAATATTAAATGATTGAATTAACTTTTTCTTATCAGGTTGATAGTTTGAGTAAGTATCATTCATATTCTCTATTAATAGCTCGATTGAGGTTGAGTTGGTATTTGCCAAGATTTCTGCAGAATGACGTTGATACCAATGTTGTGTTTCTGCCAACATATCGTGAACCGAAGCTCGCTGCAGAAACATTAATATCCAAACAAAAAAAATGAGAATTAACGCAAGAACTGTTATGTGTCTAAATTCGAGATTATACTTGCCAATTTGCCTCTTTATTTTGTTTTGCTTATTCATTCAGAGATTACCCTGTCGCTTATTAATGCGGATTGAACTCTTTCCATAGCTTGTTCGGGTGTAAATTTATTTCGAATAGATAGATTTATATATTTTGATAATATATCGGAAACTAATGTGTATTTTTTAATTTGGGGTCTGAAAATGCCTTCGTTTAATATTTGTTTGTCCCAACTAATCATCGGATAATTTTTCACAAAAGAACTATCAATATAAACTTCTTTTATTACCGGCAATAATGTGCTGTATTCATAAAGTATTTTTTGAGATTCTTCACTTAATGTATATTTAATAAATTCCATAGCTTCTTTTTTATGGTTGCTATTTTTTGCCAACATAAAGTTCCAGCCTCCAATAGTCGCACCAATCTTGCCATTTTTAATATGCGGCATTCTTGCTTTTCCAATTTGTATATCTTGCGCCAAATATTCCGGACTTGTTTTATTAAAACTATAATAGGCGTTCCACCCGCGTATAAAGGGTATGTTTTTATTTAAGAAATTTGAATTGATATCAGACTCTCTGTAATTACTTATTTCTTTTGGGGAAATATTATCTTTGTTTGTCAATCCCGACAATAGCTTTACTGCCAACAGTGATGGTGGTTTTGTAAAATCTAATTTAGACTTAAAAAAATCCTTATCTTGCTGAAGAACCAATTCGGAATAGGAACAAATTAGTCCTTCGTATTGATCCGCCGGAAACAAATATGACCGGTTCTTATAGTTCAATCTTTTGCAAAGTGAAATAAATTCAGTCCATGTCATTGAGTTTTCTAACTGCTTTTCAATTGATTCATGGTCTTTAAGTCTATCAAGTAGGTCTTTTCTGTAGAACAAAACGCTTGGGTCCATCATAAAAGGAGATGCAACGAGTTTGCCGTTAACGAAACAGGTGGATAAGGCTTGTTTTGTGAGCCTCTCCAAATCATTCTGTGAAAAATACTTCTCCAGCGGTTCCGCCCATTTAGAGAATCGGGTTACCCAAATAATATCCACGGCGAATATGTCAATTCTATCAGAAGAATTTCGAAGAGAACGGATAAGCAGTTCTTTTCTCTCGTTGGTTGTAAATTTTTCAAAAGGTGTGTTAATAGGAATTACTTCAATTTCCCCTGTATGGAGCGCATTAAAATTTTTTATTATTTGCTTGTGAGCTACGGAAATATTATCAATAAAATATATTTTCTTTGCATGATTCTTACCGAATTTTTGTGAATCCAGCGAGGAAACCAAAAATATGATAAAAATGCTTAAAACAGTTATGGCGGCGATATAATAATATCTTAGATTCATTATTTAAATTTAAGTTTGTTTTACGGAATCAAACTTTGTGCCTAATTAAATTTTGACAATTTAATTGATTTGAAATTAAATCCGTATTGCAAAGTTAGTATTTATTATTATAATGATAATGTTGTTTTGTTGATTGTGAAAAGTATATTTTTACTAATACGTTTTTAAAAAATATTGGTATAGATATTGCTCATTTATTGAATAGATGCTGAAAAACAATTTAAATATTTTTTATATGACAATAATTTTGTTTGCTTTAAGCACTGCCCTGCTTAACGGGCAAAATAAAACTCTTGCCGTAATCGGCGATTCTCAAATTCGTGTCGATGAATTTAAAATGCGATATGAGTTTGTTCCCCAAAAATATGATAATAATGATAGTGCAAAAGTAAATTTTTTATATTCGTTAGTTGCAGAAAAATTGTGGGCAATTGAAGGAGAAAAAAAAGGACTGGGTAATTCCACTTTTGTTAGAAGTTCTGTGATTGATTTGGGCAAAAAACTGGTTCGAGACAAACTTTACAAACTCGAAATAGAGAATAAAATAAATATACCCCAAAGTGAAATTACTGCTGATTTGAGAAAAATTCACCAAAAAAGATTAATGTATTTTATATTTGATTCGAGCCGGAACAAAATAAACTCTATTTATAATCTTCTGAAAAAGGGCACGAATTTTTTTGTTATTCTTAAATCAAGAAAGGAGTTTGAACAGCAAAAAGAGGGCGTTTCTGTTTATTACGGTGATATGAACTCGACATTGGAAAATAGAATGTTTGATTTGAAGTCCGGTGAATATACTTCTCCAATTCATATTGGCAATGGATATGCAATTTACTATTTGAAGAAAATTGACTATGTAAAAACACACCCTAAGTATCCAAATTATTCGGACAATAAACTTGCTAAGGAGATTATTTTTTCAAGAAAAGCAAAAGCACTTTATAATGAATTTTATGATAAGCACATATTAAAAAAGAATGTTCGAGTAGATAAAAATATATTTGAGAAAATATCCGGATTAATTTTCAAAACATTTAAAGAAAAAAAAGAAAAACTGTATAATGAACATAAGGGCAAATATGTTCTCGATTACTACTCGGCTCTATTGATTGAAAATAGTGTGTCCGACACACGGTTGAATACAAAATTCATTAAGTTTTCGAGCAATCCGGTTAATTTACGGCAGTTTTTGAATTTCATGTTGGTGAACAATTTAGAATTTAAAGATATTGATTCACTAAGTCTAAAAAAAACACTCGGTAAAAAGATAAAAAAATACATATTGGATGAACTCATTTTCAGAGAAGGACTAAAAAAAGGGCTGTTAAATTCCAAAGATGTGCAGCATGATTTAAAATTGTGGAAGGAGAGTTTTATCGCCGGTTATTATCGTAATAATTATTTGGATTCAGTGGATGTTAGCAAGCAGGAAATAAAGGATTACTATCAAAGAATCAAAAAAAACATTCCCGATTCAATTCAGTCGAAAGTAGGTTTTATTAATAAAAAATTGAATGAATTGTTGTATTTTAAAAAACTTAGATTTTTGTACGAGAACAAAACCGTCAAGTTAGCCAAGAAATATGGGGTTGAAGTGAATCGTAAATTACTTGCCGATTTACACACAACCAATGTGCAGACTTTGGTTTATAGAAGTCTCGGTTTTGGCGGATCAATAACCGCAGTTCCTTATACAATGCCATTTTATAAATGGAAAAACATGCTCCCCAAAAAAATTAAATACAAATACTTAGAATCAAATAAATAGCAGCGATTCAGAGTCAAATAATACAATTTTCAATATTAAATTGTTGTTGTAGAACAAACCTTCCTCGCAGAGTCCGGTGGA
>CAZXDS010000036.1:0-21221 GCA_964639525.1 uncultured Melioribacteraceae bacterium | reverse complement strand
GCAAACCGTTGCCGTTGTTGTCGTCTATTATTGTTGTATCAAGTGTAGAAACACTATATTTACTTACAAGCGTGTCCGCTCCGCCTTCCTTTTTACGTATCAGCTTTATCTCGGTACCGGTTTTGTTTGCAGTTGTTTTAACATTAACCGTTATACTGCGGTGTGTTTTATCTGCTATTTTTATTGTCAGCGTATCTTTTGCTGCCGGTTTTGGCGGTGTTATTACTATTGGCGGCTCGGTGGTGTTACATGTTACAAGTAAAAAGGTAAAAGTAAAAAGGAACAAGGTTAGTACAATTTTATTGATTTTATTTTGGTTCGGTTCCATTTTACTTATCCTTATTCGTTTTATAAAACCAATTAAACGTAAACTCCGAGGTTGAAAAGCAGTAACCTCGAAAGTTTAGACTTTGCGGTTGTTCGGTTCTTTCCAGCTTCGCCGAAAACAGAGAAGAAAGACAGCTTATTCAAATATTTAATTTGATTTTTCACTAATATATAATTTAACATGAGAAATGTATGCTTAAACTTAAATAAATATTTTCTTTGGTTCAATGCAATTAATAGTGCATAACGCTCCAAAGTGTAAATTTGGAATTAGAATTCAGAGTTTATTTTTAATTTTACATGTGTTTATATTTGCCCAAATAAAAGTATTTAATTCTCATCAAATCTCGTGATTTATTTTGCACTTGAAAAATTCAGCAATTTTTGTAATTTGCACTAATCGAAAACTGGTTTAGATTAAATCGTTTGTTTTATATTAAATTATTTATTGTTGTAAATTTTATGAAAAGAATATTATACATAATAATATTTCTACCGATAATTCTTTCGGCGCAAAAAATTGGCGAAATGGCTCCCGACCCGATGCCCGAAGTATTTCCTCCGCACGCAATCGGGGTTGATTTACTTTTCGGTGATGGCGGATTCGGACTTGGAGGTTTTTACAGATTATCGTTCAGCCAAAATATAACCGGATTTGTAAACCTTTCTTTCTCGGAATCAAAAGATGCAAGAGAAGTACAATTCATTGACCCTTTTACAGGCAGAGTTATTACTTATGGAAAGGTTAATCGCGTTTTTACTCTTCCACTAAATTTGGGAATAAAATACAGATTATTTGCTAATCAGCTTACTGATGTTTTGAGACCATTTGTTGAAATAGGAGTTGGTCCTGATTTTATTATTACAACTCCGGCAGCTAAGGAATTTTTTAATTCATTTGGAGATGCAAAATTAAAAGTTGCCGCCGGTGGATACATCGGATTTGGTGCCAATTTCGGGCTGAGCAAAAAAAATCTAATGGGTTTGAATGTCAGATATTATTATGCTCATATTTTTGGAGAAGGCGTTGAAAATTTAGAAAACAGATTCAGAACCAATCTTGGTTCAGTTTACATTACTCTTAGTCTCGGAATAATGAATTAAAAAAAAACTATTGTGAAAAAAATCTCTCCATTTAGCGGATTCTCGAAAGATACTTTGCAGTTTCTTGCGGATTTAAAGAACCATAATTCAATTGACTGGTTTCATGAAAACAAAGCCCGTTATCAGTCATCACTTGTTGAGCCGGCAAAAGCATTTGTAAATGAACTTGGACCTTTCTTAAATCAGTTAAATCCTGAAATCAGAACCGAACCGAAATTCAATAAAACTTTGATGAGAATAAACAAAGATATGCGTTTTGCCAAAGGCGATCCTTATCGCACTTACTTTTTAATTCATTTTGGGCGTTTCAAAATGGACAGCGAGTTCTTTGTTTATTTTGCACCGAACGATATTCAAATGGGGATATTTCTAAACAATTCAATTGGCGATTCTCTTTATTTCAAAAATAATGTTAAGAAATTCGGCACTGAAATAATGGATGTGTTTGAAGAATACAAAATCAATATTAATTTTGATTTATACGCATTACAAAAAGATCCTACCCTTATAAAGAAACGATTTTCTGCACCAAAGGATTTTCAATTGTTAGTTGACAACAAACATATTTTGCTCCAAAAAGTTAAACTGCCCATTAGAACCAAAATTTTTTCCGCGGATTTTATTCCCGAAACAATCAAAGTTATACTTCAGCTTTATCCGCTTTGCTGCTTTGCCATTTCGCCGAGTCCGCTTAAATTATTGGATGAATTCAAAGAAACTTTTTGTTAGCAGCCACCCCTTACTTCCATTTAATTGTACAGCCTATTGAATAAGTTTCAGGAACAGAGATTGCAATTTCATTAAGTGTTTCATCTATTGCATCTCGCAAATAACTTGTTTTTACCTGTTCGGGATATTGCCAATTATCATCAATCTTCCCGTGATAAACCAACTTTCTGTTCTTATCAAACACAAATATTTCAGGTGTGTGTGTTGCACCAAAATCTTTTGCAATCTGTTGGGTTTCATCCCGTAAATACGGGAAATTAAATCCTTGCTGCGCCGCCCGTATTTTCATATGAGCGAAAGAATCTTCGGGGTAACCGGTTGCATCATTGGAATTAATTTCAACAATCCGCACCGAATCTTTATAATCATTTTGAATTTCTACCAATCTTTGTTCATTAGCTTGAACATAAGGGCAATGATTACAGCCGAATACAATTATTAGTATCGGCGTGTTTGCAAATTCATCTTGTGAATAATATTTATCATCAATACCAAGTAAATTAAACTTAGGCAATTGCAAACCAATTTGTAATTTATCTGTCGCCATAGTAAGTTCCTTTTTTTATTCACCATTTAGCAATAAAATCAAGTTGGTAATCTACTGAAAATAATTTTAGGGTTAAAAATCATTTTTATTGTTACATTTAATTTTATTTTTTATTGAAGTTAGGATTAGAGTATGTTTATTGATTCACACACACATTTATTTTTACCGAATTTTGATAGCGATTTGGATGACGTAATAAACCGAGCAAAAAATGCAGGCGTTGAATATATGCTTATACCTGCCACAGATATTCCCACATCAAAACAGGCAATTGCACTTGCGGAAAAATATGATTTCATTTATGCAGCAGTCGGGATACATCCGCACGATTCAAAAGATTGGGATGATAATTTTATTAATGAAATCCGTACTCTTGCTAATCACCCGAAAGTTGTTGCAATTGGCGAAATAGGACTGGATTATTTTTACGACTTTTCTCCGCGTGAAAAACAACTTGCCGCTTTTGATGCACAAATAAAATTGGCAATTGAATTGGCTAAGCCTATAATAATCCATAATCGTGAATCGAATGACGATGTTATGAATTTTGCTCGAAAATATAAAAATACCTCTTTAAGAGCACAATATCATTGCTTTGCCGGAACAGTGGAAAATGCAAGAGAATTGGTTGAGATGGGACATTTTATTTCTTTTACCGGAAATGTTACTTTTAAAAAAGCTGATTCAATTCGCAATGTTGTTAAAAGCGTTGATATTGAAAATATGCTAATCGAAACCGACTCACCATTTCTTACTCCGGTTCCGCACAGAGGAAAACGCAATGAACCGGCTTATGTAAAATTAGTTGCTGAAAAAATTGCAGAAATCCATAATTTATCTGTAAAGGATGTTGCTCGAACAACATCTTATAATGTGCACAAACTTTTTGGAATAGGAGAAAAGCCTTTGTTAAGTTACACATATCAAATAGGAGAATCGCTTTATATTAATGTTACAAACCGGTGCAATGCCGATTGTGTTTTTTGTGATAGAAAAGGCGAAGCGGTAATTAAAGGTTATAACCTTAAAATGTCAAAACATGAAGAACCGGATGCGGGCGTTTATATTTCAGAAATAGGCGACCCGACAAAATTTAAAGACATTGTTTTTTGCGGTTACGGCGAGCCGACTATACGTTGGGATGTTGTGAAAAAGGTTGCAGAGTATGTTAAAGCAAAAGGCGGCAAAACTAGAATGAATACAGACGGTCATGGTAATTTTATCAATAAAAAGGATATAACACCGGAACTGAAAAATCTAATTGACACTGTTTCAATCAGCTTAAATTCAGTTGACCCTGAGCAATATGCAAAATTAATGCGAGTCGATCAAAAACTGCATGCAGAAATGCTGGACTTTGCAAGAAAAGCAAAAAATTATACTCACGTTGTAATGTCAATAGTCGGATTAAATGCTGTCGATTCTGAAAAAGCTAAAAAATTTGTTACTGAAAATATCGGTGTGGATTTTCGTGAACGTGAATACTTCTAGAAAACAAATGTGCTTCGTTAATAAAAATCATCATAAATTTAACCGTTCAATTTTGGGCAAGTTAGCGAGATATTTAATATTTGTAATTTTTCTTTTTTCAGCATTTTACAACACCCTTTTTGCTCAAGCAAAAGTTAATGCTATTCAGTCTCAAATAGATTTTTTATTAAATGATAACTTTTTCAAAAGCTCACAAATCGCAATAGATGCATTTGACTTAACCGATAATCATAGCATAATAAACTTAAACGAAAAACTTTTACTTCATCCTGCTTCAAATTTAAAAATATTAACTGCAACAGCAGCATTAATTTTTGGGAAGAAAAATTCAAAATTTTCAACTACTTTTTATCGCATGGGCAATGTAATAGATTCTGTTTTAAACGGAAACATTTTTGTTGTTGGCAGCGGCGACCCTGACTTTATTTATACAGAGCTTGATTCATTAATTATAGAAATAAAAAAATTGGGAATCAAGAAAATCACCGGTAATTTGTATGGCGATGTTTCTTTGTACGATTCACTTTATTGGGGAAGCGGCTGGATGTGGGATGACGCTCCCTCATCTGATGTTCCTTATCTGACGCCTCTAATAATAAACAGTTCTGCAATTAAAGTGGCAATCAATTCTTCCAAAATTGGAGAACCGATTAATTTTACAACGATTCCTAAAGCCGACTTTTTACATATCACGAACAAAGCAATAACAACCGAGGAAGACACTTCCGATGTTAAAATTACTCGCGGATGGATTTCAAGAAATAATAATATTGAAATAACCGGGAGGCTGTTCAATGTTGCAGAACCGGATACACAGGAAATAAATATTTATAATCCTGATATTTATTTCTTAAAACTTGTTAAGCAATCGTTTAATAAAAATAGAATTGATTTTTCCGGCATAATTGACACTCTTTCCCTTCCAGACTCGGCAAAAAAATTACTTTCTTTTTCACATTCTATTACTGATATATTGCCGAACCTCAATAAAGAGAGTGATAATTTAAGTGCCGAATCGCTTCTTAGATTATTGGCTTTTCAGAATTACGGGAAACCAGCGACTGCCAAGAACGGAATAAAAATGATTGATAGTTTGATATCAATTCTTGGATTTAATCCCAATAATTATAGAATTGTTGACGGCTCCGGACTTTCTCATTATAACCTTATTTCAACAGAGCTTATAACGGCATTACTAAAATATTTATATTTTGAGCAACATGATGTTTTCAATTTACTGTATTCTTCTTTTGCTATTGCAGGAATTGACGGCACGTTAAAGGACAGAATGAAAGGAGGAAGAGTTTTTAATAATGTTCGCGCAAAAACGGGTTCACTTAGCGGGGTTAGTACTTTATCCGGTTATGTAACTGCGAAAAATAAAAATTTAATTGCATTCTCAATATTTGTTCAAAACTTTGTTGGAAAAGCAGATAAAGCAAAAGAAATTCAGGATAAAATTTGTAAGATTCTCTCCGGAATTAATTAGGGAAGCAAAATGCAAAAGTTTAAACAGTTTATAGTTTCAGCAAAACCCTTTGAAGCAGATATTTTGAGCGGTTTGCTTTGGAAATTTGACATTACCGGAATTACAGAAAATGATTTGTCTTTAACAGTATTTGCAAAAGAAAATTCAACACTCACGGTAGAGAAACTCAATTCTTTTTTAACTGATTTAAAAAGCCAAGAGATTATTTCCAAATTTGAAATTCAGTTTAACATTTTTGAAGATAAAAATTGGAACGAAGAGTGGGAAAAGAAAACTGAAGTAATTGAAGTTACTGACAGGATTGTAATTAAACCAACTTTTAGAGATTACAAAAATACATCCGACAAAATAGTAGTTCAAATTAATCCCAAAATGTCATTCGGCACAGGCAAACACCAAACAACAAGATTAATGTTGCAGTTGCTGCAAAAATATATAAAACCCAATTTGCAAATTTTGGATGTTGGAACCGGAACAGGCATACTTGCAATTGCAGCAGCTAAGTTGACTTCAACTAAATCCATATTGGGAATTGACAATGATGAATGGTGCGTTTTGAACAGTACTGAAAATATTTCACTAAACAAATTGGAAACTCGGATAGAAATAAAATTAGCCGAAATCTCTCAAATATCCGAAACGGATTTTGATTTGATAACGGCTAATATCAATAAAAACATACTTACTCAAATTGCCGGAAAATTATATGAAAAGTTAAAAACTTCCGGCACTTTAATTCTATCAGGTATTTTTGAAAAAGATATTTCACAAGTTGAAACATTTTTTTACAAAACCGGATTTAGAAAAATCGAGCACCAATCAATTGATGAATGGGCTGCTTTAGTTTTGCAAAAAACTATTTAGCAAGAAATTTTTCTAATAATTTAAGTAACTGTTTCTGCTCTGTCTCATTTAAGTTTTTACCTGTGCCTGCAAGAGTTTCAAGATAATTCGGCATAATTTCATTTACCTTATCTTTCCCTTTTTTTGTCAAGTCAGCCATGATTACTCTTCTATCCTCTTTTGAAGGAATTCTCACAACTAATTTTTCTTTTTCAAGATTATCAACAACACAAGTAATATTTGCACCGGTTACCATAAGTTCTTCGCTAATTCTTTTTAGCGGAACCGGCCCGTTGTTACTTAATACTGCAAGCACTCCAAATTGCGGAGCAGTAAGTTTGTATTTAACAACGTGTTTTGAATGTGCTTTCTTAAATCGATCATTTGTTTTTGCAACAGATGAATACAATTTTGCAGCCAATTGTCTTTTACTGTTAGAAGCCATTTTTACCTCACTTTTATTTTATTATTTAGTTAATGAACAATGTATAATAGGAATATATGTTTTTAATTTATTAATTTTTTATAGGTTATAATTTATAAAATATTCACTGCTTGTCAACCCTAAAAAACAAAAATATTATTTTTTTATAATTCTCAATATTAATTTTTTAAGGCTAAATCCAATAGTTAATTTTTTATTATGTAATCTGATAATTATATTTAAATTTACTCTTAAAATTATATTACTATTAATACTAATGTTTAATAAAAAATTATCAAATTATTTATCTAATATAAACAAAATAAATAAAACTTCAACTAATGAAATTTTTATTAATTTTTGTTACCAAATTAAACCATCCCCAAAAGTTAGTTTAAGTTCATTGTTGAATAATGATTTTTCTCATTTTTTTTATTGGGAACAACCTGAAAAAGAATTTTCTTTCTGTGCCTTTAAGCCTATAAAAAAGATTATTGCAAACGGGGTTGATAGAACTATTGAAACACAAACAAATATAGGTAAGTTCAATTATTTAACATATAATAATTTCGACAAGTTTAATCTGCAATTTGCTCCACTTTTTGTGGGCGGAATGAAATTTTCGCCGGGTAATAGTAGTAAACTTTGGAATAATTTTAATGATTCGGATTGGTTTGTACCGAAATACTTATTTTTAACAAAGGGAAAATCTTTATTTTTCATTTATAATTTTTTTTACGACAAATCCAAAACCGAGCAAATAATTGCTGATGGGAAAAAAGGATTAGATTATTTGTCAACTATTAATCAGCGACATTCTACCAATTCTAATTTTATAATTAAAGAAAGTAATTTTGATAAGGATTACGACAAAAAAGAATGGAAGAATGCTGTAAACACGGCACTTAATAGAATTCATAACGGTGAAATTAGAAAAGTTGTCCTTTCCCGAAAAGTAATGATTAAATTTTCTAGAATATCTAATATATCTGTTCTAATTGACAAATTGAAGCGGAGATATCCTCGATGTTACGTGTTTGCTTATGCTAAAGACGAATCAATATTTTTTGGTGCGTCTCCTGAAAAATTAGCCAAGCTATCAGACGGCTATATTGAAGCTGATGCTCTTGCAGGATCTTTTCCAAGAGGGAGAACAGAACTTGAGGATAGAATTCTATCAAATGAATTATTGCTCAGCAAAAAAAATAGAGCTGAGCAACAAGCGGTAGTTGATTCAATTACGAATTCTTTTCGTAATTTCAGTTCTGAAATTATTTACGAAAAAATACCGGTTGTGAGAAAACTTCCCAACATACAACATCTTTGGACACCGATAAGAGCCAAATTAAACAATGGAAAAAGTGTGATTGCAATCTTAAAAGAATTACATCCCACTCCGGCGATTTGCGGTACACCTTATAATTTAGCATTGAAGTCCATAAAGGAATCTGAAAAACACGATCGCGGTTTGTATGCCGGAATTGTCGGTTGGTTTAATTATGAAAATCAAGGTGAATTTGCTGTCGCAATACGTTCAGCAATACTGAAGGGAAATGAATTACACGCTTTTGCAGGCTGCGGTATTGTTGAGGGTTCTGACCCTGATGCCGAATATGCCGAAACAAAATTAAAACTCAGTCCAATATTTTCCTTATTTGATTATGACACAACTAATAAATCGTAATATTCTTTGGGCACGGATTTTTGCCGACAGGCTTATAAAATCAAAAATCAGAAATATATTAATTTCTCCCGGGTCACGAAATACCCCATTAATTTTTGCTCTTTCAGAGAAAAAATATTTTAATATTAAAGTTATTGTTGATGAGCGGACAAGTGGATTTTTCGCTCTAGGCTCTGCAAAAGCATCACGAAAACCAACTGTAATTGTTACAACTTCCGGAACAGCTGTGGCAGAGTTGTATCCCGCAATTATTGAAGCATATCAGCAGAGAATTCCACTTATTATCTGTACAGCCGATAGACCGAAGCATTTAAGAAAAACCGGCGCAAATCAGACAATCAACCAAGAGAATATTTATAAAAATCATATTTGTAAATATTACAATGCCGGCTTGCCTTCTGTTAATTACAACAAATTATCAAAATTTTCAAGCTCTGTTGACGAATTGATTGATATTTGTGAGCATTCTAACAGAGGACCGGTTCATATTAATTTTCCGTTTGATAAACCGTTTGAACCTGATTCATTTACTGACAGTATTTCTGAAAATATTGTTAAAAGTCTTTTTAGTCAAAAGCGAATTATTAGTAAACTTTCAAAAAGTAGATTACAATTACCTAAATCTTTTCTTTTAAAATTGGAAAAAGAAAGTGAAGGAATAATTCTTTGCGGTGGAGGAAATTTCTCAAATAAATTTGCGAATAAAATAACAAAACTTTCAAGACATTTGAAATATCCAATAATTGCAGATGGAACTTCTTCATTACGTTTTGGAAAACACCGCAAAACTAATGTAATTATAAATGCTTCGGCTTTTTTAAAAAATGATACTGCTGCCAAAACAGTTGTGCCGAAACTTATTTTGCAATTTGGATATGCGCCTACATCGAATGCACTTCTAAATTATTTTAAAAACTCAAAGGCTGAGAAATTTTCCGTAAATGAATTTGGAGACCTGCATGACCCTTCGAAAACTACAAAGCAAATATTTGGATTAAGTGAAGATGTTTTCATTGATACTATTATAGGAAAAACTAAGCCGCGAAAAAGTACTGTAAAAAATGGTTCGTTCGTTGAATTAAAAGCATTTGAAAATTTTTCTGAAAAGATTAAGTCCAGGATTGTTTATAAATCAAAATTTCCTTCGGAAGGAAGAATAACTAATGAAGTAGTTAACAACATTCCAAGTGGATCCAATTTGGTTATTTCCAATTCCACACCTGTACGTGATTTAGATTTTTTCTCGCCTGCAAGCAGTAAACACATTTCGGTTTTTACAAATCGCGGAGCAAGCGGAATTGACGGCGTAATCTCCACATCACTTGGTATTGCTGAGACCAATAAAAAACAAACTTTTCTAATTATCGGAGATCTTGCATTTTATCACGATATTAATTCGCTGCAAATTGCAAAAGAGTATAACATTCCTTTAACAATTATTCTTGTTGATAATAGCGGCGGCGGAATATTTAATATGCTGCCGGTTGCCAAATACAAGAATGTCTTCCTCAAATATTTCAGAACGGAATTGAATATTGACTTCAAATCAATTGTAAAAGGATTTGGTGGAAATTATTTTTTAATTAAAAGTTGGAAAAGTTTAAACTTAAAATTAAATAATTTTGATAAAAGCACTAATTTTTCAGTCATGCATATTAAAACAAACTCTGAAAAATCACTTACAATCAGGAAGAAATACTGGGCGCTAGTTCAAAAATAAATTCTATAAGTCTGCCTTATACCAAATAACATTTTGCCCTTACAATTCAATAAAATTCAAAATCAAATTTTACATATATTTGTTGTTTATATTTTTATTGAAAATTGGAAATGATAATGACGCAGAGCACACAAATCCCCAAAACATATAATTCAAACGAAGTAGAAGAAAAATGGTACAAATTTTGGGAAGAAAATAAACTCTTCCATTCGGAAATTGATGAAAGCAAACCTTCATATTCGATTGTAATCCCACCGCCTAATGTAACCGGAATGCTGCATCTCGGGCATATACTCAACAACACAATTCAGGATGTTTACATTCGCTACAAACGAATGAAAGGTTTCAATGCTTGCTGGGTGCCGGGAGTTGACCACGCTTCTATTGCAACTGAAACAAAAGTAATAAAATTTTTAAAAGGAAAAGGGATTAATAAATACGACATTGGCCGCGAGGAATTCTTAAAACACTGCATGGAATGGACTGACAAATACGGCGGAATAATTTTCAAACAACTTCGCAAACTCGGTGTCAGTCTGGATTGGGAGCGTTCACGCTTTACAATGGATGATGAGTATTATCCAAAAGTAATAGAAGCTTTCGTAAAACTTTATAATGAAGGATTAATTTATCGCGGCTACAGAATGGTAAATTGGTGTCCGGCTTCAAAGTCTGCAATTTCAGATGAAGAAGTGATTTTTAAAGAAGTAAACGGAAAACTCTGGTATCTGCAATATCCGCTTGACGACGGTTCCGGTTATTTAACCGTGGCAACAACTCGACCCGAAACAATGCTCGGAGATACTGCCGTTGCAGTTAATCCTGACGATGAACGTTTCAGTAAATATATCGGAAAATATATTTCACTTCCTATAGTAGGAAGAAAAATTCCTATTATTGCCGATGATTATGTGGAAAAAGGCTTTGGAACAGGCGCTGTTAAAATTACTCCTGCTCACGACATTAATGACTATGAAATGGCAAAGCGTCATAACCTTGAAATAATTAATATTTTTAATTCGGATGCTTCGACAAACAAAAATGTACCCGAAGAATTTCAAAATCTTGACCGTGATATTGTGCGAAAAATGGTCGTTGAAAAATTTGAAGATTTGGGTTTGCTTGAAAAAATTGAGGACTACACAAATAAAGTCGGATATTCCGATCGCGGCGGAGTTCCGATTGAGCCTTATCTTTCCCAGCAATGGTTTATGAAAATGGATGACTTAGCTAAACCGGCTTTAGAAGTTGTGAGAAAAGGACTTGTAAATTTTCATCCGAATCATTGGATTAAAACTTACGAACATTGGATGACAAACATTAAAGATTGGTGTATTTCCCGTCAACTTTGGTGGGGACATCAAATTCCGGTTTGGTATCACAAGGAAACCGGTGAAATTTATTGTAATACAAAACCACCGGAAGATTCGGACAATTGGAGACAGGAAGAGGATGTTCTTGATACTTGGGCATCAAGCTGGCTTTGGGCACAGGATGTTTTTACAACACAAGAAGAACAAAATTATTATTATCCAACGGATTTACTTGTAACGGGACCGGATATTATTTTCTTTTGGGTTGCAAGAATGATTATGTCCGGAATGCACTTTATGAACGAGCGTTCAGACGCTAATAAAATTCCTTTTAAAGATGTTTATTTTACAAGCATTATTCGAGACAATAAAGGACGGAAAATGAGCAAATCGCTCGGTAATTCTCCCGACCCGATTGACGTGATTAACGAATACGGTGCTGATGCTTTGCGTTTTACTATTAATTACATCGCACCACTTGGACAAGATGTTTTGTTTAGTACTGAAAAATGTGAACTCGGCAGAAATTTTGCCAATAAAATTTGGAATGCCGGACGTTTTCTTTTAATGAATACTGAAACCATCAATTTTGATGAGACACTAATTGATAAGCATTTGGACTTCACCGACAACTGGATAATTTCCAGATTTAACAAAACAGTGAAAGCAGTATCGGATGCTTTGGATAATTTTGAAATAAATAACGCTACCAAAATTATTTACAACTATGTGTGGAATGATTTCTGTGATTGGTATGTTGAACTTTCAAAAACTCGTTTATATTCCGATGATGAGAAAGTTCAATCAGCCGTGCTTTCCAGAGCATTGGTTTTGTTTGAAGAAATGCTGAAACTAATTCATCCTTTTATGCCTTTTATTTCTGAAGAAATATGGCATTTATTAAAAGAGGGACGAGATAATTTATCAATTTCAGTTTCAGACTATCCTGTATTTGATGAACTTAAGGTTAATGATAAATCAGAAGAAGAAATTGTTTTTCTTCAAAGTATTGTTACTGCAATAAGAAATATTCGCGGTGAAATGAATATTCCGCCTTCCAGAAAGATTAACATGTTTATAAAAATTGATGAACTGTCAGATTCCCAAATTTCTTATATAAAATCTCTAACTAAAATTGAACAGATTACTTTAGGCTCTGATGTTGTTAAACCAAAAGCCAGTGCTTCAGCAGTTGTTAAAGGAATTGAAATTTATATTCCTTTGGAAGGTGTAATTGATCTTGAAATGGAAAAAGAAAGACTTCAAAAAGAAGTTACCAGATTGAAAGGCGTTTTAACAGGCGTAACTAAAAAGTTATCAAACGATAAGTTTGTAAACAATGCGCCAAAAGAAGTTGTTGCACGCGAGAGACAAAAAGCAATAGATTGGGAAAATTCAATTGAGAAATTGAAAAATATTTTGGATGACCTTAATTAACATTAGGGGAATAATTTTTATCTGTCTTTAACAATCAAGAACATTGTAAATCTTTTGTAGAACCGACTTTCCAGTCGGTTTATTTTATTAAGTAAGTTGTTGCAACTGCTTACTTTTCTGTGTTCCACATATTTATACTTTAAAATGAACAAACCGGAAGGTTTGTTCTACAAGAAACTCTTATTCCACAAAAATAAACTCATCCATAATTGCAATAATTTATTAAAATTATTATATTAACGAACGTTCACTAAAGATTTGTTAATGAAAAGCAGAAATACTAAAAATCTTATCACACAAGCAGCATTCACTCTTTTTGCAGAGCAAGGATTTGATTCTTCATCAATAAGAACAATTGCAAAAGAAGTCGGAATTAGAGAAAGTGCCATCTACAATCATTTCCCCTCAAAAACAGCAATTCTCGAAGAGATTTTCAAAACAAAAATTAATCATAATCTTAGTGCCGAATTACTGACAGACGACATTCTTGGGAAGATTGAAAAACCAAAGTTGTTTCTGACTAAATTTGTGGGAAAGTTATTAGAAACTTGGGAACAACATGATGAACAATTGTTATTTTCACTATTAATTAAGGAATCAACCTCCCAACGTAAAAACAGCTATTCCCTTTTTAATTATATTGAAGAATTTATAAACTTGTGGACATTCATTTTTGAGCAAATGATAAATTTCGGAGCAATAAAAAAAGCAAACCCCGATATTCTCGCCAATGAATTTGTGTCGCCGCTCTTCTTTTTTAGAATGGCGTATTTTTCATCCGAAAGTTCTTTTGAGCGAAAAAAAGTAAAAAAGAAAATTTCTGCACACATAGATTATTTTGCAAATACAATATCGAAGTAAATTGTAGAAACAGCATGCATATAAGATCAGAACCGAGTAAAAAAAATATTATTGAAGCTCACGAAAGAATTGAGAAATACATTCACAAAACAGCGATTTTAAGTTCACAATTGATTGATAGAATTTGCGGTGCAAATATTTATTTCAAATGTGAAAATTTTCAAAAAGTCGGAGCTTTTAAATTTCGCGGTGCATCCAATGCTGTACTTTCATTATCAAACACTGAACTTAATGCAGGCGTTGCCACACATTCATCAGGGAATCACGCTGCCGCACTTGCTCTGTCTGGGAAAATGAATAACACCCCGGCGTATATTGTAATGCCTTCAAATGCACCAAAAATAAAAATTGAAGCGGTAAAAGAATACGGCGGAAAAATTACTTTCTGTGAGCCAACACTTAAAGCAAGGGAAGAAACATTAGAAAATATTGTAAGACAAACCGGAGCAACGTTCATTCATCCTTACGATAATTATGACGTAATTGCCGGGCAAGCAACTTGTGGAAAAGAAATTTTGGAAGAATTAGAGAACTTGGATTATATTATCGCCCCCGTAGGCGGAGGCGGTTTGTTGAGCGGAACAGCTCTATCATCTTTTTATTTTGGGAAAGACACAAAAGTTATTGCAGCCGAACCTGTTGGTGCAGACGATGCTTTTCGTTCATTTTACGGAAATAAAATCTATCCTTCAATTAGCCCGAAAACCATTGCAGACGGATTATTAACTTCTCTCTCCGAAAAAACATTTCAGATAATAAAAAAATATGTTTCCCAAATAATTACAGTTACGGATAATGAAATAATTTATGCAATGCGATTAATTTGGGAAAGGATGAAAATTATTGTTGAACCTTCGTCCGCCGTAACACTTGCGGCGATAATTAAACACAAAGAAATATTTAAGGATAAAATGGTTGCTGTTATTATATCAGGCGGAAATGTTGATTTGAATAATTTGCCTTTTTAATTTACAAGTAGAGCTGCTGCTAAGTTGTACTTTAAAAAATATTTGCTCCGCTGCAATCTTTGTTTTATTATCAAATACAGTGAAGCAAATATTTAAAATACTATACCAATATTAAGTCAACAATTTTATTTAGTTGCTCTTAATTTCAACTCTAATTTTTAAAAATGTCATTAAGCGTCTGCAGCTGTCTTCAAGTTCGGTATTCTTAATTGCATCAACAAGTATTTCGTGGAGTTCTTCGGCGACATATGAGATTGTTTCTTTAGAAAATAATTTTTCCAAATCATCTGTATCTTCTTCGTTTTTATCGCGGTAAGCATAAAATATATTTTTCAAACATTCTTTTTCTTCCTCGCTTAATGGAAGTTTAACCTTTTTTGGTGCAGCCATAAAATCTCCAATATTTTTAACAAGCAACTATTTGATTAGTAATCGTAACAATAAATTATAAAATTAATATAAGTTTTCCTAAAAATTAAAAGAGCAACCACATACTTAAATTTTTTACTTCACTTTTTTAAAACATCTTTTAAAACGGACGACAAATTCAATATTTCTTGTAATTTTTCTTTACTTATAAAATCATTTTCATTCAGTTGCTTTATTGCGTAAGCAATTTCAAAAACATTAGTTTTTCCACCGTTTAATTCTTCAATTATTTTTTCAATAAATTCAGGAAATAGTTCTTGCGGAATATCATTAACATTGTACCATAACTTATCGGCTTTTCTTTTATTGTTATGCGGCACAGATGTAAAAAAGAAATAAACATCTCTGCGATTTAATTTTTCCAGTTTCTCTTTTATTGCTTTGTCTTTTACATTGTTGAAATGAAAAAACACGGGTTCTTCAAAATACAAACTGGTTAAAAAACCAAATCCTTTATCAAAAATATTTTTGACTCGACAAAAATCAAGTAGTGCTTTTTCTTTCAAAAATAGCTCCCGTAATTATTTAAAGTAAGAGCATCACTATTTTTCACTATCAGTTTTTATTTACTTTAAGCGAAAACAAAAGATGATAGTTTTTCAAACCATATAAGGGAAATTCAGAAAATTAGCAACACTATAAATAAGCTAATAATTTGTAATTAAGATGTTACTTGTTATATCATTTCCGGAAACAGTAATACCAAGTTCTCCAATATCACTAAGATACAAAATTTTATAAACAACATTAATAATACTATGATTATCAAATAACAAATCATAAAATTCTTCTGATTTGAATTTTATTCTTTTTGAAGATAAATACTTAAATCCATTTTCAATTAAAGCAAAATTGTTATTATCAATTGCTGTTTTAAATACCCTGTTTTCAATAGTATATATTTTGTTATCGAATCTTTTTTTATACAAAGATAAGGAATCCTTGTAAAAAACTATAGGAATGGATACCGATACAGTAACATTATTTCTTCTTTGTTTTCCCGGTTTCCATTTTGCCTGGCTTAATATAAAGCTGCTAATTTGAGAAAGTAATTTATTATCGGATTGAATTATATCCGAACATATTTCTTCACCAATATTGTTAATTTTAACTTTCACAAATACACGCTGATCTTCAATTATATTTGTATTCGGATAGATAAGTTGTGCTTCTAAATTTTTAAGTCCACCAATAAGTTCCGGCATTTTTTCAACAGCAATAAAAAAGACCGGTTCACCTTTATGATTCGGGTAAAATAATTCGTTGCTGACTTCTTTGCCCAGAACGTCATCCAAGATGTGAGAACTCTGTTTATCATTTTCTACAACAATTTTTGCTACATCATTTGTTAAATATCCCTTTTGGATTTGGTTTGCTATACTTTGATAAATAATATCAGCATAATCAAAATATTTATTTAGAAAAGGGCATTCTATTTTAACAACATTTTTACTTTTTAAACTATCACTTGAATGTTTTTTTGTAAACACTAATTTTTCAGATGATAATGTATCATTATAAAATAATAAAAATTCAAAATTTTCAATATCTAATGACTTAATATTATATTTTCTCTTATTATTTAAATAATTTACCATGTCAATTAAAAACGGATTGCATTCAGAATTATGGCGCTTAAAATAAAGTGCTTTATCTCTATATCTTTCTTTTTCTGTAATAAGTGTTTTTACATAATTTGGAGAATAAATTTTGTGTTCGTCAATAATTTTAAGTTTTTTATCCAATATGATTTTAGTATTTGAAATTAAATTTGAACTGTAACATTCGAGACTATCACTAAAATATTTAACAATGGAGTTTGTATGACTATAATCAAATGAAATATTATATTTATCAATATTAGTATTTGATAGATTAAATTTTGCAGTATTTTTGTTCTTTATTAATGTAATATCTAAACTCTTTTTAATTTTTGACAGATTAACAATAGTATTTTGGGGTTGAACTGAAGAAGCAACAATGCTCTGTTTAATTGGTGTTCTGTTTCTAAAAGAAATAAACCATTTTAATCCACCACCATTTGCAGATATTGTTTTCCGTGATTTACTTCTTAATCGTCTTGCCATGCGTAGCTTTCTATCCCATGCATTCCTTGTCTTTCTGCCCACGATGGAATAATATTCAATAATAATCTTCTTTTTTTGATGCTTGTTTATTGGAAATACTCTCAGGCGATAAGCACCATTATACCCCTTAATAAGATACGCCGGGTCAATCCGCTTTCCAACTATTCGTCTATATATTTCCGTGCCTGCATTTCTGCTTACCGTTGTATCTTTTTTCAGATTGCCATCAATCTCTAACCAAAGATTTTCAACAATAGAACTTTTATTAAGACTAAAATTGAGAGTAAATTCCAAACTATCATTTGCGGAAGTATTCAAAATATACATTTCAATAAATGTCTTATTAAATACTCCATAAAATGATGTATTTACAGCAACCGAATCTAATAATACTTGTCCGGTTATAAGTTTAACCGAAACTAAAAAATAAAATAGAATTGTTTTCATTTTTAATAGCCAAATAATTTACTATTGTACAAAATAATTTCCCCCCATTAATAATTATCTGCATAATTTGCTTATAATATAACAATATTGCATTTATTAAACCCATACTTCATGGGGGTTACTGTTAAAATTATTTATCAGTACAGAACTGTATTTCCTTCGGGAATATTGTTGACAAACCAGTTATTTTAACAAAAAAAATAATCTCTTTTGCCTTTAGCCATTTGCGCCCAATTATCTTCTAAAAAAACACTTCTCTTTTTTAAACAACTAACATTGTTTGGTTGATTTTATAATAAGGTATGCTCTAAGACATGTAATTTTTAGTTGAGCTGAATATAATATGTAGGTGTAACACATTTTGCGGAGGAGGGAGTCCTCGCAGAGTCCTTCGGAGAACCCCGGTGCCGGTGAAGACACGCTGGTTTTTCCAAAGGATTCTGCGAATCCAAAGGACTCTGTGAGCAAGACCAGTATATTCGACAATGAAAGAATTAAACAATCCCTTTTGATTTCAACCATTTTCGTCCATTTAATGTTTTAAAAAACATTTCTCTTTGAAATGCCTCTGATCTCGTGCTGTATATTTCAAAATAATGTATTTTCCAGGGGCGATAACCTTTAGTTGATCTGACTTTTCCGGAATTGTGTTTTTGAAGTCGACTTTCTATATCTTGAGTAGAGCCATAATAATGGCGTTCATTTTTTTGACTGATTAATATGTATGTGTAATACATTTTGCGGAGGGGGGGGGATTCGAACCCCCGGTGCCCGTAAAGACACGCTGGTTTTCAAGACCAGTGCATTCAACCACTCTGCCACCCCTCCAGTATTTCTAAGAACTTAAAATATGTACAAGCCCAAATATTTTTTGCTTTATTTCTAAAATTAATATAATAAGAATTATTAAAGTTTGACACGCAAATATTGCTCAAACTAAATAACCCGAAAGCCTCTCTAAGAAATCCCGATGCCCGTGAAGACACGCTGGTTTTTCCAAAGGATTCTGCGAATCCAAAGGACTCTGTGAGCAAGACCAGTGCATTCAACCACTCTGCCACCCCTCCAATGTTTCTAGGAACTTTTCTTTTTATAAAATATGTACAAACTCTAATATTCTTTACTTTATTTCCAAAATTAATATTTTGAGAATTATTGAAGTTTGACAAGCAGATATTGTTCAAACTAAATAACCCAAAAGCCTCTCTGAGAACCCCCGTTGCCCGTGAAGACACGCTGGTTTTTCCAAAGGATTCTGCGAATCCAAAGGACTCTGTGAGCAAGACCAGTGCATTCAACCACTCTGCCACCCCTCCAGTATTTCTAGGAACTTTTCTTTTTATAAAATATGTACAAACTCTAATATTTTTTACTTTACTTCTAAAATTAATATTTTGAGAATTATTGAAGTTTGACACGCAAATATTGCTCAAACTAAATAACCCGAAAGCCTCTCTAAGAAATCCCGATGCCCGTGAAGACACGCTGGTTTTTCCAAAGGATTCTGCGAATCCAAAGGACTCTGTGAGCAAGACCAGTGCATTCAACCGCTCTGCCACCCCTCCAGTATTTCCAGGAACTTTTCTACAAAAAAATAGAAGTGTAAACATAAATAATTTTTATATACATCTCAAAAATAATATTTAAATTAGACTATATATTTTTTAATAAAATGGATTCCAAAAAATGTTCAGAAAATTATTTATCCTGACTCTTTTCTTCGTATTGGCACATACTAATTTTGCACAAAACCGAGTTCCTAATTGGGCAAAAAGAGCTGTTTGGTATCAAATTTTTCCTGAAAGATTCAATAATGGAGACAAAAACAATGATCCGCAATCTGATGATTTAGTAAATTCCTGGCCCAACTTTATTCCGTCCGGATGGGAAATTATGCCGTGGACTTCTGACTGGTATAAACTGCAGCCTTGGGAAAAAGCCGATGGACATGACTTCTATTGGAATGCCGGAACTAGGCGTTACGGCGGGGATTTGCAAGGTGTAATTGACAAACTTGACTACCTAAAATCTCTGGGAATAAATGCTATTTATCTCAATCCTATTTTTGAATCTCCTTCGCTGCATAAATATGATGCTGCAATGTACAGACATGTTGATAATAATTTTGGACCAAATCCGACAAAAGATGAACAAATTTGGGCAGATGAAAATCCGGTAGATCCTTTTACGTGGAAATGGACAACAGCTGATTCTCTATTCCTTTCTTTGTTAAAAGAAGCGCACAACCGTAATATTCGTGTTATTATTGACGGAGTTTTTAATCACGTAGGCACAAGATTTTGGGCGTTTAAGGATATTGTGAAAAATCAGCAAAAATCTAAATACGCGAATTGGTTTACTATTACTTCCTTCGATAATCCGAAAACAAAACAAAACGAATTTGATTATGCAGGCTGGCTCGGTATTAAAAGTTTGCCGGAATTTAAAGAAGACGAAAACGGAATTGTTCAAGGACCAAGAGAACATATTCATAACATCGTTAAAAGATGGATGGACCCGAACGGTGATGGAAATCCATCGGACGGAATTGACGGTTGGAGGCTTGATGTAGCGGAAATGGTCAATCATAATTTCTGGAAGGATTTTAGGAAATGGGTTAAAGGAATTAATCCGAACGCTTACATCGTAGGCGAAATTTGGTGGCAGGATTGGCAGAAAAATATTATGTTCAATGCTGCCCCCTGGCTGCAGGGCGACCAGTTTGACGCGGTAATGAATTACAGATTTACACGTGCCGTAAAACGATTTGTTGCAGATAAAAAATTAAATTGCGGAGTACAAGGATTTGTTGATTCGCTTAAAACACAGTACCGTGATTATAACAAAGAGAATCTGTATGTCTTGATGAATCTACTCGGCAGCCATGACTCCGAGCGGTTAGCTTCACTAATTGTAAATCCCGATCATTTGTACGATCACTACGCAAATCCTTCCCAAAATAAAAATTGGCAAGTACGAAAACCAAATGCCGGAGAAAGAGCAAAACAAAAACTAATGGTCGGAATTCAAATGACATTGCCCGGCGCACCGCAAGTCTATTACGGTGATGAAGTTGGAATGTGGGGTGGAGACGATCCTGATGACCGGAAACCAATGGTTTGGCCTGAGTATAAATATGATAATGAAACTACTCATCCATTTGGAAAAACAAGACCGGCAGATACTGTTGAGTTTGATTCCTCCCTTTTTAATTGGTATCAAAAAGTAATTTCAATACGAAAAAGCCACAATGAATTGATGCTTGGAAATATCGAATTTAAAGTAATCGATGATGGGAAAGGATTGCTCGCTTACAAGCGG
>CAZXDS010000035.1:3550-21287 GCA_964639525.1 uncultured Melioribacteraceae bacterium | reverse complement strand
TTTTTATCCTTTTTATTACAAATTTACTAATTCCACAACATTAAGGGTAGAACCTGCAAAATTGCTTTGTAATAAGTACTTCCGGTAACATCGTTATAATTAAGAATTGTATCGAGGAAATTTTTATCAAAGAGCTTATCAGGCACAAGATTTTTCTCTTTGATAAACCAGACGAACATCAAGCGTGTAATTAAGCGAATAACGGAAATAGGATTTCGTTTGTCTCTCTTTTTTTCAACATCGTCCGGAAATTCAACTTCGCTAATTGCCCAAAAATACCAGTTGGAAAGTTCTTTGAAGAATTTTTTATTTAGTTCTTTTGTATCAAGAACTTTTTCCCAAGCGCGATGCAGTTCAACAAAATTAGTTACTTTATGAGTTTTGACAAGAACGGGAAAAGACAAATCGTATAAAATTTCAACATGGGCGCGGTGCGGATTTACCGTTCGTATATCTTTAATTAAGGTTACCTTTTCCAGCACATCTTTTGACGCATCTCGTTTATGAAGTCTGCGGTTAATAATAGAGAGAGTGAGTTTCCCGTCATAAAGGAATAGAATCATAACCGGCATACTGAAAAGTTTGTTTACTTCCCTTGTAATAGCAGCAAGTTTTGTACGGGAATAGTTTTGCCCTTTTAATTCAATTGCAAAAAAGAGGTAAGATTCTATGATTGTGTTATCCACTTTGCCGGAAGAAAACATATCGGTTAAGCCTGTAACTTCTTCGTTAGTAAGTTGGAATAGTAGTTCGGCTTTATTCCAATCTTTTGAAAAAGCTTTTTCCTCATTGAAATTATCGTCAGCATCAATAAAGTTATCTTTAAAATTATTAAAGCTATTTCCGTCTAATCTGTTTTGTCTTGAGGTGTTATAACCGAGAGCATTAAAAAGGGCGATTGAGTTTTTAAATAAATCTCCTTTGTTAAAAGACGAAATAGCTTCTTTGATATTGTTTTCAACTTTTATTTTGGATGCATTCATAGGTTTTTTAGTTTATTCAAGTTTTTATTTTCAACTAACGATTTTATTTGAGCAATTGCAATTCGATTTAATTGTTTTAATCTTTCGGGCTGTTTAATATCTTGCCGTATTAGTAAAGAATTAATGCTTTCAAGATTGGAAAGGACTATAAGTTGTTCTAATGTCGCATAATCGCGAATATTTCCCTTTAAATTCGGATTGGCTTCCCTCCATTGTTTAGCGGTTTTACCAAAAAGAGCAACGTTAAGCAAATCGGATTCATTTGCATAAATAAAATTCATCTGCATTTTGGTAAGTTTTGGAGGGATCAGATTTTCTTTAATAGCATCGGTATGGATTTTATAATTTATTTTTGCGAGAGTACGCTGTAAGTTCCAATCTAGTTTCAGTTTATTGCTTTCTTCCTCTTTTAATCTTTTAAATTCTTTTATTAAATAAACTTTAAAAGCAGGGGAAATCCACATACCGAATTCAAAAGCAATATCGGGGTGTGCGTAAGTTCCACCGTAACGCCCTGTTTTAGCGGCAATACCGATAGCACCGGTTTTTTTTACCCATTCTTTAACACTAATTTTATAACTATTTAAACCGGCGTTACTTCTAATTATGGCGAATTCGCCATAATTAAAATCCGGATTATTTACAGATTCCCAGATACCAAGAAATTCGACCGTATTTCTGTTCCTAAGCCAATCCGAAATAAAAAAATCACCGTCTTTTGCTTTAAGCATATCCGTAAGGGAAATATAATCGTCTTTGGTTACTGTAATATTTCTATCCAACACAATAATTGATCTTTTCTTCATTTTATTCTTTGCCCCGAATTTTATCTTTATTTAATAATCAACCAAGTAATTAATTCAAAATCATCCGCTTTGCCGGCTTGTTTATTTTTGGGGATTAAAATTCCGTCTCTACCGGTTTTAAGTTTTCCGAGTGTTTTTTTGCCAAAAACCGTTCCTATTTCCGTAATGGCTTTTTGAAGTAAACTGTTGTATTTACTCATGTCGTAACCTTGAGCGGTTTCCTTGTTGAATAAATCGCATAATTCTTCGTAAGGCTGTTTTTTGCCTTGGCACAATAATCTAAAAATATCAAGAATTTGTTTTACGTGAGTATAATTAAAACGGACAGTGCCGTCATCCCTAATATAAACCAAAAAATACGGCTGCAATGGATTTACTGCCTCGTTTCCGTCAGTATTCCCTTTTTGGCGAAGACAATAGATAACACCGGGTTTAATTATTTGATTTGCCGGACTATCAATTAAAGAGAGTTGTTCCTTTTCTTTATTGCCCGGTGAAGGCACGACGGCATATAAACCGAAAGGTGCATTTTCAAGTTTCTGTTTATTTTCTTCAATGTAGTTTGAAAGTTCTATTCTGAAATCATCAAGAGTAAATTCACTAAGAGAAATGTTATCATCTAATTCTTCTAAATCAAGCACTTCCTTTTTTAATCGCTTAAGTTGTCTGTTCCTATATTTTAGGTCGTCTTCAATAAGGTCTTTTAATTGGTCGGTATCAAGAATATTTTCCTCGCCGGTTGCCGTAATATCAACCAAAGCCATCCTTGCTTCAACCCGATCTTTGAGATTTATATAATTATTTAAGTCATCAGTCGGCCAAAAATTAACGAGTTGGACTTTCTCATTGATACTGCCCAAACGGTCAATACGACCGAAACGCTGAATGATACGAACGGGATTCCAATGAATATCGTAGTTCACAAGAAAATCGCAATCCTGCAGATTTTGACCTTCGGAGATACAATCGGTTGCAATAAGAATATCAATTCCTCCATCTTGCGGCATTGATTTCATTTTATCTCTGTTTTTTGAAATAGGGGAAAAATTTGTAAGGATATTGTTAAAATAAGAATTGCGTTTATAACCTTTCGGTTTAAAGGTAGTTTGGTTTTTTTTATTTCCGCCTGCAACAACTGCGATATTGAGACCTAATTCATTTATACACCAATCTTTTATCGAGTCGTATAGATAATACGCAGTATCAGCAAAGGCAGTAAAGACCACAACTTTTTTATTACCTCCGTTTAATGGATTATTGATTTTTTCTGCAATTAAATTTTTGAGGACTTTTAGTTTTTCATCGCGTGCTACCGTAACACTTGCAGCAGTGTTGTACAGCATTGTCAGTTGGTCTTTATCTTCATTCAGTTCATTTATCCATTTATCAATTTCAAGATGCGCAAGTTCAAATTTTAATTTTTTACCAACTTGCCAATTATCATTAGCCTGAGCCAATTCTTCATCTTCTTCATCCTCGGGAAAGAACAAATCCGGTTCAATTGTGAGTTCGCCTGCATGATTAATTTTATAATCAGTAAGTCTCTTAATTAGTTTATCAATTTTATTAATCGTTCTATCCATCGAAATTTCAAAAGCTTTAATAGAGCTTTCTATTCTTTTCAGGAAGTTAACTTTCATCATTCCAATAAGATAATATTCACGAATAGATTGTTTGAAAGTAGTTCCTTCGGATTTGGATTTTTCTTCGTAAAATTCTTTAAATTCATCTTTTACGTACTTTGAAGGATTGAAAAGAGAAAGACGATATTTTATTATTTCTTTGTTCAGTTTGTCATAAGAAGGGAATTTATTCAGCGAATCAATATCAGGAGCTTTAGAAATAACAGGAAGTCTAACAGGGAATTTGCCGATTGCTTTGGTATCATAATAATTTAGAATGTGCTTTCTGGACCTGGCTATTGTAAGTGTATCAAGCAGTTTGAAAAACGATGAATCGAGTCTGTTTAATAAGTCTTTAACAGAACGTTCTTTGTTTTTCTTAGGGTCAGCCCAGCGGCTAAAATTATTTTGTGCATTTTTAAGAGTTTGAGCAATATTTTTAATATTTGTTTTCTCAAAAAGTGCAGAATCATCTTCAGCGGTAATAATATAAATTTGATTTCTTAAATCTTTAAGATTATTATTAACCGGAGTAGCAGAAAGCAAAAGAACCTTTGTATTTAGTCCGCTTTTAATAATTTCGTCCATAAGTCTTTCGTATCGGCTTTTACGGATTATATTACCATCCTCATCACGTTTACCTTTAGCATTGTTTCTAAAATTATGAGATTCATCAATTACAATAAGATCGTAATTCCCCCAATTTATAACGGCAAGATCAATATCCCCTGATTTACCCGATTCACGGCTAAGATCGGTGTGGTTAAGAACATCATATCTAAATCTGTCTTTGATGAAGGGATTTAAGTCTGCATTCAATTTATAAATTGTCCAGTTCTCTCTTAATTTTTTTGGTGTCAGAACTAAAACATTTTTATTAAGCAGCTCAAAATATTTAATTACTGCAAGAGCCTCAAATGTTTTACCAAGTCCAACGCTATCGGCAATAATGCAGCCGTTAAATTTTAGGATCTTATTTATTGCACCTTTTACGCCATCCTTCTGAAAATCATAAAGCATATCCCAAACTTTAGATTCAAAGAAACCAATATTTTCTTCGAGTAAACCTCCTTTGGTTTGGTCTTCGAGAAATTTACCAAAAATATGGTAAAGAGTTTTGAAATAAATAAACTCCGGATCATTTTCTGCATACAGCTGCCCGATATATTTAAGTACGTTATCTTTTACATCTTCTACAAGTCCTGTATCATCGTTCCACAATTCATTAAACCAATTCAATAAATCATTTCTATCGCGGTCGCTATCCACTTCTATATTTAATTCTATATTTGGGCTGCCGCCAAGACCGAGACCATTAACTGTAAAATTGGAGCTTCCTAATATTGCTTTTTCCACGCCGTTGCTTTTTTGAATATGATACATTTTGCCGTGAAGAAAATTAGGTTTTACCATAGATTTAATATTAACTTTTTTCTCAATCCATTCTGCACATTCTTTAGCAACAGCTTTTTGTGAGAGTCTGCTTTCAAGGGGAATAACGAGTTTATCATCTTCAATTTTAAAATCTTTTTTTTTGTCGCTATCCGGATTAACGGATTTAATAAAAGTGGGTTCACCAAAAAGGAAATCCAAGGAATCAATATTATTAAGTTTGTCTTTTAATTTACTAAAAGCATAAATTGTAAAATAAGCCGAAACTATTGATAGCTTTGAGTTAGTTGAAATATTATTGTTTAAGAAATCACCGACCGAACCTCTATCGTGATTATCCTTTAGAAGTGAAAAGGTAGTTTTTATCAATTGTTACCCTCAAAAGAAAATAAATATCATTATTATTTTATAAAAATAATAAAATAGTTTGATAATATATATAACTAATTAACTAAACATAAATTACTTTAGAATAAAAGCGAATTTAAAAAGGAGAAAGCTATTATTTATAATAGTAATATTTCAATTTTAAACTATTTCCTGGACATTTTAGAATCCATATTTTTAAAAATCAGTGTGGCGAAATGAGGACTAATTATTGAGGCAGCTATAAAATCAGTTTAATTAAGACCGTAATTCTTTCTTAAACAGCTAATTCACTTAGCCGGTTGCCGGCAATTAGTAAATCAATACCTTTTCTATTTTCTTCGTTTTTTAAGTTATGAACCAATTGTACAAAACTACTTTTCGGATATTTTTTGGAAAAGTACGAAAGATTCGGCGATATTTTTTTATCACTTAATTTAACTTCAATAAATTCTGCCGGCTTCTCATCTTTTACGATAACAAAATCAACTTCTTTATTATCCTTAGTTCTCACATAGGCAAGATAAATATTTTTCCCCTTTGCATCGAAAAGATATTGTGTATGTTTTAGTAAGTGCACGGCAACGGTATTTTCCAATTTAATTCCCTCATTATCAACAATATACGATGAATCGTAAAAATACAATTTGGGCTCTTTTAAAATTGAGCGTGCTATGTTTTTATGAAACGGTTTTACAAGAAAAACAATATAAAGGCTTTCCAATATTTCAATATATTTCTTTACCGTAGTAGGTGAAACCTGTAAATCCTCCGCTATTCCTTTATATGAAAGGGGCGAACCGACTCTGTATCGCAGCATTTCCAACAGATTTTTAATAACTCTAATTTCGTGCAGTTTCCCGAATTCCAAAATATCTTCACGAACCAAATCCGTATAGTATTGGTTCCTCCACCTATTTGAAAATTCAACTGCATTTTTTTTGCTGCTAAAACTATTGAGCAGCGGTTCCGGAAAACCGCTGTAATTGTTTAAAGCTTCTATGGAATTATATGGAGAAAGCATTCCGCTCATTTCTTTAACTGAAATAGGATTAAGTCTTAAGTGATGATATCGCCCTGCAAGAGATTCGCCGGTTTGCCTAAAAGTATCGAGCCTCGCACTTCCTGTAACTAAAATGGATTCGTTGTTTTTTCGCGTATCAAAAATACCTTTCAAGTATATTTTCCAATTTTTCATCTTGTGAATTTCGTCAAAAACAATCAAATCGGCATTACTTTTCCAACTTTGTTCAATAATTATTTTACGGTCAAAGATATTATCAAAATTCAAGTACTGAGAATTTTGAAATTCAGTCATAATTTGCTTTGCAAGATAAGTTTTCCCTACTTGTCTTGGACCGGTAACAAAAACCATTTTTTTCGATAAGTCTTTTAATATTTGATTATAAAGATATCTTTTCATAACGGAAACATATCATAGTATTGGACAATAGTCAAGACTATTTCTCATTATAGTGGTTAATAGTTGTATTTTTTTATCGTTTTTTTTATTTTGTTTGATAATAATAAAAATAATTCAATTTTAAACTACTCCCACAAGCCTTCAACTATTCTTTCATATTCCAAAACAAGATACAGCGGCAGGGAAACTAATTTAAACTCAATGTTTTTTACAGACTTTCCAATTGTAACTGAATTTTTAACTCCGGTAATTGTAGGAACCTCCGTATTAAAGCGAAGTGCTGTTTTTATTTTTTTTTCGGCGATATAAACATGCAGTGATTTCAATGTACCGGTTTTTCCGGTTTTTACTTCAATTGGCAAAATTGAGTTTTTCAATTCTACGGCAAAATCAATTTCCGATTCAGCATTTTTCTTTTCCCGAATCCAATAATAAAGCTGGTTGTCAATGTAATATGGCTCTGCACTTAGCAATTGCTGACCAATAAATTGCTCCGCCAGATTCCCTTCGTTTACTGTAATTAAATTTTCAATGCTGCTTAGTTTTATTTTTAAAATATGATTCGCCAAGCCTATATCGATAAATAACGGCTTAAACATTTTCCCTTGAACGCCACTTTCCAATGGAACGCCGGCAGCTTTAGTATTTTGGATTAGGTGGACAATTCTGCTCATATTTAACAGCTGCAACGCTCTCTTTATAGTTTCGGTGCGAAAGTTAGAAGCTGCATTTACATATTTGAATTTATTGCCGATCCCTTTAGGAATATATCTCAGCAATTTCACCAAAATATCCTGCTGACTTCTCGTTCCGTATTTAGCAAAATCAAATTCCAAAGACTTGATTATGCTCTCGTGAACAATTTCGACATCCGGCAAATTATTATTTTCAACATACACTTTTACCGCTTCCGGCATACCTCCTATAAAATAATAAAGTCGTAAAATCCGCAATAATTTTTGATGAATTGGTGATGGAATTTCCTTCTCCGGTGAATAATTTTTAAGATAATCAAACAGCGAATCTTCCTTCAGTGCCCAAAGAAATTCATAGAAATTCATCGGATACATATATGCAAATTCTACTCTGCCGACAGGCATTGAGTATTTCATTTCATTTAATTCGTAGTCTAAAAGTGAACCGGCTGCAATTATGTGTATCTCCGGCATATTTTCATAAAAGTATCGCAGTGTGGTAATCGCTTTAGGGCAAGTTTGTATTTCATCAAGAAAAATCAGTGATTTATCAGCAATGATTTTTTTTCCAAAATATGTTTCCAAGTTTTGCTTTATTTGCACTACATCGTTGGTGTTAAAAAAGTCCTTTAATTCCGAATTTTCTTCAAAATTTATTTTTATGTATTCTTCAAAATTGTTTTTTGCAAATTCGTTTATAGTGTAAGTTTTTCCAATTTGCCTTGCACCACGTATAATCAGAGGTTTTCTGTTTTTTTTTGTTTTCCAGCTATGTAAATATTCAGTAAAAAATCTTTTCATTATTTTATCTCTCAGAATTAATATAATCCATTATATTGCAAAGAGAATGTAATAATATGTTTGGATTTTTACAAATCAAACGTAAAAATATGTTTGGATTTTTACATCATCTATGTAATTTTATGGGTGGATTTTTACACTTTAATTCTTACTTCAAATTTTTTAGGAATCTTACTAGAGAAATAGTCACTTTTCTGTTACAAATTTATTGCTTGTTATTAAGCACCTAATTAAATTTATTGCATCTAATAAAAATTGAATTATTAATGGAATATTTAAACTAAAATTTTGGGTTTCGAGGTTATAAAATGAAAACAAAACAAGATTATTTAAAAGAAACAATTAGGCATTTTGATATGAAAGAGCATAACGTTGTTCCGCTTGTTGATTCTATGGAAAAGATGGCTTTTTCGGCAAGGGACTTAAACCGTGCTGCACAAATTTATAATAGAATGTTAATCGATAAAGATACGACGATTATTCTTACTCTCGCAGGTTCCCTTTTTAGTGCAGGACTTAAAAAAATTGTTTACGATTTGGTCGCAAATAATATGGTTGATGCAATTGTTTCGACCGGGGCATTAATGGTTGACCAGGATTTTTTTGAAGCACTCGGTTTTAAGCATTACATCGGCTCGCAGAATGTTGACGATAACGAAATGCGTGAACTTCACATTGATAGAATTTATGATACTTTTATTGACGAAGATGAACTTCGCATTTGTGATGATACAACGGCAGAAATTTTTAACAGCCTTGAACCTCGTCCGTATTCCTCCCGTGAGCTGCTTTGGTATTTCGGAAAATATCTTGAAGAAAACGGCGGACCCAAAGTTGATGACAGTATTATTTACGCAGCCTATAAAAATGATGTCCCGATTTTTGTTCCTGCATTCTCGGATTGTTCTGCGGGCTTTGGAATTTTAATGCATCAGACTAAGAATCCGGCGAAACATGTTTCAATTGATTCCGGAAAGGATTTCCTTGAACTTACGCAAATAAAATTGCACAGTAAGGATACGGGTATTTTTATGGTCGGAGGAGGCGTTCCTAAAAACTTTACACAGGATATTGTTGTTGCTGCCGATATTCTTCAAGAAGATGCTCCAATGCACAAATATGCAATTCAAATTACCGTTGCCGATGTGCGAGACGGAGCATTGTCAAGCTCTACATTAAAAGAAGCAAGTTCGTGGGGAAAGGTTGAAACTACATTTGAACAAATGGTTTATTCCGAAGCGACAATTGCTCTGCCTTTAATTGCCGGATATGCTTATCATAAAGGCTCATGGAAAAACAGAGAAAGAAAAAATATGCAGAAAATTTTTGAGTGAATGAATTGTTTAATTGTTAAATTGTTTCATTGTTAATTGAGTTGGTTTTTGTTTGTTCAATAAGATTTACGAATTCTGTGAATAAATTCTAACTTCTAATTTCTAAATTTAAAATGACTGAATTTCAAGCAATATTAAAACAGACGTTAATTATTACCAGTTTCGTTTTTTCAATGATGCTTATGGTAGAGTACATTAATGTTATCACAAGGGGTGCTTGGCAGACAAAGTTAAGCAAAAGTAAATTCGGACAATACCTTCTTTCAATTGTATTGGGTGCTGTTCCCGGATGCCTTGGTGCTTTTACAGTTGTTTCATTATATTCTCACGGCATAGTCAGCTTCGGTGCATTAACCGCCGCAATGATTGCCACAAGCGGGGATGAAGCTTTTGTTATGTTTTCGCTGTTTCCTGCAAAAGCACTTTTGATTACCGGAATTATTGCAGTTGTCGGTTTAATTTTCGGCTATTTGACCGATAGATTTATTGCAGGTAATAATCTGCTTAGTAAAAATAAATATCATAAATTGGAAGTGCATGAAAGTGAAGCGTGCCCTTGCTTTGATTTTCCGGTAATCGTTAAGCAACTAAAATCAATTAGCTTCCCGCGAAGTCTTTTAATTGGAATTCTTACAATATTGTTGGTCATACTGTATATAAACCCCAGTGACGCAAATGATCCGGCGTGGATAAAAATTACATTGCTAATTGTAAATTTCTTTGCATTGTTTGTTGTTATAACTGTACCTGATCATTTTTTGGAAGAGCATCTCTGGAAACATGTTTTAAAGAAACATTTACTGAGAATATTTCTTTGGACTTTTGGAGCATTGGCTGTGGTTGCCGTGCTGACTTCATTTTTTAATTTGGAAGCTTGGATACAGGCAAACAAATTTACTGTTCTTATCATAGCAGTATTAATCGGCATAATTCCGGAATCGGGACCAAACCTGATCTTCGTTTCGCTTTTTGCAGCGGGAACTCTTCCATTGAGTATTTTAATTGCCAATTCAATTGTGCAGGACGGACACGGGACCTTGCCGCTGCTTGCTGTTTCGGGTAAGAGTTTTATTATACTTAAAACTATTAATGTAGCAGCGGGATTATTAATCGGATTTTTTATGCTTTGGCTGGGATTTTAATAAACGTTTTAAACCGTGGATATTACGGTCAAAATTATTTTATATACTCAGCCATAATATTAAATAAATTATAACAATCAGCAAAATATATCCCCAGCTCAATATAACAAACAGCTTAAAATATTTTAGGGAATTTTTAAAGTAGGCAATCCATGACCCGATAATAGAACTGAGAAAAACAAACGGAGAAATGCCAAGCGCAAATGAAATAAAGTCGAAGATAACACCCGGTTCAGGCTGCAATCCAAGTGGACTCAATACCATTAGCACAATTGAATGGTTAATCAATTCCGTAAACATCATAATTATTAAGAACATGAAAAAAAATACGTTTACAAAAGTATTTATGACTGCATAAAGTAAGTGTTTTTTACTCATTAAAATTTCCTTATATAATTTATGAAATTTAGGAATCCGTTATTGCTTTTACAGAAACGAATTCCTAAAAAACAATATCATGTTATTAGTATGTTCTTTTTGAAAATATTTTTTTTAATGATAATTAACCATTATTTCACTTCTATAAATTTATAACCGTCAAAAGTATATTTTACGTATTTGTCAATAACTTTCATTGTTTCAGAATTTACTTGTTGAGCGGAAAAAACTCCATTTGCAGAATTGTAATTTATTACTTTGTGAATAGGTTGCTCTTCATCCTCATTTATTGTTGAATAATCGTAATTAACATAAAGTCCTTCCCCAATAGAATATTTATTATCGCTCGGCAAACCGAAAATGTCAGGTCTCACAACATAACCATTGTATGCCTTTAATAATTGATATCTCGTTCTCGTTCCGCCCATTCCATTGTAATGATACAAGACAAAATAATAGTTGTCACTTTTTACCTTAGATGAAAATATATTTAAAACATCTCCTGCCTGCTCACTGAATGCGACAGATTCTTTCCCATCGGAATATTGGCACACATTCCAATCATTTGAAAATGAAATTGATGTGATATTATTTGACCAGGAATAAGACCTGAATTTACCGTCTTTCGATACCAATATTTTTAAACCGGCTTCAGTCAACGTGTAAAAATCATAGTTTATTAACTCGGGATATTTAGTTAGATAATAAATTAATTTTGCTTTAAAAATATCATTTTCCAGTCTGATATTAACATTCCGCTCTTCACTGAACTTCCTATTATTCCAATAATTAATTTGATTGAAATGACTGAATAAATCACCCTCTACGCGATTAAAATCCGGCATCATTACATATTTTTTACCGTCAAATTCGTACTTAACTGTCTCTGTTGTCATTTCAAGTGATTGAGGATAAACGAAAGGGACAGTGAAATCATTTGTATATTCATTGAATTGTATTTGAAAATCGTTTCCATTGAAAATATCAGTTCTATGATACGCAAAACCAATTGAAGAGGTTAAATCAACATGCTGTAATCCCTTAGAAGAGACTTGAAAACTATTGATATGTTGTTCTTGAACACTTCCATTATTAGAATATGTGTAAGGGAAGTAATATTGTTTATCGTTAAGTTCTGCTTGGAATATTTTTATAACATCAGAACCTTCGTAATTATTTTCTTTATCCTCCCAAATTCCGTTCTTATCCTTGTACCGATATTGAGTAATGTTATAATAAGTGCTGTAATGTCCGCCAAGATTTATTGCCCAGTTATAAATACGAAAATTTCCGTCGCGTGAAGGAATTACTTTGAAATAATCTTTAACCAACAATCCGAAATCAGATTCGATTGAACTTGGTTCGCTCTTTAAGTATTCAATTAACTTTGAAATAAATATCTTATTTTCAGATGAAATTTGATTGTAATTAACTTCATCTTCATAAAAATCAGATTGAGTTTTTTTGTAATGATTATATAAATCATCCTCAATCTTTTTATTACCTTGTCCAAAAACGGAAACACTTATCACAAAAACCATCAAACAAATTATTTTTTTCATTATTTCCTCTTTGTTTTCTCGAAAAATTCACCGTTAAATTTATACTTCACTGATTTTGATGATAATTTCAGCGTTCGAAGATCAATATAAGGCACTTTAAATGTATTAGTGTTTGCCTCAAATTTAATTTTATTGGCAGAGCTGTCGATATCGGAAGAAGGCAGATAAGCTATAACAAGTGAACCTTTTAATCGCGAAGAGTCCGTTAAAAATAATCCGTTGTCTTTATATGTTCCGTCTGAAGTAACCGCCAGGTTCGTAACTTCTTCAACTCTTGGGGAATTAGATTGCGAAGACCGTAAATAAGGGAAATAATATTGATCGTCGCCAAGTTTTGCTTGGAATATATCTATTACATAACCTCCGGAATAATCGTTATCCTTATCCGCCCAAACCCCGTGTTTATCTTTGTATCTAAATTGAAAAATATTGTAAACTACCGGATCGTTTCCGCCCCAATTAATGCTCCAACTGTAAATACGCAGATTGCTGTCGGCAGAGGCGTTTATCTTTAAATCTTGTTCGGTTAATTTGTTAAAGTTATAATCAATTGTCGCCGGCTTGGTTTGGAGATAATAAATTAACTCGGCGGTAAACATATCGTTTTCAATTGAAATTGTTTCATAATTAATTTCATTAGGATAATAATTTGTTCTTGTTTTTTTGTAGTGTTTATATAATTTTTTCTCAATTACTTTATTTGTCTGTCCAAAAACTTGAACAGATAATAAAAGAATTATCAAACAGATTAATATTTTTGAAATGTATTTCGCCATAATTAATGCGAAATCCATTTTGCTTTACTTTTATTGAATTTATTATTCAAAATATTTCCCTTTATATTTAATCTGTTCTGTTTCCGAGAGCGAAACTTTTAGCGTTTGCGGGTCAATTACGGGCCAAGTAAATGTCTTTGTTTTAGAATTAAATTTAATTAAACGAACAGGTCTTTCTTCGTGGTCAAGAACCGAGAAAAAATCAAAGCCTATTGAAACATAAGATTCGGGTTCCTCGCTTACTTTAAATATTTTATCTTCATTCGATATTCCGTTTTCCGAAATACTGAAATTATATATTGAATTCTCTACAATATTACCGGATGCTGACTGCGTATAAGGGAAATAATATTGCTTACCATGTAATTTTGTTTCAAAAACATCTATTATGTAAGAACCTTCATAGTCATTTTCTTTATCAGCCCAAATACCATGTTTATTTTTGAACTTGTATTGATAAATATTATAGTAAAAATTTTCTCTTCCGCCAAGATTTATTGCCCAACTGTAAATGCGGAAATTACCGTCAGCCGAAGTGGTTACCCTAAAACCCTTTTCAACTAAATTGTTGAAACTTCTCTCTATTGATATCGGTTTCGTTTTTAGATAATAAACTAACTCTGCAGTAAAGATATCGTTTTCATCTATAATACTTTGATAATCTTTTTGAGTAATTTCATCAGAGTAATAGTTCTTTTGTGCTTTCTTAAAATGATTGTACAGTAACTTCTCAGTTGAATTGTTTGACTGAGCAAAAAGTTGTGTGCCGAATAAAAATATGAGCATACTTAAAAAGTGTTTCATTTTTTCACCTCAATTGTTATAAACAATTTATAATTATTTCAAACTCAATACGGTTTTTCTCCCGTATAATTTCCCGGCGGATCGTAATTGCAGACAACGATAATCATCCCGTTGCACTCGGCAACCCCGCAGCCTATTTTTTTTGTATTTCTCCAGATAATTTGTGTGTAATGCCCTACAACTCCTGCTTGCTGAGTTGTTCCCGACGGTCCATATGTATAGTTCTGTTTTTCACTTTCCCAAGCTTCCACAGAATGCACTACAGTATAAAAACCTTTTGTTCCTTCATAAATATTTTCACCGTATTTATTATTCGGTCTGTGTTCAAATGCACAACCGTTTGCTGCAAGTTGATCAGCCCAGTCCTGTGCAAATGTTGCTAACTTATCAGACCATGTTACGGGACCAACGCCAACATCGGCTCTAATTCTATTATGCTCATCAACTATCTTGCGTGCATCTTCAGGTGTTACTTTTGACCCCGTTGTTGTTATTTTATCAAAATTATTATTGTCAGTATTTTCTGATAAATTATCATCAGCGGAAGAGTTGTTATCAGTTCTTTCATTTGAAGAACTGTTTACACCTGTAATTCCCGCAGTAGCCAATCTGTATTTTGCCATCGCATCACCTTTTTCGGCAAGGATTTTATAATAATAAATCGCTTTATCAACATTTTTAGGTACGCCGCCTTCGCCAAAATACAAAATATCAGCAACTTTCATTTGTGCATAGCTGTTCCCGGCTGCTGCAAGTTTTTTGTACCAATACAGAGCTTTGGGAATATCTTTTGGAACATTTTCCCCGAAATAATATTTATTTGCCAATGTCTGTTGAGCCCGATTATCGCCTTCTTCGGCATCTTTAATAAGTTTATTTAATTCAGACAATCCACTGCCCGCATGATTTTTTACTTCAGTTTGCAAATTCTGTGTTGCAACAGCAGAACTACCGGCAAAAGGTATTGGGGAAATATTTCCAAGATTAAGTTTTTCTATTTTTGCAGAATTATATTCGCTTTTTCCCGCTTCGCCAAAATCGAATCGTCCTGGTCCGGCTGTTTCAGCAGCAAGAAAGTATTTTCCGTTCAAAGTGAAATAAGTAGTTGTGCCGTTTTTCACAATATTATTTTTATCATTTTTAATAAGAGTATATAGATGTCCCGGTTCACCGGCAAACCGAATATCTCTATAATCAATTAGATATGACAATATTCCGGCGAACAAAAAAGCTTTGGAATCACAATCTCCCCATCCTGTTATTAAGATTTCCGGAATTGGATTTACGCCTCCGTAACTCCAATTCGGGTCCCTGTCTGTAGGAATAGCATAAGGAATATCCTGTACAAATTTAATTGCAAGTTCAATTCTTTCGCGTCTTGTATCAATAAGCCGACTCTTAAGATAACTAACCATCCATTCAGCTATCGGTTTACAATATTTCCTATATTCACTAATGAAAGCATTTTTATCTATCGAGATAGTATTGCCATTTGATTTGAACAAACCATCTTTCAATTGCTTTGCTCTCCTTTTTTCAATTTCCGGTGTAGCTGTATAAGGCTCAAACATTGATTTCGGAATCCCGAAAATGTTAATGTCCTTGTCCATAGCTTTCTTATCAAATTTAGCAGTTAAACTAACTAATTTATCGTGATAATCTTTAAATGTATAGCTTACAATATACTTACCGTTTTTTTCGGTTCTGTTATAAGCTACATGATCATTCGCCGTGTAATTTTTTTGAGCAAATGTGTTTGATATACAAAATAATAATATTAATAAAAGTAGTTTTTTCATAAGATTCACATCTCTTGTACGGTAATTTTAATTTTTAAAATATTTATCCAAATTGACCTGTGCCGCATGCGAGCCGTTTTTAATAGCTTTTTTTAACAATGATTTTACTTTTCCAAAATCTGTATCCACACCATAACCCAAATAGTAAAAAGCCGCAATTCTATTTTGAACATTGGACGAATTCTCTCTGTATCCCATAATATGTTCCGTACCTTCATATCGTCCGGCTAATTCTTTGTACAAAGATAAAGCTTTGTGATAATCCTTTGATGTACCCTGTCCTTTTAAATACATACTCGCGAGATAATAAAGTCCTAACTCATTTCCGCCGTATTTCGCTTTTTCCATCCATATAAAACCATTCTTATAATCGCCCGCCATGTTGTATCTGACTGCGCGTTCAACGGCTACACAATTGCCGCAAGTGCCTTCGCCATTATTGTACATTTTCACAAGTTCGGCATCACTCTTATCATCTAAATTTTCAAACTGTAAAACATCAAAACCCATATCATATTCCCAATTCCCGAATCCGCCTGTTTTGGGTTTATTCCAGCCCCAACCTGCATTTTTGGAAGAATATAACACTTGCTCTATTTCACCTTTTTTTATAACTTCAAACTCCCCGTTATCGTTCAATTGTACAATGCAGTTTGAACCGTTTTTGTCCGTTTCAGAAGCCCACACCGGCTTTTCATCCTTGTTATAAACCACAAAATTTCCGTCATTCTGCATTATTGCTTTGCCCGGTTTTCCTGTATTGTTTGAATTGGAAGCCCAAATAACTTTTTTGTTTTGTCCGTAAAGTACAAGATTGCCGTCTTCCTGATAGATTAAATTATATTCACCATTTGGAGATATAAGCTCCGAGCCGGACTGTAAATAATAATTTGTTTCCAGAGTATTCGGGCTTCCCTGCCCGAAAACAGATAAGGTTGCAACAGATAATGTAAATATTACTGCCAACAGAAAAAAATATTTTGTTTTCATATTCATACCTCAATAGTATTAAAAATTATCAGCCTGTTGCCTGATGTTTTTTTATGTAAAAAAAATAATACACATAAATAAAATTAGAAATTAGTAAAACTAAGAACCTGCAAAAACATTCCTAATCCGGCGGTTGCCTGACTAAGTTCCAATTTCTAAATTGCACTTTAGTGCGCTATATTCATATTGAATTGCACATTTATTCTATTTGCCGGACTTTAACAAATTGAAAAACGGCAAATCGTTTAATGTTTTCCAATATTTCGCTTCATGATTCAAATAATTCGGATTCTCCACCGGTTTTTTCGAATCCATTTGAAAAACCGATTCGCATTTCTGCATTACTATTCCGGATTTATCAAAAATAAATTTCCTTTTAATTGTGAGCGGTTCAGGCTGCACTTGTGTTGTGTTCATTGTCCATAAAACCAAATTAAGTTTTTTATCGGGTCCGTAGTAATTTTTGGAGAAAATTGTCCAATCTCCTGATGGAGAACTTCTTTCCGTTTCAAAGAAACTGCCGATTTTACTGTCAGTCCAAAAACTGACTTTTTCGCCAATAAAATAGTCTTCATTTTCAGCAGGTTTTTCAGTTACCCATTTATCATTTGCATACTGTTCACCTGAATACAAATGGTAAAAAACAGTTCCCGCATTGTTATTGCTCATAATTTTTTGCGACCAAAATTCAATTTGATTTTGAGTTTTATCCATTTTGGAACTTTTATTTTCCAAGCATCCTTCAATTAGAACTACAGTCAGTAAAAGTCCGACAAAAGTTTTTATAATTTTTCTCACAACCGCCTCATATTTAAATTGATTATATATTTTGTCTGTAAAGATTTATTTCTATAAAATTTCAAA
>CAZXDS010000035.1:0-3450 GCA_964639525.1 uncultured Melioribacteraceae bacterium | reverse complement strand
GCAGCTACCAAATAATCTGATTTGCCGTATCTTCTCTTTTTCATTTTTGTTCAAAGTTTACGATTTTGACCACACTATAAATTCATTAACATTCTTTCTCAAATACTTCAGAGCGTCTTCCTGAGTATATTTCTTCTCTGTTTTTGTCGTATCCGGTTCCATATCTTCTATTCCTAATTCAAAATCAGGATACACAGCAAGGGCTTTGTCATAAACACTAATGACGGCGATAAAAACTCCGCCTTTCCCTTCGTTCTTTATTGTTCTTTTAATTTCATTAAGTGAAAGTGTGTATTTCTTTTGTTTTTGATAGAGTTTAATGTATGCGCTGCGAAGAAATTTTTCGTCGTTAGTTTTCTTTACGGCAGCCACTAATTCTTTTTCGGAAGCTAACAGGTTTCTGTTCATATAATTTATCATATTTTTAATATTCGCCCCGCTTTGGGAAGCCAACCATGCTTTAAGATTTTGAAACTCCCGCTCTTTCGCAATTTTGGGCGATGTTCTATTCGGTTCTTCAAATGATTCATTGAACATTGCAAATGAATCCTCTTCCCACGGAATTATTCCGTCATCCTCAAGGTTACCATAATCAAGATAAACATAACCGATTTGATGATTTTTATCATAACCATTTAAAATAAATGATGAACTGTCTTTTTGGTAAAGATAATTTTTCGTCAATTGAAAACCATTTTCTTTAAATATTTGTCCAATCACATTTTCAGCCAAATCAGTACTGATAAGGTCGGGCAAGCCTACTCCGCAAAAGAATGTTTGATGCGGTAATCCTGTTTTTTCAAATGTAAAAGGATTTTTTGTCTGGTCAACTTTTTTTTGTGAGCATGCTGTTTGAAAAAGCATAACAAATAAAAGAAATACCATATAGTTAAATATTTTATTCTTCATATTTTAATCTCCTTGATAATTAGTTTAACAAAAATAACAGAAAAAGATTGACCCCAATCAATAATCCGAATCCCCACGGGAATACAATAAATATCAAAAGATATTTTTTTGATTTTTTATAATACGCAATCCATGAAATAATGATTGAAATGACCGGAATAAAGGGAAACATAACAGTTAAATATACTAAAGTATTTTGGAACAAAGGCTGATTTGAAGCACCGACTGAAGCTGCTACCATAATATTTGCCGCATATACCAAAATTGAAATTATAAACAATCCGATACAAAGAATACTATTAATAACGGTATATAAAAGTTGTTTCTTTCCCATTTCCAATCCCTCCAAAAAAATAATTTATCTGTTTATCTCAATTAAACCATTTTGCATTATTCAAACGGAGCAAAGCTGTCAAGGATTTTATTCATTATGTTAACGTTTGAATTAAAACTTGAGTATTCCGTAAAAATATAAATCACATAATTATTTTCTCCATAAGTTGCCGTCATTAAAACTATTCCAACTTTTTCATCGGCAATTGTAGTGCTGCCTTGCCCAATAAAAGCCAACATATCATTGGTTTCTTCTTGATGATATTCCCCGTCAATATCAATATCTAATGACTCGGTTGTTAATTTAAATAAATCTTCGGGCATAATTGACTCATCTTTGTAAACTAAAACCATTAATGATATACTTCCATCAGGACTATCAGCTTCTAATGACGGAACATCCTCATCCTGATCTATTTTCGTTTCCCAACCCTGTGGAATATCAAACTTTAAATTAAAAGATTTGGCTTGATACGTATCCATTTCTTGTGCAATACAATAATTACCGGAAATGATAAAAAATGCAAGTAAAAATGCTATAGATTTTTTTCCCATGATTTGTATTCCTTAAATTTAATGATATTATATTTTAATTCACTATATTAAAATTTTATTTACAAATGGATTTTGAATTTAACGGCTAAGGGAATGATGAGATATTAAAATCACTCCCCTTAACCATTAACAAACTGTAAATAACCATTTATTATTTCAGTAAAATCATCTTCCTACTTTTAACAAAATTTCCGGCACGAAGACGATACAAATAAACGCCTGAAGATAAATCAGACATATCAACACGCAAAGTATGATAACCTGCGGATTGTCTTTCATTTACCAAAATCTTCACTCTGCGTCCCTGTACATTGTAAATTTCGAGAACTATATTAGAAGATTCTTTTAGTCCGTATTTGAAATTAGTACTCGGATTAAAAGGATTTGGATAGTTCTGCGAAAGCGAATATTTTTTTGGAATAATTTTTTCATCAACGCTTACCAATTGCTCCACTTTTGATGTATAATTAGAATATGCAATTGCCGTTCCGCCATTACCGTCGTTCGCTTTTATCTTCAGTGACAAAAGAGATTTTACAGAAAATTCATCGATTTTTTTTAATACTAAGAAAGGCCATATCACCCATTTTGCTACTTGCAAATATGCCACGTCTTTTAGAAAACCAAAGACAGCGTAAGATTACTTACAACAACATTCAGTTTAAATAACCCGTTGTCATATTTATTCTTTCCTCTTTTCAATAAAAGCCCATCAATCAAATTTTTCAGATTACTAATTTTACACACAATTTCCATGTGTTTATAAATCCTTAAAGTATTGTCATTCCGTCATGTTTTTAGACGGAATCCCCGTTCACGGTATGAGATTCCCGACTAAAGCATTCGGGAATGACAGTGTCTTTTATAATCATCATCTTGTGTGTTTAAATCAATCATGATTGTTTCATATAATATTATTATTTTAATATTTGTAAAAGTTCAATTTGAATTATTCTTTAATTGAACTGTTCTATTTTCCTTTATTTGAATATTACTATTTATGAATACTAAATTCTTTACTAACATAGAGCAAAACACCAACCTAAATGAAATTGAAGATTTTGAAAAAAATAAATATCTGGTTACATGACAACCAAAAAACTTAAAGAACTTGAAAATATTCTCTGGAGTGCCGCCGATAACCTCCGTGCTAATTCCGATTTATCTTCTAACGAATATTCTGCCCCTGTTCTCGGTCTCATCTTTCTTAAATTTGCAGATAACCACTATTCAAAATATGAAAAAGAGATAATTGCAGAATTTGAAAAACGCAAAGGCAAGCGTACTGAAAAACCAATAGATAAAATTGCAATCGAAAAGTGCGGTATTTATTTGCCCGATTACGCACGTTATAATTATTTACTTAATCTTCCTGGCGAAAAAGATATTGCCAAAGCTATTAAAAAAGCAATGAACGGAATTGAAAAATTCGTGCAAGAGCTTGATGGTGTTTTACCAAAGGATGAATACACTAAATTAACTCGCGATAATAAAGACCTCCCCAAAGAACTTCTCCGAAATTTCTCCAATATTCCCGATGATGCAGCTGGTGATGTACTTGGGCAAATCTATGAATATTTCCTTGGTAAATTTGCTCTTGCCGAAGGGCAAGGCGGCGGTGAGTTCTTTACTCCAAAATCTGTAGTACGCCTT
>CAZXDS010000034.1:0-21333 GCA_964639525.1 uncultured Melioribacteraceae bacterium | reverse complement strand
TTTTATTTCTTAAGATAATTATTTTTCTTTCAAAATGGTTTTTTTTGTATATTAAATAACTAATAGATTTTTTTAATAAAAAAGAAGTTTGCAATTCTATTTCTCGTATTCCCGATATAAAATTTAATGTGAATGTATTTTTTATTACAGTTAAATAGAAAAGAGATGCACAGAGACTTTAAGTTAAAGGAAGAAGTAAATAAATGAAAAAAATAAAAACGCCGCATAGTTTTCATATACCCGTAATGGGACTGAGTTTTACAATAGATAGCCCGGTAAAAGTAGCACAATATGGAATATCATCAGTAATATCAATTGTTGACGATGTTCTAATTGAAAAAATGAGAGAATTTTATTGTAACAAACTTAACCTAAAATTTAAACCGATTACAATAAAAGACATTGATTTCAGAGCTGAAAGAATAACAGCCTATCTAAATTTAATTGATAAAATTGTACGCGATAAATTTCATGATTTAAAAAATTCATTATCCGATAAAAGTAATGAAATAGAAAAATATTTTAGCATGTTGCCGTCCTATTCGGATTTGAAACAAAAATTTAATGAAATGGTTGAGAAAAACTTTAGCATTGATGAACTACAAGCATGGATAAAAGAAAACATTTCAATGGGCAGCATTGATGTGAACATAATGACAAAATTGGACAAAACTAATTATAAAAAGAAAGAAAAACTTTCAACGGAGTTTAATGATGCTCACGCTGCTTTAAGGGGTTTTGCTAAAAGTACTTTGAATTCTTCAATAGTTTTATCTGCAGGTATTAACCCGAGGCTATATAGTTATATTGCAAATTTTGATGATTTTTATCCCGATGAAAATGGAAATATTAAGAAAAAAATTGTTGTGAAAGTCAGTGATTATAGGTCTGCTTTAATTCAAGGTAAATTTTTTGCAAAAAAAGGACTTTGGGTTTCTGAATACCGAATTGAATCAGGACTTAATTGCGGCGGGCATGCTTTTGCAACTGACGGATTTTTAATGGGACCAATACTAAATGAGTTTAAACTCCATAGAAATGAATTGAAAGAACAAATCCATAAAATATTAAACGATTCATTACTTAAGCAAAATCGTATTGTTCCCAAAGAATTACTTGAAGTTAAATTTACTGCTCAGGGTGGTGTGGGCACAGCCGAAGAACATGAATTTTTATTAGATTATTATAACCTTGATTCTGTCGGATGGGGAACTCCTTTTTTGCTCGTTCCGGAAGTTACTCAAGTTGATGAAGAAACGCGAAAGCTTTTGATAAAAGCAAAAGAAGAAGATTTGCACATTAGTAAAATTTCACCTTTGGGTGTTTCTTTTAATAGTTTGAAAACAAATACCAAAGATGTTGCCAAGCAGAAACTTATCAACGATGGAAACCCGGGAAGTTCCTGCCCCAAAAAATATTTGGTTTCTAATACCGAGTTCACGGAAGAAGCTATATGTACTGCCTCAAGAAAATATCAGACACTTAAAATTGCAGAGTTGAATAAGAAAAATATTTCGCAAGTAGATTATCACAAACAATACGATAAAATTGTTACAAAATCATGTTTGTGCCTTGGGCTAGCATCTTCGGCTCTTATTTCAAACAACTTAAAATCCGATTCCAAAGAAGAAGGCGTTTCCATTTGCCCGGGACCGAATTTAGCATATTTCTCAAATTCATTTTCGTTAAAAGAAATGATTGATCATATTTACGGCAGAGCAAATGTTATGCTGCGAGATGATAGACCAAATATGTTTATAAAGGAACTTCAATTATACATTGAGCATTTAACTAGCAAAATTTCAGAAGTTGAATTGCCTTTTTCTATAAAGGATATTGATTACTTTGTGAAGTTTTCTGAAAATCTTGAAAACGGAATTAAATATTATAAATCGTTATTCTCAGAAATTAAATCGGCATTTAATGATATTAAGTTTAATGTTTTGAATGAATTGGATATGATTGAAATGGAGCTTAAAAAAATTAACTACCAATTAATTCCGATTGATAAAAATTATAGCAAAGTAATTAATTCGTAGTTGTTTAACAGTCAATATAGATTAAGAATTTATTCTTTTTTTAGTGTACTATTTGGCTGCTTCCGGTAGTGAAGAGCAATTTGGTCTTGGTATCTTCGAAACACGAACTATAATATAAATTTTTCTTTAAATAAATTTTTTAACTGTTGCAAAATATTATTAAATAGGATAACTTGTATTTTTATTTATAACTATTCAAAATAGAGGGGACAACAATTTGAAAAATAGAATTAAAGCAATATTGATTACATTGGTTTCCGTCAGTGCGCTTATTTCATGCTCTTCAACAAATGAAAAACACGTTGTTAAAAGCAACTTTCCTCCGGGAGTATGTAAAATAGTGGGGGAAATAGTATCAATTAATAAGGACAAATTATCGGATAATAAAAATAGTCCTTGTAGCAAACAACCATGTTGGGCAGAAGTAAAAATAGTATCAATTGAAGGATGTGGAGCCGGAGGTCCCATTGTTGGAAAAAAGGATACCTTAACAATAAACTTTGCATTCACTTTGGGAAAAACAACCAAAGAGTTTTTTCCGAATCTTGATGAAAGATTGCCCGGTTTAGAAATAGGTTCCCAATTTTCAGCTTTGCTAAGTAAACTGACTAAATTAAATTTCTCGAGCGATAAAAGGGAAGACTTGTACAAAGTTTATACTTATAAAAAAGTATCACAATAAAAATAAATACCCATAAACAGGAGTTTCAAAATGAAATATAAATCATCAATTTTTACAGTCCCTATCATTTTTCTTATGTTTTCAGTACTAAGTTTTTGGTATGCAAATGATAATATAAAACCCAATAAGAGAGGAATGAATCCTTCTTTAATATCACTTAAAAATGATAAGGAAAACAGACAGCAGTCAATAAAAGATATGCTGGAATTTCAATTTAACAGATTGAAAGATCCCAAAACAAATTCATTGCCTGAAAATTTTAGACAAAACGAATTAAAATTTGCTAAAAATTTACCTGTTGCCAAAAGCATAAAATTAAACAAAGGCGGTAATTCCGTAACAACTTCAACATGGCTTTCTGAAGGACCGAACAATCAAGGCGGAAGATCAAAGGCAATTGTTGCAGATGTTAACAATGAAAACATTTTATTAGTAGCTGCTGCTGCCGGCGGAATATGGCGATCAACAGATCAAGGCAGTACTTGGGTAAATACACTTTCAACTTCATTTATTCAAAATGTTACTGCACTCGCACAAGATACACGTAGTGGGAAAACAAATATTTGGTATGCGGGAACAGGTGAACTAAGTTCAAATACTTCTTTCTTTTTTAAAGGAGATGGGATTTTTAAGTCAACCGATAATGGACTAACTTGGAATCCGCTACCAAATACACAAGTCGATACACCTCAAGGTTTTATCAGTCGCTTTCAATTTGTGTGGAATATTAAAATAGATAAAGTGCATGATATTATTTACTCGGCAGTAGCTGCCGGAATTTATAATTCTACCGATGAAGGAAATAGTTGGAATCTTACTATTACCGGATCAAGTAATTATTCAAGTGTTTCGGTTAATGAAAACGGCAGAGCATTTGCTGCACTCGGTACAGGAAACAGCAGCGGAATATTTTATTCCGATAACGGAACAACTTGGACAACAATTACACCATCTTTTTGGCCGGCTCAAGTAAACAGAATTATTACTGACGTTTCAAAGAGTAACCCCAACATCCTTTACGTTATTGCAAACACACCCGGTGTAGGACAGCCAGGAGCAGATGACGATGGAACGGATGGTTACACAAGTTTATGGAAATACGATGCTTCCGTTAACCAATGGACAAATTTAAGCAGCAACCTGCCTACATTTGCTAATCCGGTTAGCGGATACACATCACAAGGTGGTTACGATATGTTTATTAAAGTAAAACCGAATGACGAAAACTTTGTAATAATAGGTGGAACAAATCTTTATAGAACAACAGACGGTTTTTCGAGTAAACTAACTTCCTCTGATTGGATTGGGGGTTATGCAAAAGCAAATGATATAAGTCAATATGATAATCATCATCCTGATCAACATAATTTATTTTATCTTAATTCTAACCCGAATGTAGTTTTATCTGCACATGATGGCGGTGTTAGCAAAACTATGAACATTACTTCGACTAATGTTTCATGGTCAGCTCTAAATTCAGGTTACGTAACAACTCAGTTTTGGAATGTTGCTTTGGATAAAGCTACCGCAAACAGCCAATATATACTCGGTGGAATGCAGGATAACGGGACAATGCTAGATAATTCTGCATTTTCAACTTCTTCATGGACGAGTGTAAACGGTGGTGATGGAACTTTTGCCGCAATATCGGACGGCATACAATATGTCTATACTTCATCGCAAAATGCAAATATATTCAGGATGACCTTAGCAGGCGAGTGGGCGCAAGTTACACCGACTAATGCTACAAATTTTATGTTTATAACTCCATATATCTTAAATCCCAATAATACAAATTCAATGTTTCTTTTGGCGGGTGATAAGGTTTGGTTAAATAGCGACCTGACACAAATTCCAGCATTCGATCAGAATCCGACAACTGTAAATTGGTCTGCTTTCGATGGTGTTGTTAATGGCTCTAATGCCACTGCTTTGGCAATGAGTAAAGCAGCAGGTAGTTTATTATATGTTGGCGACGATTCCGGTAACTTATATAAGATTTCCGATGTGTCCAATACAACTTCAGCATTCACGGATATTACCGGTGCAAATTTCCCTTCGGGTTACATATCTACAATTGCCGTTGACCCAAATAACGGAAATAATGTATTAGTTGGTTTTTCAAACTACAGTATTTTAAGTCTGTTCTTTTCTTCAAATGGAGGAACAAGCTGGACAGAAGTAGCTGGAAATCTTGAGGAAAATGCTGATGGCAGTGGGAGAGGACCTTCGATTAGAAGTGTGAAAATATTGCCGGTAACGGGCGGCTATGTTTATATTGCGGCTACATCAATAGGATTATTTACAACCTCAAATTTTAACGGAAGAAATACGGTATGGGCTGTGGAATCTCCAAATGAAATTGGAAATACAATAGTTGAATCCGTTGACATAAGAGAAATTGACGGAACAGTTGTAGCCGGAACTTTTGGTAAAGGAGTATATAGCACAAAAATGCTTGTAACCGGAGTAGATGATGAAATTACTTTACCAAATAAATTTAGTCTATCTCAAAATTATCCAAATCCGTTTAATCCAAGTACTATAATAAATTATACATTAGCTCAAAATTCTAAAGTTAAATTGGAAGTTTTTAATACTATCGGACAAAAAGTTGAGACTCTTGTAAATAAAGAGGTAACTGCCGGCACGCACAATGTTACGTTTAATGCCAACAATCTTGCAAGTGGTGTTTATCTATATAAAATAACAACCGCAAACTTTAGCGAAAGTAAAAAAATGATTTTGTTGAGATAAAAAAGTGTATTATCAAGTTCTTAACCGGTTTGCCGATTTTAAAAATTATGCCCTCTCTTTTTGGAGAGGGCATATCGGTTTTAACAGTAGTCTAACCGAACAATTAATACAAATAATTCCATTTATGGTAAATAAGAGATTGAAACACAATTGTAACAATTCAGGATATTTATTTGCACTGTAATTAATTTGTATTTTGAAAACAATAGATGTAATTTACACACCCTAATTTTTGAAAAGCAAACTAATATTAATAATTAAAATATATATGAAAAATTTTTTACTAATTATTGCATCTTTATTGTTTTCTGCTTCAGCAGCCAATTCACAAAATATTAAATCTCTATCAAAGATTTCAGATGATGACAATTCAAAATATACCAATGTTGGTAATATTGGTTTGACTGTTACTAACTTTGGTAGTTATGGACATGGATTTAGTTTGTGGCCGGAGCAACCGTCGTGCGAGTATCCGCTTGGAAGTGGAATTGAGCACATATACGATGGAGGATTGTGGGTAGGCGGTTTTATCAGCGATGATTCTCTTGGAAATAATAAAAACGGTCCTTTTGTTTCTACGGGAATTATAGATTTTTCCTCTGCTTCTCAACGTGGCTCCGGACTTGAGTTTACTAATGCACAAGGTTCTTTCGTAAAAGAACGGTCTTCCTTATCCGATTCTAAATTCTTTAAACCAGAAGCAATTTCTCACCAGGATTTTTTAATGGATTATGTAGATAGCAATTCTACTCTTTCTAACGGTGAACCGATTTTGTTGCATCATCCTCTTGGTCTTGCAGTTCACCAAGAAACTTATGCATGGAATTTTCCCTTCGCAGATTTTTTTGTGATTATGAATTATTGGATAAAAAACGTTTCAAATAAATATATTGATAGTGTTTATGTAGGGCTTTGGACTGATGCAGTAGTGCGAAACACTGTTGTAACCTCCCCTCGAACCGGTGGCTTTTTTACACATGGTGGAAACGGTTATACTGATTCTCTTCATCTTGCTTATGAATTTGATGTTGACGGCGATCCGGGTTTCTCGAACAGCTACGTCGGAATTCAGTATCTCGGATCATCTGTTTCTGTTGATAGTGTTAATTATGTTAACTGGCAATTTCGAAATACTACAAACGTAAATTTCTTTTCTCCTCAGGATGATGTTGAGCGTTATAAAAAAATGCAGGGATTTTTCGGTGGAAGCAACAGATATGGCTCGGGTATAAATCCGGCTGATCTTAAAACGGCAAGTAATCGCTCAATACTTTTAACTGCGGGTGATTACAAAAGCATTGCTCCCGGCGATTCAATAAATATTACTTTTGCAATTGTTTGTGCCAATAAAAAAGGAAATGATCCGGCGGCATTGGATACGAAATTTCAGAGAGAAAATTTATACGAAAACGCAGGCTGGGCAATTCGAGCTTATCGTGGTGAAGATAAAAACGGAAACGGTATTTTAGACCCCGGTGAAGATTCAAACGGTGACGGTAAATTAACTCGATATATTTTACCTTCTCCTCCAAAATCTCCGCGTGTAAAAGTTGTTCCTGAAAGTAACAAAACAACTGTTTATTGGGATAAACGTGCCGAGTCTTCAGTCGATCCGATTTCCGGTAAAAAAGATTTTGAAGGGTACCGTATTTACAGAACAAATGCCGGTTTCGATTTAGTAAGCAGTATTGATATTCTAAATTCATTAGAAACGGCGGCTGAATTTGACAGTGTGAATAATATTGGGTTTGATACGGGGTTCCCATCATTTATTAAATTAGATACGCCCAAAACTTTCCCAAATGATACGACAAAATATTACTATAAATTTGAGTTTGATAACTTGCTTAACGGTTGGCAATATCTATTTTCAGTTACGGCATTTGACGAAGGTGATCCGACAAACGGGCTTACAAGTTTGGAATCAAGTAAATTAGCAGGTATTAGCAGGGTTTTACCGGGCACGCCGGCAACCTCCGACAATAATGTTAAAGTTGGGGTTTATCCGAATCCATACTACGGCAGTGCTGTTTGGGACGGGAATTCAGAACGATTAAGAAAAATATATTTTTATAACCTTCCTGCAGAATGTGAAATTTCAATCTATACGTTGTCCGGTGATTTGGTAAAACGAATTGATCATAATCAATCTAGTAACGGTTCGGATGTAAGATGGTTTGAAGTATTTTCACAAGATAACTCGCAGATAATGTCCGGTGGAGAACATGCTTGGGATGTTTTATCGGATAATCAGCAGGCAGTTGCATCCGGTTTATATTTATTTACTGTTGAAGACAAACAGACAGGTAATATTAAAACAGGTAAATTTTTAATAATTAAATAACACAAAGTAAATTAGTAGGAGAACAAGATGAAAATCAAATTATTAGTTTTAAGTTTTCTTTTATTGTCCATTCAGTTATTAGCTCAGACTTATCCCGAGGTAACAATAAAAGATATACAATTTCAAACAAACGATCAGTTATTAAACCCGCCTCACGATAGTCCATCACCATTAGTTGGTGATACAGTTACCGTTATCGGCGTAGTGATGAATTCACCGTATTTTGGAGCAAGTCCTGACAGCGGTGTGATTTTACATGCTGGGGCGCCTTCAATTTTTCTTCAAGATCAAGATCATCCTGAATGGGGTGGAATAGAAGTTCGTGATGTTAATGGTTCTTCCGCATTTGCCGTGCTTGATACAGGTATGGTTGTAAGGTGTACCGGAGTTGTTGGTGAATATTTTACAACAACACAATTTAATTTAATCGATTTTCAACCTCAGGATGTTATTAGTTTTGGTACAAGACCTCAACCTGTTTTATTAACATTAGATTCACTTGTGGCAACAGGTACAACAGATCCAAATTATCTCGCGGAAAAGTGGGAAGGCGTTTATGTTGAAATTCAAAATGTAATTGCTACAGATTTGGTCTCTCTTGGTTCTGGGAGTTTTGGAATTGTTGATGCAAATAATTCGGTTATCTATACCGGAAATGTTTCCGATTACTACAGAACCCGCATTTCACCGCCATTGCCAGGTACATTAATTCAGTCTATTCGCGGAGTAATTGAAACGAGAACTAATCTTGACGGGGGCTGGTTTATTATAGATCCTATTTATCCTAATGATCTTGTATTGGGAGCTACTCCTCCAAATATTTCAAATGTTACTAGAGATAAAGGAACAGTTGGTTTTGGTGAAGGTGTTCAAATTTCAGCTGATATTCTGGATGCCGATGGAATTGTGGATGTAGCAAATTTACATTACAGTGTAAATGGCGGAGCTGACCAAGTTGATGAAATGATTCTCAGTGCCGGAAACACTTTTGTAGGAAATATCCCTGCACAAAGTGATTCTTCACTTGTTTCTTATTATGTTGAAGCTGTTGATAATGATGGAAATATTGCAACAAATCCATTTGATACTGTTAAAAATGTTTATTTCTATTATGTTTTAGATAGGCCTTTAACAATTCAGGATGTTCAGCGTAATCCGTTTGGCGGCGGCTGGAGCGGCTATAACAATTATGAGGTTACAGTAAGCGGTATTGTTACGGCAGATTCATCAACAGTAACTGCAGCAGGCGGTGAAGTTTTTATTCAAAACGGCGAAGGTCCTTGGAGCGGAATTCAAGTTTTTGGAACTGAAGTACTCAAACTGAAAGTTGGAGACGATGTTACGGTAACAGGTAATGCTTATGAGTTCCATAGTTTTACGCGTATTGAAAATTTGGATACGCCAACGTCCGTAGTTGTAAATGGTACTGGTTCTGTTCCAAGTCCGACTATTGTTCCCACGTCCGATGTTGCCGATTTAAGCGATGGTGATCTTTCTGCAGAGCAATGGGAAAGTGTACTTATTACATATTCAAACATTACAGTTACCGATGAAAATGCCGATGGAAATGCGGGTAATGATGAAGGCTCCGGAGGCAGCAGAAATTTTGGTGAAATGTTAGTTGCCGATAATGGCGGTGTTTCTACACGTGTTGAGCTACAAGACGGAAATAATGATTACAATAATGATTGGAATGCTTCGCTTGATGATTCTCCATTTAGAATCTTTACTTGGAATACTTTTAGCAGTTTAACCGGAATCCTTAATTACTCATTTGGTAATTACAAATTAATTCCACGTACAAACGAAGATTTTGTTGGTTGGGTAACTGATGTAAATGATGAAAACATTACTCCGTTAAAATTTGGACTTAAACAAAACTATCCAAATCCGTTTAACCCAAGTACAACAATTGAATTTACTTTGCCTCAAAATAATTTTGTAACATTAAAAATTTATAACGTGCTTGGTGAAGAAGTTTCTCAATTGCTAAATAAAGAAATAAGTGCCGGTAGTCATCAAGTTCAATTTGATGCATCTTCATTAACGAGTGGAATTTATTTTTACAGAATTTCAGCAGGACAATTTGTATCGGTTAAGAAAATGATTCTTTTAAAATAAAATAATTTTTATGGAACCGGCAGTTGTCGGTTCCATTAGAATTTTATGTAAAACAAAACAGAACTATTTATACCGAATAAATTAAAAAGGAAGTAATATAATTTTTTTTATAATTTTAATTAAATAAGTAATGACAGTAAAGCAAATAGCAAATAGCTTAATAATATTTTTATTATTGACTGTGATTTTATCGTGTAGTGATAATTCGCCGGTTACTCCAAATGAGAATAAAGCACCAAACACGTTTATTTCTCTTTTCCCGGATAGTACAATTGCCCAGCAGAAAAGTCAACTTCAGGTTCATTGGTGGAGTGATGACCCTGACGGTCTTGTAATCGGATACTATTTCCAATGGGAAGGTTTGGATAATAGTTGGAGCTTTACAACTTCAAATGACAGCACATTTTCTTTGCCTATCGGTACTTCCGATACGACCTATATTTTCAAAATAATGGCTGTTGATAATTCCGGTAACGGCAAATATGATAATTCCGTAACAAAAAATAATATTAATTTTGGTGCCGAGCCGTTTGTTGATGCTAACAATAACGGAGTCTATGACGAAGGTGAAAAATATTACGATATTGGTGGCATTGACCCGACACCGGCACAATTAAAATTCCCGATTAAAAACTCCGCTCCGGTTGTTGAATGGAATAAAGAAAGTTCTCTTCCTTTGGAATCATTTCCTGTAATAACAGTCGGCTGGAATGCAAGCGATCTTGACGGTGATAATTCAATTGTACAAATAAACATTGCTCTCAACGATACGTCATCGTTTGTGCAGCTTCCCGGTAATACCCGCATTGTTACATTAAGAGTAGCGGATTTGAGCAGTACAAATCCTGAAATGGAAATACTAATAGCCGGAAATGAAAATAATATTTTTGCACGGCACTTAACAAATTTGAAGTTAAATGATAACAACAGAATTTATGTTCAAGCTGTTGATATTTCAGGTGCAAGTTTACCATTTGTTGCTTTGCCGGATACAACACGTAATTGGTTTGTTAAAAAGCCCAAAGGAAATATTATTATATTTGATGATTTTGAAGGCGGAAGCAGTACCGCTGATTTTTACAATGATAAATTTAACTCAATCTTTAGTGGGAGTTTAAGCGGTAAATTTGATGTTTTCGATTTGGAAAATGAATCGCTGCCTTATCCGAATATTACAATGCTGCAGACATTAAAATTGTTTGATTTTTGTTTCTGGTATTCTGATAATTCTCCAAGCCTTGATGTAGCTTCAGTTGTAACACAAGGGTATGTAAACGGCGGCGGGAAAATTGCTTTTACAATGACCTTTGTCGATTCGTCTGCAAATTTTGATTTTAGCATTCCGCTTTTGCAAAACTTTTTACCGATTACGGATATTAAATCGCAACCATTATCATTTATGTTCCCTGGTGCAAAAGTTGTAAAAAGCGATTCAACAAGCGGTTTCCCTGAATTAAAAACTGCTTCAACAATTGGTTTTGTCCGCAATTTAATACCGAATGAAAATTTAGCGAGAAAAATATATGAGCTTGACAGCCCGCAAATACAGGGGAATATTGCTTTTATTGATGCAACAAACAGTATCTTCTTTATCGGATTACCGCTTGATCAAAGTGAAGGAAATCCGGGAACCATAACTACTTTAATTGAAAAAATTATGCAGGAACTTGGAATCGCACCATGAAAAAATTATACTTAGCGATATATTTGTTATTAACGGTTGCTTTATTTGCACAGCAAAAAGGAAATTTAAAAGGTGTTATCACCGATGTTAAAACCGGTTCACCTCTGCCCGGTGTAAATGTTATGCTTGAAGGTACTTACTTCGGCGCTGCTTCGGACGTTGATGGAAAGTACATAATCAAGCATATTCCCGAGGGAACATACACAGTTAAAGTTTCTTTGATTGGATACAAAAATACTAAAGTAACCGGAACTAATGTATTACCCAACAAAACAACTACGGTTGATGTAAAATTAGCTGAAACCGCTCTTACACTTGATCAGGATGTTGTTGTTATTGGTGATAAACCTCTTGTTAACGTTGAAGAAACTCAAAGTAAAGTTACCATTTCAACCGAAGATATTGAAGTTGCAGTTGTTGAAAATATCCAAGATATTGTTTCACAGCAGGTTGGTATAACCCAATCGGATAATGCCATTCACATTCGCGGCGGTCGTTCTTATGAAAATGCTTTTTTAATTGATGGTGTGTCTGTTCAGGATCCGCTTGCCGGTACAGGTTTTGGATTAAAACTTAGTGCTAACTCAATCAAAGAGGCGGAAGTAATAACCGGTGGTTTTAATGCCGAATACGGACAAGCTACATCGGGAATTATTAATGTAACAACTCGCGAAGGTTTCGATAAATATACGGGATATGTTTCTTATAAAACAGATAAGCTTGGTAGTACTTCTTCAAATCATATTTTTAACATAGACATTGTTGAAACAAATTTTGGAGGACCTGAGCCTATTACAAGTTATATTCTTCCGGCAATTGGAATAAAAATTCCGGGGGCAATCAGCTTTTTTACAAGTTTTTATGCAGGCTTAAGCGATGGATTAACGCAAGGCTATTATAAACCTACGGCAAAGCAGCTTATTTCTTCCACATTTCACGGAAGTCGGTTTGCTCCCAAAGCTGAAAATAATTATTTTCTACTCGGGAAAGTTACCTATTCAATTAACCCGAGAATGAAACTTCGTTATTCGTTTAATAAGTCGGTAAGTATAAATCAAAATTCACAATCTTTACAGTCAAATTTGGAATTTGTTGAACCGAGTCCGGGTTACCAATATATATTTCAAAAAATATTGGATAATGCGAATACGTTTACACATCAAAATACATTTAATAACATTAGTTGGACCCACACATTAAATGCAAAAACTTTTTACGAGTTAAAGTTCAATCATTATTTTACAAATTTACGTGCCGATGCTAATGGAAAAAATTGGAGCGAATATACGGAGCCGAAGGATATTGTTAATTTTCCAATTGAATATTTTAATACGGGAAGTGATACAATAGGGGTAATCCCCGGCGACGGATTCTATGATGTTGGCAACCCATTTACTTGGCATGATCATTATGTGGATGAATATTCCATTAAAGGAGATATTACCAGTTTTTTTGATGAAAAGAATAAATTCAAAGCGGGCTTTAATCTTGTTTTTCAAGAAATGCAGGTGATTGATATTTATAAACCATGGGTTGGTGAACTTGGATTGAACAATGATGTTTATAAAGTTCATCCTGCAAAAGGTTCTTTTTATGCACAGGATAATATTAACTTTAGCGGAATGATACTTAATTTCGGGCTGCGTTTGGATTATTGGTTTCCCGGTAAATTTGTTGATGATGCGGTTAATAATCCTGATGTTGTTACAATTCCTGATGAAATACGAAAAAAATATCAAGAGGATACTTTCGGCTGGTTCGGCGGAAGAAGATTTAAAGCAAGACTTAGTCCGCGTTTGGGTATTTCACATCCGATTACAAATAACCAGGTTTTGTTTTTCTCATATGGACACTTCAGCAAATGGCCTCGCCCGCAATTTGTTTATGCTAAGTTAAGTCCGTCAAATGCTCAATCATCTTTTCAAAAATTTGGTAATCCCAATCTTAATCCTGAAACTACGGTTGCGTATGAACTGGGAATAAAAAATTCTTTTTCACAAAATGATGTTTTAACCATTACCGCTTATTACAAAGATATTTTTGATTACATTCGTACTCGTACGGCAAAAATAAGTAGTGCAAGGTTTGCTAATCAATCATTTATTACTTATGCAAATCTTGATTATGCTCGCTCACGAGGAATTGAATTGGAATATAAAAAGCGTATGGGCAAGTGGTTTACCGGAAGTGCCAACTTTGCTTATGCCATTGTTACAGGTAAAAGTTCATCCGCTGATGAAGGTGTACTTATTTTAAGAGGCGATCTGAATGAATCGATTAAAGAAACTTTTGTTTCTTGGGACCGCCCGATTACAGCATCTATAAATGCCAATTTTTATATTGAAAAGGGTCATCCGCTTTTTGGTCTTGCTCCCGGAATTTTGGACGATATTAATTTGTACATACGTGTGTTTTATGAATCCGGAAAAAGATACACACCTTATTTATTTACCGGAAGTTACGGTACTGACGGCAAGCCGGAATACATAGCGGATGTTGCAAACAGATCTAGCGAAATTGGTGATGATTGGTTTTATGTTGATCTAAATTTCAGTAAATATTTTAATTTGGGCGGACTAAAATTTTCACTGAATATAGAGATAAATAATTTGTTAGATACTAAGAATGCGGCAATAATTAATCCTGTTACAGGAAATGCTTACGAAACAGGAGATCCGACACCATCGTCTTGGAACAATCCGAGTTTTCCTGATCTTCAAGCTCCTATTTCTCCGTTTCCGTATAATCCGGCGAGGTATTTGACAAGAAGGAATATCAAATTTGGTTTAAGTATGAATTTTTAATATTTAATAAAACAAAATTATATAAACATTTTTGAATAATATATTTAGAACAAAAAAATAAAATTTTTGATTTTTTCACAAAGCAACTAATATGAAAAAAAATTTAATAGTACTACTAATAATTTTCAGTTTTGCGGAAAGCAAAGCCCAGCTTTTTCCAACGCTTGGCGGACAAAGAGCGGGTATTTCTACAGCTCAGTTTTTAAAAATTGGTGTTGGTGCACGAGCAATTGCTATGGGTGATGCCTTTATAGCAGTTGCAAATGATGCTTCAGCTTTATATTGGAATCCTGCCGGTTTGGTTCAGACTAAAGAAGACCAAGTGATATTTTCACATAACGAATGGCTTGTTGACGTTAAACACGATTTTGTTGGTGCATTATATCATTTATCTTCAAATGACGTTATCGGCGTTTCATTTATTTCATTGTACACGGAAGATATGCCGGTTACAACTGAAGTTAATCCATTTGGAAACGGGCAATTTTTCTCATTCGGAGATATTGCTTTTTCATTAACGTATTCAAAGAAAATGACCGATAAATTCAGTTTCGGCGGTACGGTTAGATATATGGAGGAAACTCTGGCTAATCTTAAAATGCGCGGAGTCTTAATTGATTTGGGTACTTTTTACTGGACAGGTTTAGGGTCAACAAGGTTTGCCGTTGCTATTTCTAATTTTGGAAATGAACTTGCCCCGGACGGAAAGGTTATTCTTTACGGTGGTCGTGAAAAATCAGATTGGCAATCTTTTGCTCCTCCTACCATGTTTAGACTTGGATTTGCATTTGAGCCATATCAAGATGATCAGCACAGAGTAACAACTTCTGTTCAGCTAAATCATCCTAATGATAATAGCGAAAATGTTTCTCTCGGAGTAGAGTATGCTTGGAAAAATATTTTTTATTTAAGAGGTGGTTATAAATTTAATGTCGAAGATCAAAATTATACTTTTGGTGTCGGTATAAAAGCTCCTCTCGGTATAGCAAATGTTAAATTTGATTATGCATATGCAAATTTTACAAAACTTGGTTCAGCACATCGTTTTTCAATAATATTTGGCTTGTATTAATTATGATAGTTAAAAGATTATTTATTGCTTTATTACTTGTTGTTACAATTTCACTTTCAAATTGTACTGATAAATTTAGTATTTCTGACGTTGATACCGGAACAGGCTCCGGTAATATTAATGACACTTTGTATATTAAACTGTCACCGGAGTGGACAGGTTTTAATAAACCTCAAGATGTTTTAATAGGGCGTGAACCTTTTGTTTATATAGCTGACACAGAGAATGATAGAGTCGTAATGTTGAATGTTGCCGGTGATATTCTTGGTTCGGTAAACATTCAGCATCCGGTAAAATTGGCACAGGATTACAGACTTAACTTAATAGTTTGCGGTGAACTCGTAGATTCAAATGGAACAACGTACAGTGCAGTTTTTAAAATAGATTTGTTTGGTGCCCGGCATGAAATTGCAAATGCAAAAATTGATACGCTTCTTCCTAAATCGGCTTTTGATTTTTTGAGACCTGACCGTTCCTTCACATCAGCAGCAGTTTTTAGCGATAACTCCTTTTATATCGGTAGAACAGGACCAGCCAATTCCAATTCAATTGACCCTGACAATGTTGTGCTTTCATATAAAGTTGTTGCGGACTCGCTTGGAAACAGAGTTAGCACATTTGTTGGAAAAGTCCCGCAGCTCACACCGATAGGAACAGGCTTGCTTTCGGCAAATGGAATTAGCTCAATCACTTCTTTTAATAGTCAAAGCAGGGATATGATACTTTCACTTAAAGGCGAAAACAGTTTCAAAGTTCAGTGGCTTTCTTTTGTTGAATCCAATGATTTTACAGGTTATCAGAATAAATTAAAAGAATTTGCTTCGGATTTAATGATTCCAAATAAATTTGAAAGTCCGGAAGATGTTACGATTGATCCATCAAACAACATTTACGTGGTTGATTCTGCAAAAGATTCATTATTTAAATTTAATGCTTTTGGCGATGAACGGGAATCCTTTGGAGGACCAAATGTTTTTAATGCACCGCATGGGGTTGCTTACTTTAATAAAACTTTGTATATAGCAGATACCGAGAACAATAGAATTGTTCGTTATGTTCTCTCAACTGATTTGTAAAAGATACTAATGAAATATTTATAAATTAAATCAGTTACGTTACACAAAATATTAAATATGAATAGCCTAAAATTTCAGTTTGTTTGTGGCAAAAATGTTGATAACTTTGAAAATATTGAAGAATTTTTTAAGTTGTAAATGTGGCTAAAGCCATTATTATCTTTGCTTTATTGGTACGTTGTCTAAGGGCAATTGCCGTAGTTTTCCCTAAGGATATTGGATAAGCGGCAGTTAAAAATATGAAAATTTGAAACGGATTTAGATATATTATTTGATTTGAGCAATTAAGTAACACAAAGTACCTAGCGCACTAAAGTGCAACTTAGAATTTAGAAGGTAGAATATTATTACATCTATTCTGTTTTGCTAATTTCTAAAATCAAATTTCTAATTTTGGGATAATTTTGCAATGTTTGTTATCAGTAAAATTTTTTTACACAAAAAACAAGGATTTAGTTGTCAATACTATAACGCGGTAAACCGTAAAAAAGATTTACGAACACCGATTAACGATTTTAGATTTTTTGCCGAAAGCATCCCTATGGGAGAAGTAAAAACATCTGAAATCAAAAACCGTTAATCATTATTCGATATTTAAAATATGGGCAAATTTTACTAATAATCATATTTTGATATCAAAATACATCCGGCATCCGCCGGATAACCGGTAATACTATAAGGTGAGTAATTTAAGCAGTACAATTAATTTTTCAATCACACACGAGGAGGAGAAGTAATGAAAAGAATCTTAACTATTTTTGCATTGTTATTCCTAACTACAGGAATGATTTTTGCACAAACCGGAGTTTTTATTTCAGAATATATCGAAGGCAGCAGCAGTAATAAAGCTCTGGAAATTTACAATGGTACAGGCTCGGAAATTGATTTTACAAATTACAGAATGTTAAGAGCTAATAACGGGAACGCAACTACCGATACGCTAAATTTTGTCGGCACTCTCGCTGCAGATGATGTTTTTGTAATTGCCAATTCCAGTGCTGACCAAGCTATTCTCGATGTTTCAGATACAACTTCGTCAATGACTTTTTACAACGGCGATGATTATCTTGGACTAGAATATTGGAATGGTACAGATTGGGTAATTATTGATGTTCTCGGTGTACTTGGTGTAGATCCCGGTTCAGGTTGGGATGTAGCCGGAATTACAACGGCAACATCAAATCACACTCTTGTAAGGAAATCTTCGGTAACAACCGGACAAACAGATTGGGCTGTTTCTGCAGGAACTAGTACAGGTGATTCCGAGTGGGAAGTTTATGACCAAGACACTTTTATATATCTCGGACAACATCCTGGAACGACTCCTCCAGCAATTCCAAATCTATTTATTTCAGAATATATAGAAGGCAGCAGTAACAACAAAGCATTGGAGATTTATAATGCTTCAGACGCTACGGTTGATTTAACACAATTTATTATACGTAATTCACATAACGGAGACGGTTGGTCGTCAGTACATGCCTTCCCGGCAGGAGCAACACTTGCAAGCCACGATGTATGGGTAATGGTAGCAGACCAAGTATCGTCAACATATTTTGATACGACAAATGCAAATGAAGTAATCCCGTATTCGTCAGATAGTCCGGTTCACTTTAACGGAGATGATGCACGAGCACTAGCGTTTGTAAATGGAACGGATACCACAAACGTGGATGTTATTGGTGATGAAACTACCGATCCCGGTACAGCATGGACAGTAGGTGATACAACCGATGCAACAAAAGATCATACATTAGTAAGGAAATCATCGGTAACACAAGGACAAACAGATTGGGCTACGTCGGCAGGCACAGACGATGCAAGTTCCGAATGGGTAGTTTATCCGAAAAATACATTTGAATATCTCGGACAGCATCCTGGAACAGGTACTGTTGCAATTCCAAATCTATTTATTTCAGAATATATAGAAGGTAGCAGTAACAACAAAGCATTGGAGATTTATAATGCTTCAGACGCTACAGTTGATTTAACACAATTTATTATACGTAATTCACATAACGGAGACGGTTGGTCGTCAGTACATGCCTTCCCGGCAGGAGCAACACTTGCAAGCCACGATGTATGGGTAATGGTAGCAGACCAAGTATCGTCAACATATTTTGATACGACAAATGCAAATGAAGTAATCCCGTATTCGTCAGATAGTCCGGTTCACTTTAACGGAGATGATGCACGAGCACTAGCGTTTGTAAATGGAACGGATACCACAAACGTGGATGTTATTGGTGATGAAACTACCGATCCCGGTACAGCATGGACAGTAGGTGATACAACCGATGCAACAAAAGATCATACATTAGTAAGGAAATCATCGGTAACACAAGGACAAACAGATTGGGCTACGTCGGCAGGCACAGACGATGCAAGTTCCGAATGGGTAGTTTATCCGAAAAATACATTTGACTATCTCGGACAGCATCCGGGGACAGGTGGTTCAGGATTTCCGAATCTGTTTTTCTCTGAATACATAGAAGGCAGCAGTAACAACAAAGCATTGGAAATTTACAATGCAGAGAGTGTTTCTGTTGATTTATCCCAATTTGTAATTCTGCAATCTTCTAATGGTGGTGGATGGCAGTATGTTCATGATTTTCCTGCAGGCGCCGGAATTGTAAGTCATGATGTTTGGGTTATTATTACAGATCAAGTTGATCAGACATTATTTAGTGATGCAGATGCAGATGAAGTTTTGGGATTTCCCAGTGTGGTTCATTTTAACGGAGATGATGCAAGAGCATTAGCTTATGTTAATGGAACAGACACAACAATCGTTGATATAATTGGTGTTCCTGATGTTGACCCGGGTTCAGGCTGGGATGTAGCAGGAATTACTACTGCTACTAAAGATCACACTCTTGTGAGAAAAGAATCAGTAACAACCGGACAAACAGACTGGACAGTTTCTGCGGGAACAACAGCTGATGATTCCGAGTGGGAAGTTTATGACCAAAATACATTTGAATATCTCGGACAACATCCGGGAACCGGTGGAGGTGGCGGAGGATTACCTGTTGTCGAAACTGTTTCAAGAGATATTTTAGTCCCCGATGCAGGTCAAGCGGTTACGGTTAGTGCTTTTGCTTATGCCGATAATGGACTTGCTTCTGTTAATTTGGTTTACAGCAACGATGGTTTGACTTTTAATAATGCTGAAATGACATTAGTATCCGATTCAACTTATAGTGCAACAATTCCCGCATCATTTATTGCTGATACTACTTTTGTAGGATATTTGGTAATCGCGACTGATCTAAGTGCTCAAGCCGATACAAACGGCGCTTATGGATTTTTTGCTGATATTACTCCTATTGATTGGGTCAAATCATTTAATAGTAATAGTGATGACGGATTTAATTTTGTTTCTATGGCAGCTAAAGTTAAAGGTGTTTGTACTGCGGGAAGTAACAATTTTTCAACCGGAAGAATTGAAGCTTATTTACAAGATACTACAGCTGCAATAAAAATATTTTCATTTGCAAGCGATACACCGGAAATGGTAGAAGGTAATGATTATACTGTTACGGGAACAACTGATTCATTCCACGGCCAACTCGAATTAGTTCCGCAAACTTTACCTGATGATATTATTGATAACGGTGTATCAACAGTTCCTGACGCGGTTGAATTAACAATTCAAACATTGCTTGATGACGCGGAAAAATATGAGTCGATGTTGGTTACTGTTAACGATGCTATGTTGAATGACGCTACACCTTGGGCTTTTTCAGGCGGAAGCGGCGCTACTTTTTACATCAATGATGGCTCTACTACAGATTCCCTTGCATTGCGTATTGATGCGGATACTGATGTGATGGATGCCACTGAACCAACTTGGCCCGAAAATATAACCGGTTTGGTTACTCAATTTGATGCATATCAGTTATTGCCAAGAAGATTAACCGATTTTGATCCGTCAACCGGTGTTGGTGATGAAAATAATACATTACCAAAAACTTATACTTTGGATCAAAACTATCCAAATCCGTTTAACCCGACTACAACAATTAAGTTTAGTCTTCCTCAAAACGGATTTGTAACATTGAAAATATATGATATGCTAGGAAGAGAAGTTGCTACTCTTGTTAATAGGGAAATGCAGGCTTCTTATCAAACAGTAGAATTTGATGCTTCTCATTTAGCTTCGGGTGTTTATGTTTACAGATTGAAAGTAAACAATTTCATCTCCGCTAAAAAATTAATGTTAATGAAATAGCATTATATTCAAAAAACGTTTTACTGAGCCTCAACCATTTGTTTGGTCGGGGCTTTTTTATTTTTACAACATGAGTTATTAAGAATTTTTGTGTATTTTTGATACAAAACATCTTTAACTGAAAGAATAATCAAATGCCTTTTAATAATATTTCTTTTTGAATAAATAATAAATGAGTCCATTCTAAAAAGTAATATTTTGATTAACCTACGACTTCAGTCTGTTTGGGGCTTTTTAGAGTGGACTCATAAATTATAATATGGTACTACCACAAATTTAATGGAGAATAGAAAAGAACTAAATAATATTTTGATGTGCTTGGAATAAATAAATTATGATAACACCACAATTTATTGTGGTGTACTGTAAAACAAAAACCAATCTCCCGACTTTAGTCGGAAAAGAAGTTCGGGATAATGTTAGTATGTTGTTTAAAAACTGCTGTCGCAGACCCGTATCGGGAAGCAGTTATGAGGTATTGACTATTATTTTTAACACCAAACTAAAGCCTGCCTACCGG
>CAZXDS010000033.1:0-21977 GCA_964639525.1 uncultured Melioribacteraceae bacterium | reverse complement strand
CAGATAATTGGGGGAAACCATAATTGGAGTATATCCATTTATGGTGTTTCCCCAACGTATCTTACAATTAGATATTGGGTGCTGAAATCATGAGAGCTTTTTACCGAACGCGATGTTAAAGCCCGAGCAAAAGTTGCCGTACTGGGAATTGGGAAGTGAAGTTGCCGATAATTTGTTCCCGAATGAAGATCCTGTTGGACAAAAAATCCGAATTAGAAATGTTCCTTTTAAAATTATTGGCGTATTAAAACCAAAAGGACAAAGTGCAACCGGTTCAAATTATGACAATTTGGTTTTGGCACCCTCGACTACTGTTTTGTACAGATTAGCCGGCGGCAGACATATACATTTTATGTACGCAAGTGCAATTTCTATTGATAAAATTGAAGAAGCCCAAGAAGAACTGCGCGGAATTTTACGAGAGTCGCATCGACTTGAAGAAGGTGATGACGATGATTTTAATATTCGCAATCAAGCTGAAATTACGGAGGCGGCATCGGCAACATCCAAAGTACTTACTCTTCTTCTCGGTTCGGTTGCAGGAGTTTCACTTATTGTTGGTGGAATTGAAATTATGAATATTATGCTGGTTTCAGTTACAGAAAGAACAAGAGAAATTGGAATTAGGTTATCAATCGGAGCGAGAGCAAATGATATTTTAACACAATTTTTAACGAGGTTAGTGTGCTAAACTTACTCGGCGGATTGATTGGCATTGCGGTAGCATTTGGTGTAGCGTATGTGATGAACAATTACACTTCGCAGCATACCGTAATAAATATGACGGTTGTTTTTTCGGCATTTGCATTCTCCGGAGGAGTAGGAATGTTTTTCGGATTTTATCCTGCTCGAAAAGCTTCGCGATTAAACCCGATTGATGCTTTGAGATATGAATAAATATAAACTATTTGTTAAGTTTTGATTCGTTTCAGCTATGGAGAATTAGCGATAAAAATTGCTCGTTTCGGTGACGGATAACCTTCGATTGTTAAATTAGGATTTTTCTTATTTAAAAAATCAGTGAGCGATTCATAATTCATCCACTCTGTTTTTCGTTGTTCGTGTTCTGTCGTTTTGGTTACATCAATCAAACGAATGTTTTTATAGCCGCTTCTTTTTAACCAATTTTCAAGCGTTAAAACCGAAGGGATAAACCAAACATTTCTCATTTTGGCATAACGGTTTTGAGGTACAAGAACCTCACCGTTTTCCTCATTGATAACAAGGGTTTCCAGAACTAATTCGCCGCCTTCTTTTAAAAATGTTTTTAATTTAATTAGATGATCAAACGGTGAACGCCGATGATAAAAAATTCCCATCGAAAAAACAGTATCGAATGCACGAATATTATCGGGCAAATTTTCAATACCAAATGGCAATACCCAAAATGGTTTTTGCGGAAGATACTTTTTAAAAACAAAAAACTGAATTACACTAAGCAGATATGGATCAATACCTATAACCATTTTCGCATTCTGCCCGAGCATTCGCCATCCATAATAACCGTTTCCGCTTCCAACGTCTAATACGAATTTATTTTCCAATGGAGAAATCGCTTTTCCCAATCTGTTCCATTTTAAATTTGATTTCCATTCGGCATCTATAAAATTTCCGAACAAATCAAAGGGACCTTTTCGCCACGGTGCCAGCTGCTTTAAATTTGAATATATTAAATTTTTCGTATGTAAATCAATTTCATTCTCGCTTCCAATTGTTACAGTATCGGAATTAAAGTCAATTCTGCCGGGTACTAAATCGGGAAAACTATTAAGCAGCTTTTCCCATTCGGCAAAATCGCCGTGAATAAAAGATGATTTTAATTCCGGCAACAGATTTGGTATCCATTTTAAAGCAGGTTCGTCGGCTGCACCTTCAAATAAATCCGAATAATCAATCATTTTACCGCCAAAAATGAAACGAAGTTGAACATTTGAAACCACAACTCACATTTTGAAAAACCTGCGGAAAGTATTCTTGTTTTATTATTATCAATTGATTCGGGAATCATTACATTTTCCAAAGCCTCTCTTTTCTGACTAATTTCAAGTTCGCTGTAACCATTAAGCTTTTTGAAAGTGTAATACAAGTCAACTATAAAATTATCAACTTCAATATTTTTATGTTTAACTTTTTCCGATAAAATCAAAACCCCGCCGCTGCAAAGTCCATCGTAAATTTTTCGTAAAAGAAATTCTCTGTCATTTGTCGGTAAAAATTGAAGGGTGTAATTGAGCACTACAACGGAAGCATTTTTAATTTCAACGTCTCTAATATCTGCACAAATTAAATCAATTGGAGTTTCCGATTTATCAAGTTCGAAAAATGTTTTGCTGCGTTTTATCATAGCCGGCGAATTATCAACAGCAATTATCCGGCAATTTTCGGCGGTAATTTTATTTCGCATCGAAAGAGATGAAGCGCCGAGTGAACTTCCCAAGTCGTACAAATTGGAACTGTTTTTCGCATACTTTGCAGCAAGCATTCCGGTCATACCAATAACCGTGCTGTAACCTGGGACTGACCGTTTAAGCATATCTTCAAAAACATTTGCAACTTTATCGTCGAACTTAAAATCAACAATTTGATTTAACGGTACTGCAAATATTTTGTCGTTTATCTTCATAAGATTCCATCAATTTATTGGTTGTCGTTTAATTTGGCACTATTTAACTACGAAATATATGTTTTAGAAAGACAATTTAAAAAATCAGATAGCTGTTACTCTTTGCAAAAAAAAATATAAAGAAATATCTTCCCAAAATGCTCATACATTTTTTGCTGTGAGTTTGTTCAATATATTTCTTAAAATAAATACTGCATAAAGCGGAATATTAATAAAATCCTTATCCCGCACAAAGTTACGCGGTGAAATTCTAAAGATAAATTCCGGATTATATTTTTTAGAATAACTTCTCAAACTTTTCAAATTTCTGCTTTTCCCGCTTTTTACTTCTACAGGATAGATTGAATTTTTGTGTTGGATTACAAAATCTACTTCTGCATCACTATTTGAAGTCCAATAGAACAAATTGCCGGTATCAATTTTTGAAAGTTCCGAAGCTACAAAATTTTCAATAAAAGCACCGTTGTACTCTGAGAACAATTTAGAACCTTTTACAATAATATCGGAGGAAATATTTAACATTGCTCCCAGTAATCCGGTATCCAATAAATAAATCTTAAACTTATTATGATTTGCGTAACCGGCAAGTGGTAATTTTGGTGCATTAATATTATTGGCTATGTTAATAAGTCCTGCACTTTTTAACCATTCAATTGTCTGTTCAAACATAGATGCACGGGCATTTTTTCTGACATCAGCATACTTAAATTTTTTATTTTCTTTTGCTAATTGATACGGGATTGAATTCCACAATTCCGAAGTTCTAATAGCCTGTGTTTTTTCAGTATATTTTGAAAAATCCCTGGAGTATGAATTTAGTATTTCATTCTGAATTTTTCTTGACTGTGCAATATCATGGTTATCCAAATAATTTTGTAAAACTTCAGGCATTCCTCCAAGATAGAGAAATAATTTTAAATGTAACAAAAATTTATTATGTATGATTTCGGGAAATTGATCGATTTTTTGAATATCAATTAATAGATCTAAAAGTAATTTATCGCCAAATGATAAAAGATATTCTGAGAAATTCATTGGGTATAAAGTAAGAAAATTTACTTTTCCCACAGGAAAACTTCCTTGCTTTCCAATACTTACACCGAGTAGTGAGCCGGCGGCAATAATATGATATTCAGGAGCTTGTTCGTAAAAATATTTCAAAGATGTAATAGCATTTGACACTGCTTGTATTTCATCAAAAAAAAATAATGTATTCTTTGAAGTAATCTTTTTCCCGATATATAAACTAATGTTATTGATAATATTTATTGGATTAAGATTTCCGGCAAACAGTAATCTTAATTCAGGGTCCTGCTCAAAGTTTAAGTGAATAAAGTCAGAATATTCATTTTTACCGAAAGTGGTTATAAGGTAAGTTTTACCAACTTGTCTCGCACCTTGGAGTAATAGTGGTTTACGATTTGGTCCCTTTTTCCACTCAAGTAAATTGGTGTACAATTCTCTTTTCATTATAATCTCCAAATAATTGTTGAAATATAAAAAATAATCTCCTAAAAAGTGTTATAAATAGGGAAATAATCTCCTAAAAAGTGTAAAATATATTCCCAATATCTCCGTAAAAATGTACGGCAAGCTAATTAAAATTAATTTATAGTATTATTATTAAAATTACTAAACCAATTTCCTTGCCAAACCAATATCAAAAAGGTAACTTTTGAAATAAAAATTTTAGGAGTATTTATGAAAACAATTATCGAACCTTTCAAAATCAAATCTGTTGAACCGATTAAATTTACAACCAAAGAAGAACGAAAAAGCATTCTTGAAAATGCCGGTTATAATCCGTTTATGGTTAAAGCCGAAAATGTAATTATTGATTTGCTTACCGATAGCGGAACTTCGGCTATGAGTGCAAAACAGTGGGCGGGAATTTTAGACGGCGATGAATCGTACGCAGGCTCAAAGAGTTTTTATAAATTTGAATCAGCCGTAAAAAATATTACGGTACATGATTTTATTATTCCTACTCATCAAGGCAGAGCTGCTGAAAAAATATTGTTTTCTATTGTCGGCGGAAAAGGGAAATATATACCGAACAATACACACTTTGATACAACACGTGCCAACATTGAATTTACCGGAGCGGAAGCAGTTGACTTACTTAATGAAGTAGGCAAACATCCTGAAATCCGTGCCGATTTTAAAGGCAATATGGATGTTGAGGCATTGGAAATATTTATTAACAAAGTCGGTGCCGAGAACATTCCGCTTGTAATGTTAACTGTTACAAATAATTCCGGCGGCGGACAGCCTGTTTCAATGCAGAATATTCGTGAAGTAAAAGAGGTTTGCAAAAAATATGATTTGCCACTTTTTCTTGATGCGTGTCGCTTTGCCGAAAATGCTTACTTCATTAAATTACGTGAAAAGGGTTACGAAAATAAATCGGTTTTGGAAATTGCACAGGAAATGTTTTCTTACACTGACGGTGCAACAATGAGTGCAAAAAAGGATGCTCTTGTAAACATTGGCGGTTTTCTTTCGATGAATAATCCCGATTGGGCGATGCAGTGCAGAAATCTGCTGATTGTTACCGAAGGTTTCCCGACATATGGCGGACTTGCCGGGCGCGATCTTGAAGCCGTTGCACAAGGATTAACCGAAGTGTTAGACGAAAATTATCTGCACTATAGAATTCGTTCTACAGAATATCTCGGCGATAAATTATTACAGGCGGGAGTACCAATTATTGAACCGACCGGCGGACATGCAATCTACATTGATGCAAAAAGATTTTTACCCAATATCCCGCCGGAGCAGTATCCGGGGCAATCAATTACTTGTGAACTTTATCTCGAAGGCGGCGTTCGCGGTGTGGAAATCGGAAGCGTAATGTTTGGTAAATATGATATAGAAACCGGTAAATTAATTCCTCCGCCGATGGAACTTGTGAGGCTTGCCATTCCCCGCCGTGTTTATACACAAAGCCACATTGATTATGTTGCTGAAGTAATACTCGAAGTTTACAAAAACAGAGAAAAGCTAAAAGGTTATGAAATAACTTACGAAGCCCCGATGCTGCGGCATTTTACGGCTAAGTTTAAACCGATTGGATAAATAAAATGCAATCTCGTAAGTTAGCGGGATTGCATAATTTTACAGTTACTAATAATATGAAATGATTTTGTCCTAAAAGGATAAACTTTTAAACTCTTCTTTTGAAATCAATTGCATTGCCAAGGGAAAAAGTGTTTCGTCTTCTCTATAAATATGCAGACGCATTATTTCTACTATATCCTTACCTTGATTGTAAGCATACTCAAAAGTCATTTCGCGAGCGGATTTATCATTTATACGAGAACCCAAACCCAAAAAATTTAAGCACAATGAACCAAGTTGTGCTACTTGAATGTGCTCTTCTTCCATTATATCAACACCGGTTTTGGGGTTTTCTCCGGTGCTGTGTTCTCCTGTTTCCAAAAGTTTTTTGTGAAGCAAAGGAAACAATATTTTTTCTTCCTTTTTATTATGTTCTGGTGTGTTGTTATCTAAAAATGAAAATAACTCTTTAAAACTTTCATTTATGTCGTTGTCAAATATCCAATTGTTTTGTTTCCATTCTATTAAAGCCAATTCAAAATTATTAAGAACTTTAATAAATACTTTATGCTCGTCCATCAATTTTTGAAAGAGCGGATGCATGTCTTCATAAGCAACAGGTTCAACCGTTGATGGAGCAAACTCCTCAGGAGGCTCCATCGGCGACATTTCTTCAATATTAGTATCTTTTTCTACAAACCTTTTAATAGGGTCATCAGTACTCATTTTATCTACTTTCTATATTATTATGGGTTTTTTATTTCAGCATTTTTACGTGTGTAATAATACCAATTTAATACCAAACAAACAGCATAATAAAATGCAAACCCATAAAGAGCATACTCGGGAGTTCCGCTCTTAATTTGCTGACCAAATACTTTTGGAATAATAAAAGCTCCGTATGCAGCAATTGCCGAGGTCCAGCCAAGTACGGGACCTGCTTGCTCTTTGCTGAATATATAAGGAATACTTCTGAATGTAGAGCCGTTGCCAATACCGGTGGTAAGAAACAGTATCATAAAAAATATGAAGAAAGGCCACCAATAATCTTCAGGAGTTGCACTATTCTTTGCTTGAATAACAAAATAGGCAACAAATAAAGTTGCAATAATTTGTGCAACAGTGCTGTAACCGGTTACTTTGGAACCGCTGTTTATTTTATCGGACAGCCAACCTCCAACCGGTCTTATTAAAGCACCAATCACAGGACCAATAAAGACCCACATTAAAAAATTAGGTGCATTAGGATTTACATAAGTCGGATCGGCAGAATTTGAATAAACAAAAATATCTTGACATAATTTGGGGAAAGCTGCAGAAAATCCAATGAAAGAACCAAACGTCATTGTATAAATTATTGTCATAATCCAATTATGCTTGTTGTCAAAAATGGCAAATTGTTTATTCAAATTATCTTTTATTTCACCGGGAGTTGCATACTTCATTAAAGCAACTGCTACAATTATAACAATTGGAAGAACTATCCACATATTTAATTTTAGTCCTATAAGCAAATAGGCTCCAAAAGATGATGCTATTAAACCAAGAAATATTAAATAAAATGTTTTTGAAACACCTTGAATTGTATTCGGAAGTTTCGGTGTACCGGTAGCAACATTATTCATTCCAAAAAAAGCGGCAATTGTAGCAATAACTAACACCGGAACCCAAACCCATCCGGCATTTTGAATACCCGAAAGTCCTTGTCCAACTACTTCAACACCGTTTTTACCAACAGCACTGAATAAAAATATTCCAATTACCCATGGAATAGTTTTCTGCATTACACCAACGCCAAGGTTGCCTATACCCGCATTTAACCCCAGCGAAGTACCCTGCATTTTTTTTGGAAAGAAATAACTGATATTACTCATTGATGAAGCAAAATTTCCTCCGCCAAATCCCGATAATGCAGCAAAAACAGCAAACGTCATATAAGAAGTATTAATATCTTGCAAAGCAAAACCAACACCAATTGCAGGAATAAGTAGTAAACCGGTTGTAACAAAAATTACATTTCTGCCTCCACCTAAAGAAATTAAAAACGAATTCGGAATTCTGAGAGTTGCACCTGCAAGACCTGCAATTGCCGGAAGTGTGTAATACAAACTGTTAATGTCCTTTAGTTTTGCAGTTATTTCAGCAGGAGTCATCCCGTTAGTTATCATTCCAAAATTATAGCCGAATTCTTTCATTTTTGTGGCTATAATACTCCACATTATCCATACTGCAAAGGCAAGTAAAAGAGCAGGAATTGAAATCCAAAGGTTTTTATTTGCAATCTTTTTTCCTGTCGAATTCCAGAATTCATTATCTTCAACTCTCCAGTCACTAATATTAACTTGCGACATTTCCTACTCCAATTATTAATATTTAATTATTTATTCAAAAAAGCATTATAAAATATTTACAACATTTATTTATTTTCTGCTTTCACAACTTCTTCAGACGAACGGTTAAGCCAAATTAAACATACGGCTGATAAGAACAGCATGAACATCCAGCAGCTTGTCCACAAACCGGTACCTTCCAATAAATATCCAAATATAATCGGACCAAAAAATCCGCCAAGTCCGCCAAGCACACCAACCATTCCACCAACAACCCCGACTTCGTCCGGAAAATGATCGGGAATTAATTTATAAACACCGGCTTTACCAATACCCCAAACACTTCCTATAATTATCATTAGAATGGCAAATATCCAAACATTTGCCTGAAAGTAAATTCTGGTAACACCTTTTGCCAGCAATTCTTTTTTGTTTACTTTATTACCAACTTTTACAATTGGCTCCTGCCACACTTCTTTAGTTGGTAAAACTAAAAGCTGATCGTCGGTAATTTCACTTTTCGCTGATTTAGAAATAACGTTATATGATTTTTCACCGACTTGGATTTTTGTATCAGATACAAAAGTAACCGTACCTGCTTTTTTATTCATCACACCTCTACCGGGTGAATAAACTTCCATTCTAGGTATAGTAAGCATCAAACTAATTATAACCGAAGCAGAAAGAACATAAAATAAAACTTTTCTTGCTCCCCATTTATCCGACATCCAGCCCCCAACTGCACGAATAACACCGGATGGAAAACTAAACAAAGCTGCAAAAACTCCCGCTGTAACTAACGGCAGATAATATACATTTACAAAGTAAGGTACCAACCATTGTGAGAATGAAACAAACATTCCGAAAACGAGAAAATAATAAAGACCAAATCGCCAAACTCGAATATCTTTTAAAGGCTGTAGTAATTGCGTTATCGTTTTGTTGTGTGCAGCAGGCTTTTTATTTTCTGTAAATATTAAAAATATGATACCCATGGCAACTAATGCAACTGCATAAATTACAGGTAAGTTTCTCCAGCCTTCAATGTTAGCACCGTTGTTTGTTAAACTTTTAAGTATTGATGGTGCCAATAAAGTTGTAAGAGCAGCTCCGGCATTTCCGGCTCCAAAAATTCCAAGTGCTCTTCCCTGCCAATGTTTCGGATACCAAACTGAAGTATATGCAATTCCAATTGCGAAACTAATTCCGGTTAATCCAAATCCAAAACTTGCAAGTGCAAACCAAAAGAAACTATTGGCATAAGAAAGTAAAAACATTGGGATAGCACTAAAAATTAATAATCCTGCATAAATAGGTTTACCTCCATATTTATCAGTTAAAATACCTGCCGGTAATCTGAATATTGCTCCAGCCAGCACCGGAATTCCCATCAGCCATCCAATCTCAATTGGGCCCCAATTAAATACTTGATTATCAACCAAAAATGTAACCAATACTCCGTTCAACATCCATGCTGCAAAACAAATTGTAAAAGCCAAAGTATTGAAAAACAGCATTTTATGTGCTTTTTTTGTAACTGTATTTTCCATATTCTTTTTCCTATTTAAATAAAGAATTGTGCTGTATCTTTAAACAGAATATTCTAAAAAAAATTAATTATTTTTTGATTTATTCACATTCCAAGGAAATTTTGTTGTGCGTACTTTCTTTCTGTCCCAATACCAGATAACTCGCTGGTAAGGTCTCCATATATAATGTGCCGGAAATACCAACAAATGGACTAATCTTGAAAATGGAATTAAAAGAACAATTACAAATGCGATTGATATGTGAAGCTGGATAACTAAGGGCATATTGGAGACTGCATCAATATTTGGATTTAGGTAAAAGATTGACCAAAGATAAGGAGATAAAACAGCAGAGAACCACGATGAACCCCAACGATAGCCGTAAGCAATCCAAAGTCCGAGAATTACTTGAATTATAATTAGCAGCTCGATTATTAAATCCATTTTGCTTGTAATAACTCTGATTCGTGCATCGGTAGTGCGTCTTACAAAAAGATTTGTCATCCCAATAAGCACACTAAGTCCGAAAACAAATCCGGTAATTTCCAAAATTACAAGCCTCAGTGGTTCACGGTTCCAAGCTATAATACTACCGGGAATTAAAAAAGCAATTAAATGCCCGAAGAATAAAAATAAAAGTCCCCAGTGAAATGGAACTGATCCCCAGAAGAGTTTTCGCCCTTCCAAAAACTGTGAAGATAATGAAGAAAATTTGAACTTAGTTCCCTTATAGCGATAAATAGTTCCTATTAGAAACACCGTTAAAGCCACATATGGTAAGGCGATAAAAAGAAAATTATAAAATGTATTCATATCAGATAATCACTTTGTTGTTAATCAATTTTTATTTCCGTTATTATGGAATTAGTAAAACTTGTATCGTTTTGTTCCTCAATCAAAGCCGGAGCGTTTAAGTTAAAATCCTTCTCCAAAACTTTTTGAATGACAAGCAGCGGTTTCAGGAAAATTCTTCCGTGATTTTCCGGCTGTTCAATAAGAGTTTTGTACTTTCTTTTATAAACATTGTTCTTCATTTCAATACATTTCACATCAAATTCCTTAATGATTTTTGTAAGGGCTGGAAGAATAATTATTTCGACCAATTCATTCCTAAATTCGTCATTTGTAATCTTGGGAAGCAATCTCAATAAATTGGGTAAATAATCAGCAAGCTCAGTTCCGCAATCATTATTTACGGCGATATGCTCTTGATTCAAATTTGCAAGCAGTTTCCCACGCTTGTAATCATCTCCGAAAAGGACATAACCGATATCAAGAGTTGTAACTGCTTGGATATCAAATGTGCGTAAATACAGTTCCTCAATTTTTTCCGGTTCTGTAATATCAATGAATTGAACAAACTCTTGAATTATTGAAATAGTTTCGGAGTCATATTCCGTCAAAAATTCTTCGGCTGTTTTTACCTTGTTTAAAAAGTCGGAACGCGGATAATCAACAATGTCTGCCAAATATTTATAATGCTCAATATTTTTATTTTTCATCATTATTAAATTCCTCTTGCCGGTTTTTCTTTAAAACCAAAACCTGTTGAGCCTTTAACATCACCGGTATCTTCAAGCATTTCAATTGCTAATTCCCTATGTGAAGCGGGTATTACAAATCTGTCGTCAAATTTGGGAAGTGATGTTAAATAGTAAATAGCATCGGCTTCTGCGACGGATAATCCGACATCTTTTAACGCATCCTTAGCTTTTTCTTCAGGAAGATCACCAACAGTAACATCTCTTCTGTGTATTCGAACTGCCATCATTTTTTTCAATATTGCCGATACTTTTTTTGTATCTCCGGCACTAAATAAATTAGCCATGTACTGCAGTGGGAATCTTGCATTTTCAATAGTTCCCCAAAGTTCTTCCGTTGAAGTATCGTAAAGCCAGTCGTCATCCCATTTTTTTGCAATCGGGTCTAATTTATCGTTTTGTGCTTTGTTTTTAACCGTGCTTAATGAAGCCATTACCGGAAGCAGCGGCGGAACGTAAAATAACATCGGCATTGTTCTAAATTCAGGGTGAAGAGGGAGTGCCAAACCCCATTCTTTTACAAATTTGTAAACCGGCGATTGTTGTGCCGCCTTGATTGTCGAATCAGCTACTCCGTTTTCCTTTGCTGCTCTTATTACTCCAGGGTCATTCGGATCTAATAAAATATCCAACTGACTTTCAACAAGATTGCTTTCATCTGCCGAAGCAACACTTTCAATTTTATCGGCATCGTAAAGCATAACTCCGAGATAACGGATTCTTCCTACACACGAGTGCATACAAGCAGGAGCAACTCCGGCTTCTATTCTTGGATAACATAAAATACATTTTTCCGATTTCCCTGTACTCCAGTTATAGTAAGTCTTTTTATACGGACAAGCGGTAACACACATTCTCCATGCACGGCAAACTTTTTGATTTATTAAAACAACGCCGTCTTCACCTCGTTTATAAATTGCACCCGAAGGGCAAGAAGCTACACAAGCAGGATTTAAACAATGGTTGCAAATTCTCGGTAAATAAAAGAATGCCATTTGTTCTAACTGAAACATTGCATCTTGTTCTGCAGGAGACAGGTTTTCTAAGTTCGGGTCTTTTCTCGCGTAATCAGGCGAACCACTGAGATCGTCATCCCAGTTTGGTCCGGCTTTTACGTCAATCGGTTTGCCCGTAACAAGTGAAACCGGTCTTGCTGTCGGTTGGTCGTCCATTGCCGGTGACTCAATTAAATTTGAATATTTATAAGTCCATGGTTCGTAGTAATCATCCATTACCGGTAAACTCGGATTATGGAAAATATTTTTCAATCCCTTGAATTTACCTGCACCTTTTAGTTGGATATTTCCTTTTTTGTCTTTCTTTTCCCAACCGCCTTTGTAAATATTCTGGTCTTCCCATTTTGTAGGATAACCTGTTCCCGGTTTAGTTTCGACATTATTCCACCACATATATTCGGCGCCCTTTCTGTCAGTCCAAATATTTTTACAAGCTATTGAACATGTGTGGCAGCCAATACACTTATCAAGGTGAAACAGCATTGATACTTGTGATCTTACGTCCATAATTTTTTATCTATTATTTATTATTGATTAACATTAATTTATTATTGACTAATTATTATTTATTATTTTCTTTGTTTGAATCGTTTTCCTTGATGCAACAAATATTGCCGTTAGTTCAGATGCTTCTTTTAATAATGAATTAATTCGTTCTTTTTTAATTAAATTCTCTTCAAGTATAAATTCTAACCAGAATAAAGATTCGTCAGCTTCCTCAATTACAATGCTTAACTTTGCCGTAAAACTCGCTTTTGATTGTGCAATACAAGCAGCTCTATAATTTGCCGCAACTGATGTTGAACATCTTATCAACTGCCCTTGTAAATGTCTTCCTAAAATTGAATTTGGTAAACTCAATGCCAATTTTACACACCTATGTGCAAAAACTTTTGTCCGTTTCTTTAATTCTTCTTTATTCATTGTTCGATCCCAAATAATAAATAATCAATCATAAATTATAAATTAAAAAACTACCTTATCCATTTTTTTTATTACTACGTGCGTATCTCTGTTCGGAGCGGATGGTCCCCAATAATTAAATCCGTAGGTAAACTGTCCGTAGCCACCGCAAAGGAAATTCGGTTTTAAATGTGTTCTTGTAAAACTGTTATTTCCTCCGGCACGTTTGTTTCCTCGAACCTGAGATTTTGGAATACCAACTGTTCTTTCAACAGCGTGATAAACAATCGAAACGCCTTTGGGAATTCTATTACTTACAACCGCTCTTGCACAATAGACACCGTGATCGTTATAAACCTCGACCCAATCATTATCCTTAATTTCTAATTCTGTAGCATCTTCTTCGTTTATCCAAACAGGTTCACAGCCACGCGAAAGGGTAAGCATTCTAATATTGTCTCCGTAAGTAGAATGAATATGCCACTTTCCGTGTGGTGTTAAACAGTTGAATACTTTTGCCTTTCCTTCTTTTAAAGTCTCACGCAAATCACCGTAAACTTCAGGTTTCGGCGAAGGTTTGTAAGTCGGTAAATGCTCGCCAAATGCGATATACATTTCGTGATCCAAATACAGATGTTGTCTGCCAGTAAGTGTTCTCCACGGAACCAATCTTTCAACATTGTAAGTGTAAGCGGAATAAGCCCTGCCGTCATTCATCAGTCCCGACCAAATTGGTGAAGTATTGTATCTTCTCGGCTGTGCTTGTAAATCCTTATAATCAAGTCTTAAATTTCTATTCCCTTCGGCAATATCCGCAAGAACCAAACCTGTTTTCTTTTCTATGTTTTTATAAGCACGAAATGTCAATTCGCCGTTTGTTAACGAAGATAGTTTTAACACTGCATTAGCAGCCCATTCATCTTCTCTTATGGACGGATAAGTTTTGTTACCGATTTTTTCTACATGGTGTTCCGGAGCCGCAAGCATTGCATCATATTCGTCTTCGCAATTATAATGATTACCGTGAGCGCCCAAGCCGTTGTTTCTAATATTTTCACCGAGTGCAATATATTTATCATAGATTTTGGTGTAGTCTCTTTCCACGACTGCTAATTTGTGCATCGTTTTGCCCGGAATTGCTTCGCATTCACCTTCGTACCAATCTTTTATTGAAGTTTGTGAAATTTCATCAGCCGAATCGTGTGCGAGAGGAGCTGAAATAATGTCCTTTTGAATTTCGGACAAATGTGTTTTTGCAAGTTCACTCGTTGCTTTGGCAATTTCTTTAAAAATTTGCCAATCGGTTTTCGATTCCCAAACCGGTGCAATTGCAGCCGATAGCGGATGAATAAACGAATGCATATCCGTACTGTTTAAATCCGCTTTTTCATACCACGAAGCGGCAGGCAAAACAATATCGGAATAGAGAGCCGAAGAATCCATACGGAAATTAAGATCAACAACAAGGTCCATCTTCCCTTTCGGAGCAATTTCGTGCCATTTAACTTCTTCGGTTTTTTCGTCTTCAATATCTTTTGCTATTGCGTTTGAATGCGTACCGAGATAATGTTTCAACAAATATTCGTGTCCTTTCATACTACCCGAAATTGCATTGCCTCGCCAAATATACCATGTTCGCGGAAAATTCTCTTCCGCATCCGGATCTGAAACAGAATATTTTAATTCCTTTGATTTTAATTTGTTTAAAACATATTGTTTTATTTCATCGTCATTTTTTGCACCGTTGTTTGCCGCTTCCTTGCAAAGTTCCAACGGATTTTCATTGAACTGCGGATAAAAAGGCATCCAGCCCATTCTAACGGATTTGAAAATTTTGTCGGCGTTATGTCCGCGAGTCATATCATTTTCCGGTGTTGTATTGTAATTCGCAAAATGTCCGTCGTAACGATATTGACAAGTATTAATGTAATGCCAAATAGGAGTCTGTTGAAGTCTAACTGCATTAACCCAATCTTTTGCAAATGCAATTGTTCCCCACGAATCGGAAGGTGCTAATTTTTCCTGTCCTACATAATGATTAAGTCCGCCGCCGTTTTTACCTACGCAGCCTGTGAGCATAAGAGCCATAATTCCCGCACGATAAATTAAATTATTGTGATACCAGTGGTTAATGCCCGCACCGATAATTATTGAACATCTCCCTTCCGTTGCTTCTGCTGTTTTCGACCATTCCCGTGCAAATTGAAGAACCGATTTACTATCAACACCCGTAAAAATTTCCTGCCAAGCCGGTGTGTATGAAGAATCTTTGTCGCTGTAATCCTTCGGATAATCTCCTTCAAGTCCTCTTGCTACGCCATATTGTCCCATAGTAATATCATAAACAGTGGCTACCGGAATATTTTCGCCATCGGTAGTTTCAACATATTTAACAGGAACACCGCGTTTAAATTTTTTATCCAAACCGAATTCAGTAAATTCAACTTCAAGAACTTCATCGTTATCATTTAACAAAGTAAGCACCGGATTATACGAAGCGTCATTTCCGGCATTTTCCAATTTCAAATTCCAGTTACCGCCTTTTTTTTCCCAGCGATGTCCGACACTTCCTTTCGGCACAACAAGGTTTCCCGTTTCCTCATCAATATTCAGGAATTTCCAATCACCGTTCTCAACATCTTTATATTGAGAAATTTTATTTGCCCGAAGTAATTTCCCTGGTGTATAATTATCACCATCTTTTACTAACTCAACTAAAAATGGCGAATCGGTATATTTTTTTGAATATTCTAAAAAGTACGGCACTTGTTTTTCGTGATGAAATTCTTTTAAAATAACGTGAGTAACAGCCATCCAAAATGCCCCGTCGCTTCCGGCGTGTAAAGGCATCCATTGATCTGCGTATTTTGCCACTTGACTAAAATCGGGGGAAAACACAACTGCTTTAGTTCCGTTATGTCTTGATTCCGCCAAAAAATGAACATCAGGTGTTCGTGTCATATTTGGATTTGAGCCCATAATTGCAATAAATTTAGAGTTGTACCAATCGGCACTTTCTGCAACATCTGTTTGTTCACCCCAAATTTCGGGAGACGCATTCGGCAAATCGCAGTACCAATCGTAAAAACTTAAATTTACACCACCGAACAATTGAAGGAATCTTCCGCCCGCTGCATAACTTAACATCGACATTGCAGGAATCGGAGAGAAACCAACTACACGGTCGGGCCCGTATTTTTTTGCAGTATAAATATTAGCAGCGGCCATTATTTCAAGAACCTCTTCCCAACTTGTTCTTCTAAAACCGCCTTTGCCTCTTGCTTTCTGGTATCTTGCTCTATTTTCTTTGTTGTTTTGAAGATTCTCCCAAGCCTTTAACGGGTCGCCGGTTTTTCTTTTTTCTTCACGATACAAATCCAAGAGTATTCCTCTAATCAACGGATATTTAATGCGAAGCGGACTGTACAAATACCACGAAAACGAAATTCCGCGCTGACATCCGCGAGGTTCGTAAGGCGGAAGTTTGTTTTCTAACAGCGGATAATCCAACTGTTGAGTTTCCCAAACAACAATGCCTTCTTTAACATGTATTTGCCACGAACAACCTCCGGTGCAGTTTACACCGTGGGTACTTCGTACAATTTTATCGTGTTGAAATCTGTTTCTGTAAAATTCTTCCCACTGACGGGTATCGGGTGAAATTAAATCTTGTATCCAACTCATTATAAACTTCTTTTTGTTTAATTAATAATTATTTAGAATTTAACTGTCTTTTAAAAATTTCTTTCTTGACACAATCTTTTTTCCTCGTGAACCACACAAGACCAAAAATACCGAATAGAAAAATCACACCAACAATTCCGGTAGAAAGAAATCGAACATTATGGTTTTCCGGTTGCAGACTTTTAGCAACAAAATCCGAATGTTTTAAGAATGCCAATAGATAATATTTCTCGTTTTTTGTTAAAGGTTTATCGTTAAATGCCGTTTTCATAATTGGAAACGGAGGGCTCGAAATTATTGAATTAACTCCGCTGGCGCTTAAACGAGAAAATGCACTTGTTAAATCTTTAGCCAACAAACCACCGCTTATTAAATTATCTTTAACTACATTATGACAAGCTATACAAGGAGTCCCGCTATTTTCAAATTTCTTTTTGCCGGTAAAATATTGCAAGCCTATCTCAAATTCTTCTTTGCCTGCTTCATCAAAATTAAAACCTAATTCATTTTTTATCTTAAATTCAGTAGGTTTCACTTTTTCAGTCCCTGCAATTACCGGACTCTTAGCCTTGATATAATTTAACACTTCAATTATTTGAGCGTCGGTTAACGCGTTATCAGGCATTGGAATTTTGTAGGTATTAAAAATTTTTACTGCTTCAGAGTCTCCGCTTTTTACTAATGTTTGTGACGATTTAATCCATTTTATTAACCAATCTTGCTTGAATCTGTTTTGCACATTAGCCAAATCAGGACCTACCAATTTGCCTTCCCCAATAGTATGGCATGCACGGCAGACAGACATAAAAATTTTTTCGCCGTTTGCCTGAGAAAACGTAGATGTGGGCGTAATGAGTTGAATGAATATAAAAAATGCTAATATGTATTGTAACGACTTATTAAATTTTTTAAGATTTGCCATTTCCATTCCCATAAAAAGAAATAATGTTATAAACAGAATTATAATTCCGATTATAACTTATACATAGAATTAATGAAAAGCAAGGAGTTTTATAAGAGTAAATAAATTATTTTATATTACTATTTGTAGCGTTACATTTAAACTAGAATTTCGGATTTTGATTTATAGAAAAACTCACTTTAGTCTCTTTTAAAAAGACATGCCAGCCGGTAGGCATGGAGAAAATTTTTATAAAATCCGATCTCGGATTCTGTGAAAAACAATTTTGCTTTGTGTATATTTTAAATTAAATATAGATTTTAGTTTAAAAATCTTTATAATTTATAGTGTATTAAACACTAATTAAACATTAAAATAATTTTATGAAAATAAAAAAGAAGTATTCTTTCAAGGATAAAAATCAAATTTGGCGGTTGTTAATTACTGATACGGATTTACTTGTAATTGAAACTCGCAATACAAAGACTCGCGAAGTGTTTTTTAATTGTCTTGATATTCATTCAGGTAAAAGAAAATTTAGCAATATGCAATTGGAAGAAAAGTCTTGGATTGGTATTGAGACAATTTACAAGGATATTATATTTTTTCATCAGTATGCAAAGCCCGATATGCCCGAGCACAGAAGGATATCGGCATATGATATGAATCTGCAGAAAGAGTTGTGGAAAAATGATGAGTTTACTTTCGGTTTTGTAACGGATGGCGTTATTTATGCACATATAAACACAATGGTTGGCGAAAAATATTTCCCCCTTGATTTTAAGACAGGTGAAATTATTTCGGAAGAGGCGATTAACGGTGAAGAACTGCTTGAACTTCGCAGTAAATCGGAAAGTGAAAAAGATTATTCTGATTATCGCTTCCCTGAAATTTATAATCCCAAATTTGCAGTGAACGAGACTATCCGGAAATTTGTAGAACAACAAACTGCCGGATTGGATATTACCGGAAATATTGAATATATTACATTCAATAACTTGTTAATGATGAATTTTCATTCTCAAATTTCTTTTGAAAATATCCGAAATGAATTTGCTGCTGTTGAGATGAATAGCGGCAAAAAAATATATTCGGAATTATTAAATAAAAGTGCAAAAGCTTTTGTGCCTGATTCGTTTTTTATTTATAAAGATATCCTAATCTTGCTAAAAGAAAAAAATGAAGTTATAATTTGCCGGATAATTGATAATTGAGAATGGACAATTTTTAGGGGAAAATAATTAATTTAAGAGGAATATCGATGGAACTTTCAGTGGAAGAAAAAAAAATATTGCTCAAACTTGCACGAAACACAATTAAAAGTTTATTTATTCCGGTAATAGAAACTCCAAGTTTTGATATTGATTCGCATCCAATATTTAGCAGTAATTCAGGTGCATTTGTAACCATCACAAAAAATAAAAATCTACGCGGTTGTATTGGTTACATAATTTCGGACAGACCTTTACTTGAAACAGTAAAAGATGCGGCAATGCAAGCAGCTACTTCAGACCCCAGATTTCCGGCACTTAATGAAAACGAATTTAACGAGATAGATTTGGAAATATCAATTCTTTCGGAACCGTTTCCGTTAAAAAATTATGATGAAATTGTGGTAGGAAGACATGGATTAATTCTTGAAGAAGGTTTTCACCGTGGTTTATTGCTACCACAAGTTCCTATTGAACATAACTTGAACCGTGATGAATATTTGACAGCACTTTGTCAAAAAGCAGGAGTTTTTTCATATTTATGGAAAGAAAAGCAACTTGAACTTAAAGCGTTTACGGCAACTGTTTTTTCGGAAAAAGATTTAGGTTTGAGGGAACAATGAGTAAAATACGAGAACCTGCCGTCGCCGGAATGTTTTACCCTGCGAATGAAAGGGAATTAAGAAATGAAATTTCCATTCTGTTAGATGTTTCAGAAAATGAAAAAGATTTTGAAAAGGTTTACGGATTAGTTTGTCCGCACGCCGGATATGTTTATTCCGGTAAAACTGCAGCACATGCATATAATATAATTAAAAATAAAAATTACGAAACTGTTATAATTATTTCACCAAGCCATTACGAATATTTTGAAGGTTCTTCAATTTATGATGGTGATGAATACAAAACTCCGCTTGGAAATATTCATGTTGATAAAAAATTAAGAGATAAAATAATTTCAGGAAGCGGAACTATTTTTGCAGGCGAAAACGGACACGGAAAAGAACACGCACTCGAAGTACAGCTCCCTTTTCTGCAAACGGTTTTAAAAAATTTTCAGCTTGTTCCTATTGTTATCGGAGACCAGCATAGTAAATTTACCGATGAACTTGCCGAAAGGCTTGCAGATGCGGTTGATGATAAAACTCTTGTGGTGGCAAGTTCGGATTTATCCCATTTTTACAGCAAGCAGACAGCGTATAAATTTGATTCTTTAGTTGAGGAAAGTATTTTAAATTTCAATTATCAAAAATTACAAGAAGATTTAATGCTGAATAAATGTTTTGCCTGCGGCGGTGGCGGAATTGCTGCGATGATGAAATCCGCTGAAATAAAGGGAATTAGAAATTCCGAAATTCTTTCAAGAACAGATTCCGGCGATGTAACCGGAGATAATTCAAGCGTTGTTGGATATTTATCGGCAGTTATCTTTTAAACTCTACGTATTACAAATGGCGGATGAATTTTAATATCGTTTAACTTTGCAATCTAAAACCAGTTCGTTTATTAGTCGGAGAACTTTGGTTAAAACTTAGATAAAATAGTATATTTGCAGTTTTCAAATTAATAGATTTTGGGGTGCGTCATTTCTAAGCAAAATAAACAAAACGGTATAGTTGAAAAAGTAGTTTCCCTTGCAAAACGGAAAGGTTTTGTGTTTCAATCAAGTGAAATATACGGTGGTTTAAACGGCTGCTGGGATTATGGTCCGCTCGGTGTTGAATTATTAAAAAACATAAAAGAAGAATGGTGGAAAGCCATGACGTACCGTGAAGATATTGAAGGGCTTGATGCTTCAATACTGATGCACCCGCGGGTTTGGGAGGCTTCCGGACACGTTGAAAATTTTACCGATCCGATGATTGATTGTAAAAGCTGCAAATCTCGTTATCGTCTCGATATTCTTGCCGAACAACTTTCCGATAAGAAAAAGAAAAAAATTTTAGAAGAATTATATCGGAACTTAGATGATGATAATTTCAAAAATAAATTATCTGAAATTAGAAACACTGAAGAATCTTTTACCGAAAAAATGACCGCTGTTTTAGAGAATGATGATTTAAACAAATTGGTTCTAGAATATACTAACTGTCCCAACTGCGGAAACAAAGGGCAGTTTACCGAACCGCGTAGTTTTAATCTTATGTTCAAAACATTTGTCGGACCTGTTGAAAGTAAAGATAATGCAGTGTTTTTGCGTCCTGAAACTGCACAGGGAATTTTTGTAAACTTCTTAAATGTACAGAATGCTACGCGTCAAAAACTTCCATTCGGCATTGCACAGATTGGGAAAGCATTTAGAAACGAAATTAACACGAAAAATTTTCTGTTTCGTACGCGGGAATTTGAACAAATGGAGATGGAATACTTTGTAAATCCTACAGATGATGAAAAATATTATTTTGATTGGAAAGATAACCGACTACAATGGTATAAATCACTTGGAATGACACCTGAAAAATTAAGATATCACGATCACCCGAAAGAAAAACTTGCGCATTATGCAAAAGCTGCCGTTGATATTGAGTATGCTTTCCCGTTTGGTTGGGGAGAAATTGAAGGAATACATAATCGCACAAATTTTGATTTAACACGCCACGAAGAATTTTCGGGCAAATCGCAAAAGTATTTTGACGAACAGCTCAAAGAAAAATACATTGCGTCAGTTATCGAAACATCTGCGGGAGCGAGTCGTTCGTTTATGGCTTTTCTTGTTGATGCTTACAATGAAGAAGAAGTGAATAACGAACAGCGAGTTGTTCTTAAACTGCATCCGAAACTTGCTCCGATAAAAACTGCAATTTTTCCTTTGGTAAATAAAGACGGGATGCCGGAAGCGGCAAGAAAAATTGAAGCTGATTTGCGTCCGTTTATGAAAGTCTTTTACGATAGCAAAGGTGCAATCGGCAGACGTTACCGTCGTATGGACGAAGTTGGAACTCCGTACTGTATTACAATTGATACCCAAACTTTGGAAGATAATACGGTTACAGTACGCGAACGAGATACAATGGAACAAATTCGAATTAAAACTGATGAGCTATTGATGTTTTTATTAAATAAATTTAAGTAATATTTATGAGTCCACTCTAAAAAGCCACAAACGGACTAAAGTCCGTTTGGGGAAGTTCGTTTTTAGTCTGTTCCCCCACGACTGAAGTCGTGGGTTAGTCAAAATA
>CAZXDS010000032.1:18589-22092 GCA_964639525.1 uncultured Melioribacteraceae bacterium | reverse complement strand
TTTCACAGAATCCTACGGATAGCCACATTTTACAATAGTTAATTCCAATTCTACATTCATAACCCGGATAAACCGGAAACAAATACATGATTCAAGATTCTAAATATATTTTGCATTTAATTACGGCAACAGCCGGATAAATTCCGGCGAATATTCTGCCAAATTTTACACGAATATTACTGATAAGATACTAATATATAAATGGTTGAGCCTACAAAAATAAACTCAACCATCTGAAAATTTTAATAATAACTATTATAATTTAAACTACTTTAATAGAATCATTTTTTTTGTAATAGTATTTGAGACGGAAGTTAATTTGTAAAAATACACACCACCTGATAGTTTGCTTGCATCAAATGCAATATTGTAAACTTGTCCGCCTTCCGCTTGCCCGTTAAACAATTCTGTTACTTTACTTCCGAGCATATTATAAACTGTTAATTTAACCGGAGATGTTTTATCCACTGCAAAAACAATGTTTGTTGCCGGATTAAACGGATTCGGATAATTTTGTTTTAATGTAAAACCGTTTGGTATTTCGCCCGCTTTTACTTCCACAACATCTGAATACTCAAATTTTCCGTCCGTATCAATTTGTTTTAATCTGTAGCTGTATTTGCCGAATGCCACATTTTTGTCCGTAAAAGAATAATTTCTCGGTGAGTTACTATTTCCATGTCCTTGTACAAAACCAAGCGTTTGGTAACCTTCGAGGTCGTTATTCCCATTTTGCGTTTTCTGACCTCGAAGGTTGCTTGCACGTTCAATCTGAAAACCATAATTATTAACTTCCGTAGCCGTTGCCCAATTTAACTCAACATTTTTACCGGATGCTAATGCGGTGAATGAGGTTAGTTCGACAGGAAGAGGGGCGGCTGTTGTATGTTGGTTCCCCGCAATGCCAGTAAAATCAGGATTTGATCCTAAATTATTTCCACTTTGACCTGCTATTTCCGGTAATGTATTTGCTGAAATAAAGTCGTCATTTCCATATAATGCAAATAATTCTATATTATCGCCCTGAGTAATACCTAAAGAATTTAGCGGAATAGACATTTCCCAACCTTCGATACCAGAATAAGTTGTCAAATTAGTAGCAAATTTATACGCAAGCGCTGTTCCAATATAAGTTCCAGATGTTACGGCTGTTAAAGTACCATTATCCGCAATTGTACCTAAAAATGTATCGGTATTCCCACTACTTCTGTAATCAACAATGCTAACAAAAGCATTATTACTATTACCCCCAGTTAGTCTTAACCCAAAATCAACATCAAAATCTAATGTTGGTTTAAAACCAAAAAATGGCGAACCGCTATCGCTCCCTGCTGGTAATTGAGTTCCTGAAGCCAAACTACTGGCAGAGCTAACATCATGTATAAAAACATAGAACTCATTAAAATTATTTTCACAGACTCCTTTGACAAGAATATAAAGATTAGCATTATCTGAGAATGCATCTAACTCGACAACACCGAAATCACCAAAACCTGTACTAACTTGAGTCCAGGTTGCTAATGATAAATAATCTGTATCTCCTGTTGAAACTCCATCAATAACCGGCTGGGCAAAGTAAACTGAATTTATAAGAAACAATAAAACAATTAAAACTTTTTTCATTATAAAACCTCCTTTTTTTTAATAAATGTATATCTCAACTAAGTTTAATATTAAGTTAGTAATTTGAATTTTAAAAAGCAATAAGTTGTCTTATTTTTAGTATCCTACCAGTAAAATTGGTGTACTATTTGGCAGAATATTAAAATTAATCATTTTGGAAACTAGTATCTTGAACCCCGGATCTTACATCTTTGCTATCTTTTGTTTTCTTCTCATTTATTCAGGTTAGGATAAATAACATCTTATCTGCCCTCACCAAATTTCAAAACTTCAATTTTTACTTCAGCCAAACCATCCTTTACCATATCTAATTTTTTGGCGGTTCCGAGAGATAAATCAATTATTCTATTCGGGTTATACGGCATTCTGTCATTGACACGTAAAATTATGGATTTACCGTTTTCAAGATTTGTAATGCGGAGTATTGTTCCCATTGCGTAAGTCGGGTGTGCTGCTGAAATTCCATACATATTATAAACTTCACCGTTGTATGTTATTTTCCCGTTAAACTTATCGGCATAATATGAAGCAATTCCCGTTTGTGTTTCTAATACTGCGGTGTCGCTATAAGTTGTGCTGTTATCTCGGTATGTTTGTGTACTATCTTTACTCTGGTCTGTCGGATTTGTGAAATTTTCATTAATAATTTTCTTTTCCGAAGTGAACCGCGGAGAGCTTGCACAGGAAAGCAGTACAAACGAAAGAAAAAGTGAAAGGACAATATTTATTTTTTTTAATAGCATATAAAGGCTGTAAAAATTCCGGTTCTATTACTTTCCGAGATATTTTTTCAAATACTTTCCTGTAAAAGATTTTCTACACTTCATAATCTCATCGGGAGTTCCGGCAGCAACAATTTCTCCGCCTTTTTCTCCTGCTTCGGGACCCAAATCAATAATATAATCAGCACACTTAATTACGTCCAAGTTATGTTCAATAATTACAACCGAGTCATTATTTGTTAATAGCATTTGAAAGCTTGTAAGCAGTTTATTGATATCGTCAAAATGCAATCCTGTTGTCGGTTCGTCAAATATAAAAAGTGTTCGCTGATTCTTTTTTGCCTGCCTTAGATGTGCCGCTAATTTTATGCGTTGTGCTTCACCGCCGGAAAGTGTGTTTGAGGGCTGTCCCAGCTTAATGTATCCCAAACCCACGTCAGAAAGAGCTTTTAAGTAAGTGGAAATTTTGGAAATATTTTGAAAAAATAAAACTGCTTCGTCCACATTCATGTTTAATACATCAACAATGTTTTTCCCTTTATATGTAACTTCACGCACTTCTTTTTTGAAACGCGTTCCGCCGCAATCTTCACATTCAAGATAAAGGTCTGCAAGGAATTGCATCTCAATTTTCACAAATCCTTGACCTTCGCATGTATCACATCTTCCTCCGGGAACATTGAAAGAAAAATACCCCGGTTTATATCCGCGTGCACGGGATTGCGGAGTTTCTGCAAAAAGTGCTCGAATATGTTCATATCCTTTTACATAGCTAATGGGATTAGATCGCGGTGATTTCCCGATTGGTGATTGATCAACAATTTCAATATTATTAATGCCGTGTGTTCCTTCAATTGATTCAAACTTCCCGATTTTCGGAGGATTATTGCCGAACAATTTCATAATGCCGCCGTAAAGAATATCGTGAACCAATGTACTTTTCCCGGAACCACTTACGCCTGTAACTACAACGAGTTTGTTTAACGGAAATTCCACATTCAAATTTTTCAAGTTGTTTTCGGCTGCACCTTTTATAATAATTTTTTTTGTTACTTTCTGTTTAGTTTCTACCGGAATTGGAATACTCAATTTTCCCGAAAGATATTTTCCGGTAAGCGATTTTTTGTTTTTCAATATTGATTTATAATTCCCGTAAGC
>CAZXDS010000032.1:0-18489 GCA_964639525.1 uncultured Melioribacteraceae bacterium | reverse complement strand
CATTGAAAAATTGTAGTGCATTTTCTATTGTGAGTCTGTTTATCTCATCTATTGATTTATTTTCCACCTTTACTTGTAATACTTCACGCCTTAGGCGAGAGCCTTTACAAGCCGAGCACGTTGTGTATCCTTTGTATCTGCTAAGTAGAATGCGGATATGCATTTTATAAATTTTCTTTTCCAGTTTCTTAAAGAAGCCATCAATTCCTACAAAACCATCAAATCCCGTTTTAATTAAACTTTTCTGTTTTTCAGTTAGGTTTTTGAATGGAATTTGCATTGGGATATTTTTCTCATCGGCAAAACGAAGGATGTCAAAATAATATTTGCTGAATTTAACGGAACGCCACGGAGCAATTGCACCATCGGCAAGAGATAAATCAGGATTCGGAACAATCAAATTCATATCATAATCCATTGTGCGTCCAAATCCCTGACAAACGGGGCAAGCACCAAATGGATTATTAAAAGAAAAAAATCGCGGTTCCGGTTCTTCGTATCGAAATCCACAGCATTCGTAAAATGTGTTGAAGTTTTTTACTAAACCTGATTCCGCATCAATAATGGAAAGCCGCCCTTCACCTTCTCTAAATGTAGTTTCAATTGAGTCGGCAAGTCTTTCTCGAACTTTATCATTTTGAAATTTGAATCTATCAATTACGACAAAAATATTTTTTTTTGATTTAATTACTGTATGATCTTCATTCAAGTTGATAGGTTTTCCTTTAACAAGAATTCTAAAGAAGCCCCTTTTTTTCAATAGATAAAGCTCTTCATTGATTTTTCGTCCTTCATGGAATTGAAGGGGAAAAGTGATATAATATTTTGAGTTCTCCGGTTGTTCCTCAATCCATTTTACCACGGAAGAAACAGAATCCTTTTTTACTTCCTTATCACAATTAAAACAAATTGTCTTGCCCACACGTGCAAACAACAAACGAAGATAGTCGTAAATCTCGGTGCTTGTTCCAACAGTTGATCTTGGATTTCTCGAACCTTTTTTCTGCTCTATGGCAACGGCAGGACAAATGCCTTTTATAATATCAACATCGGGTTTGTTTATTCTTTCAAGAAATTGACGTGCGTAAGAGGAAAGGCTCTCAACATATCTTCGTTGTCCCTCTGCATAAATTGTATTAAATACCAGCGATGATTTGCCACTTCCGCTTACTCCTGTAAATACAATCAATTTATCACGCGGAATTTCAAGTGTGATATTTTTTAAATTATGCTGTCGAGCACCTTTGATTAAAATTGTTTTATTTGTATTTGCTTCAGTCATTTGTTAATGAGAATTTTAAATCAAATATATAATTTATATTAATATTTACAAACTCTTCAATTTTTGTTTGTTGTACAGCGATTCAGAGTCAAAATTTCTGTAACACAGATTAGTAATCTGTGTTACAGAAATATGGCAAATTTAATCGGAAAAATATTTTTTTATATACTCTTAACGTGTTGTTTTTTGTAATCTTAATTTTGACCCCGAATTGCTGTTGTTGTAGCTCGACAGAAATGTCAATAATAAGAACTCATTAGAACTGTCAGTATCAAGATGCTGAAAGTAATACATGGGGTAACGGAAGTAGCTCGTAGGGCGACTGGAGTTACCCCAAGTACGAAAAAATATTCACCATTAGTTTCAGCCATATTTTGCTTTCCCAAATTGTATTTTTCTCCACGGATGCTCGCTTGAAGGTTTGTGGATAATTTTCTTCTTTATCTTTGGTTTGTTTTTCAAATGTCTAAATTCGGCTGAGTTCTAATTAACTCGGCATTATTTTTACTATTCCAAAACACGCCGTCATTCCGTGATGCTCTTACACGGAATCCATTTTATCTAAATGATTCCCGATTTAAACATTCGGGAATGACATATTATGAAAATATGTTCTTAAGTTGACACCATTGCTAAGGTTACTCGGGCTACCGCATTGCGTGCCTTATGTGCCGAATAGCCTTTCGTTGCTGTCAAATATTCATAATATTCTCCTATATCACTATGTCCCCGTATTGCCGCTAAGGTTGCTGTTTTATATACGCTTTTTAATAATCTTGAATATCTTGTCTTTCGTTTTCCATAATTCCTATTCCCACTCTGCTTCTGATGATGTACTAATCCACAGTATCCCCGGTACTTATTCTTATTGGCAAATCTTTTCGCTTCTATTACCGTTCCATATATTTTTACCGAACTTATTGTATCTATCCCGCTTACTTTTCACATGTTTTCTATTGCTGTGAACGTATTTAATTTGTTTTTTCTTGCCTTTTTTATAACTTTCATTATTGGTCTCCTTTCTTTTTTTGAAGTTTTTTCTTTCTAATTTCAAATCTAAAATATTTCTACTTTAAAGAAAGTGCGACCGTTTATTAATTTACCGACGGTGTGTTTTGAAAAATATAAACATATGCAATAATGCCCAACTTGAGAGATGCGAAATTATTGAACCTAATGCCGAGTAGGTTTTATTATGAAATATAAAAATTCGGTAAGAATAGTATAAATTAAAATGGAGAATAGCTGAACTAAATGGCGTATAATAGGAACCAAATACAAGCAACATCAATTTACAACTTAAAAGGATATCTGAAAAAAGACAATATCCGGCCAATTTATTTTTTCTTCGGCAGTGATCATTTTACAATAGATCAAGCTGTAAAAACAGTTGTAAAAATGGTTGAGCCTGAAATAAGCTCTGAATTTGATAAAGAAACTATTACGGTAAAGAAAAAAGACTCGCTTATTCCGATAATGGATATTGCTTCTGCATTCCCTTTTGGAAGCGGGAAAAAACTTCTAATTGTAAAGAATTTTGAACTTATTAAAGATAAAGAAGTTTTAAAAAAGTATGCGGAATCTCCATCGGAAACCACAGTATTAGTTATTAGTAATTATGGTAAAATAGGTACTTTAAACAAAGAGCCGTTTGTCAATTTGGTAAAACATAACTATATGTTTGAGGCAAGTGAGCTTAGAAGGAATGACCTTGAAAAATGGGCTTGCAGCGAGGCAAAAAGGCTTGGAGTGGAACTCAACTTGGAAAACAGCAAGCTTCTCTTGGATGTTGTCGGTGAGGATAAATCCCTTGTTGCTGCCCAGCTTAATAAGTTTAGTGATTTTCTAAATGGGAAGGGTGAAATAACATCGGAAGTGATTACGCAAATGGCTTCCGAAACAAAGGAATATTCCATATTCAATCTTCAAGATGCTATTAAAATCGGCGATAAAGCGAAAGCATTGGATATTTCATACAATCTATTAAAGCATAATTATGAACCGCTGCAGATAATGGGAATGATAACGAAACTAATATCCATAATAGCACAATCGAGAGAATTAAGAGCACTAAATTCTTTTGAAGCTTCAAAAAAAATAGGAATTTCAAAATATTATTACGAAAGCTGTAATCGTGGCAATTTTTTTAAGTCCGATGAAAAATTATTAAATGCTTCCCGTGCATTATTAAAAGCCGATTTAAAAATAAAAACAACTACAATTGATAATAAAACATTGATGACAACGCTTATAACAGAAATTCTTCAATAAAATAAAAAAAATCGTTTTCATTTCAGTATTTTTATGAAACTATTTATAAAATAAAAAGTATAAACAAAGTTGAAAAAATTATTAACAGAATTATCCGATGAAGAACTAATAAAAGAGTTACAGGATAGCAACAATATTGAGTGCTATAATTTATTGGTCAAACGTTATAAAGATCCGTTAATGAATTTTGTTTTTAGATTTGTTGGTGATCGGGATGTTTGCACAGATATTGTGCAAGATACGATGATTAAATTCTACTTGAAAAGAGATTCGTATAAATCTGTTGCGAAATTTTCTACTTGGATTTACACAATTGCCGGAAATTTGGCAAAGAATGAGTTGAAAAGAAGAAATAGAAGAAAGATTTATTCAATCAGCAATCACGATGATGATATGCAAATTCAAATAGAAGATAAAAAATTTGTATCGCCGGACAGGTTGGCTGATAATAAAATAAAAAATGAATTTGTTCAGCGAGCATTGTTGAAAGTAAAACCGGTTTACAGAGAGGTTGTGATTCTGAGAGATATTCAAGCCTTGTCATATGATGAGATTTCGGAAATGACAGGGCTGACAATCGGGACTGTAAAATCCAGGATTAACAGAGGACGAAAACATTTGCAAAAATTACTTAAAAATATTTATAGAGAGTAGCTATGGAAAAAGATTTATACAATAATAATGAAAGTGAATTTTCAGAAGTAATAGGCTTTCTAAAAAATCTTCCCAAAATTGACGCACCCGAAAATTTTGAGTTTAACCTCAACACGAGAATTCAAAACGGTAATTTTACTCTTTCGCAAAAGGAACAAGTTCCCAAATGGTTAACTTGGGGTTTGGGCCCTGTGGCTGCTTTGACGCTTTCTGCAATAGTTTTCTTTTTTGTGATTTCCGATTCCGGTTTACAAACGGAGAATTTGCTTATGCAAAACCCCGAATTAAGACAGTCTGTTAATGTTGTTGAAAATTCAGGCGATGTAAATGCTTCAAAAACGGTGAGTGAAAAAAATGAAATGTCGGAAAGGAATTCGAATAAGTTGAAAGCAATTATTGAGCCGAATGATGTTGTTATTGCAAAGCGAACAGATTTTCCTTTTAATAATAGTAATTCAATTGATTTGGATGCTTACATTAATGGAAATAAAGGAACTTCACAAAATGGAGGCAATATTAAAACAGTAAGTTCGGGACCTGCAAGTGTTGGTTTTAACGGATTTGGAATTCCGGTAAAAATCAGTCCGAGTAAATTAGCGGCTATGAGAAACAGAATTGATTCTTTAAACGCAAAGAATTCCGCTAAATAAATAATTTTTGAAATTGTAATTAGAATTGAATATTTCTATATTTAAAATCAAAATTTTTTAGAAAGAGGCAATATTATGAAAGAAGGAATTCATCCAAATTATCAGTTGTGCGAAGTATCTTGTGTTTGCGGAAATCATTTTACTACTTATTCAACTGTAAAACAAATAAAATTAGAAATTTGCAATGAATGTCATCCTTTCTTTACCGGAAAACAAAAAATGGTTGACTCCGCCGGTAGAGTTGAAAGGTTTAATAAAAAATATGGAATTAAAAAATAAATTCAATTAATATTTTTTAACAAATAATTTTAAAAGGCTGCTTAATTATTGCAGCCTTTGCTGTTTTAAATAGTTTATAATGCGAAGAATATTTTTATATCTTTGCAAGTGTTTTAGAAATTAGAAGATGAATGATAAATATGGGTAAGAAAAACGACAATACGCTAATTGCTACTTCTCCGAGCGAAAATCTGTATGCCGGTGTTCGTGGAATTGCAGTTAAAATTTTAAATAGAATTGATAGAACAGATGCGTATCTTGATAAAATGCTTCAAGTTGAAATGAAGAATTCTGATTTAAATGGATTAGATAAATCATTACTTTACGAAATTGTACACGGGGTTATTCGTTGGCTCGGTAGAATAGATTGGGTACTTAACGGCTTTTACAGAGGACAATTTTCAAAATGTATGCCGAATGTAAAAAACGCAATGCGCGTTGCATTGTATCAAATTATGTTTATGAATAAAGTCCCCGATTTTGCTGCTGTTAATGAAGCTGTGGAATTTGTAAAAAAACTGCAAGGGCAAAAACCCGCTGACTTAACAAATGCAGTGCTGCGAAATATCATTAGAAAGAAAGAAGCTATTAAATATCCCGATACAGAGGGAGGAAAAGCTAATTATTTTAGTGCTTTTTATTCTCATCCGAGCTGGCTTGTAAAGCGTTGGATAAAAAGATACGGTGAAGATTTTACGGAAGAGTTATTAGTTAGCAATAACAATAAACCTTCATTAATAATCAGGGTAAATAATCTTGTTACAAATAAAGTGGAACTGAAAAAACTCTTAGATTCTGTTGACCTTGATTATTCGGATACCAAATATTTGCCAAACTTTATTAAAATGTATAAGTTAACGAATATAGCCGATTGGGAATATTTTAAAAATGGATATTTCAGTATTCAAGATGAAAGTACGGGATTACCGTGTAAATTGTTGGATGTAAAACCCGGAATGAAAGTTCTGGATTTTTGTGCGGCTCCCGGTGGTAAAACTGCACTTCTTGCTGAATATATGAATAACGAAGGTGAGCTTGTTGCACTCGATAAATATGAGAGCCGACTCAAAATTCTAACGAATAATTTAAAACGACTGCAAGTAAAAAATGTTAGGGCGGTTGCTGTTGATGCTATGGAGTTTGAGGAAGATAATTTTGATCGGATACTTGTGGATGTTCCTTGTACAGGTTTAGGGACATTGCAGAAAAAACCGGATATCAAATGGAAACGAGATATTGGAGATATTAGAAGATTAAATGTTACTCAAAGTCAATTGCTTAAAAAAGCCGCATCATTATTAAAATCCGGTGGAATTTTGGTGTATAGTACGTGTACAATTGAGCCTGAAGAAAATTATGAAATTATTAAACAGTTTCTTTCAGAAAATCCGAATTACAGTTTAATAAATGTTTCTGAGTTGTTTGATGAACAATTGGTCGATGAACATGGATGTATTCAGACAATACCGAATAAGCATAAAATAGATGGAGCGTTTTCAGCAAAATTAAAAAGAAATAGATAATTATTATGTCAGAAGAATTATTAAATCAATTTGCCCGGTCTTTGCAAGAACAAAGAGAGAAAAAAGGTTTTACTTTACAGCAAGTAGCCTCCAAGACTAAAATCGACATTAAATTTCTAAAAGCAATTGAGTCAGGAGAATTTGATATAATGCCGGAAGTGTACATTCGCGCATTTATTAAAGATTATGCTGATTTTGTTGAACTGGATTCTGTTGAAACTTTAAGAAAATTTGAAATTGCAAAAGAAGGTAAATCTGTAGAAATACCTCTTGCAAATTCTGATGCTGATACTGAAAGTCAAAAATCCGCTAAAGATACAAAAACATTAAAATTTATTTCCCCTGAGGTAGGAGAAAAGGAAGTAGAAAATAACAATACGTCTAAATCGACTAATTTAATTTTCTTGATTGTTGCAGCCGCTCTTGTTATTGCAGTGGGAATATACTTTTTATTTTTCACTTCGTCCAAAATTGAAATAGTAAAAGAAAAACCCTTTAACCAAGTTTTAAAAGAAAATCAGCGATTTAAAGCAGAACCGCCAAAGAGTGTGAAAGATATTACAGACAGTGTTAAGAACTCCATTAATAATGAAGAACCTTTTTCTTTGACATTATTATCAAAAGATACTGTTTGGATTAGGCTGCGAATTGATAACAAAATTGACAAAGAATTTACATTAAAGCCTGATGAGAAACAGATTATTTCGGCGACCGATAACATCAAATTATTAGTTGGAAACTTAGGCGGAATAAAATTTATTTTGAATAATAAAGATTATGATTTCAAAGGTATTAAAGGAGAAGTTCAAAATTTTCTGGTAAGTAGAGATAACATTCAAAAAATTTTAGTTAAAGATATTAACATTGATGAATAAAGACGCAGAACAACGCATTCAAAAAATTAGAGAGCAATTACGAGAGCATAATTATAATTATTATGTCTTAGCACAACCCAAGATTAGTGATTTTGAATATGACCGTTTGGTAAATGAATTAATAGAGTTAGAAAAAAATCATCCCGATTTGATTACTGCTGATTCACCCACGCAGCGGGTTGGTTCGGATTTAACAAAAAATTTCCCTTCTGTTACACATAAATTCCCAATGCTAAGTCTGTCCAACACATACAATGAAAATGAATTGTTGGATTTTGACAGACGTGTTCGTGAAGGATTAACTGCATCTGAAAAAATCGAATATGTTACCGAGTTAAAAATTGACGGAGTATCGGGAAGTCTTTTGTATAAAAACGGAATATTTCAAAAAGCGGCTACTCGCGGCGATGGTTATTCCGGTGAGGAAATTACTAATAATGTAAAAACTATCCGTTCAATTCCTCTCAGAATAAATGAGAATATTTCTGAAATAAAAAATATTGATGAGTTTGAAGTTCGAGGCGAAATATTCATGGGGCTTAGCGGCTTCAAAAAGTTGAACGAAGACAGAGAGCGAAATGGCGAAAAACTTTTTATGAATCCGAGAAATTCAACAGCCGGAACTATCAAACTTCAAGATCCAAAAGTTGTTGCTCAAAGACCGTTGGATATTTTTGTATATTATTTACTTGCTGAAAATTATGAATTCAGCAGCCAAAGCGAAAATCTTAAAATTCTTCAAAAGCTTGGTTTTAAAGTAAATACTAATTACAAACTTTGCGGAAATATTCAGGAAGTTATTGATTATTGTCGTTATTGGGAAATTAATAGAGACGGACTGCCATACGAAATTGACGGAATTGTTATTAAAGTTAATTCAGTGAAACAGCAAAAAATTCTCGGTAATATTGCAAAAAGTCCGCGTTGGGCTGTTGCCTTTAAATTTAAAGCAAAACAAGTAAAAACAAAATTGCAAAAAGTTACATGGCAAGTTGGCAGAACCGGTGCCGTTACTCCGGTTGCTGAATTGCAGCCGGTTTTACTTGCAGGTTCTACAATCAGTCGTGCAACTTTGCACAATATTGATGAAATAAATCGAAAGAACATTAGAGAAGGCGACACTGTTATTATTGAGAAAGGCGGTGATGTAATTCCAAAAGTTGTAGCAGTTGATTTGGATACAAGATTGTCCGATTCCCAAAAATTAATTGCTCCGCAAAATTGTCCGGTTTGCGGTTCACTTTTATTTAAACCTGAAGAAGAAGTTGCAATATATTGTGAAAACAGTGAATGTTCTGCACAGGTTAAAGGTAGTATTATTCACTTCGCATCAAGAACAGCAATGGATATCGAAGGTCTTGGCGATTCGCTTATTAGTTTATTTGTGGATATGAGCTTCTTAAAATCATATGCTGATATTTACGATTTGTATTTGCACAGAGAAGAACTGATTACAATTGAGCGGCTTGGTGAAAAAAGTATTGATAATCTTTTAACTGCAATTGAAAAAAGCAAAGAAAAGCCATTTAATAAAACCCTTTATGCTCTGGGAATCCGATATGTTGGTGCAGGCGCAGCACAGAAACTCGCTTCTCATTTTAATTCGCTGGATGAGATAATTTCTGCTTCACCGGAGCAAATAGAAGAAATTAAAGATATTGGACCGAGCATAAGCGGAAGTATCAAAAACTTTTTTCAAAATGAACAAAATATTAGTATTATCACGAGGTTAAAGAAAACCGGACTAATTTTTGAAAAATCTTCAGAAGAAGTAAATAAAAATATATTTAACGAAAAAAGTTTTGTCCTCACCGGCACTCTCCCAATGCTAACGCGAGAAGAAGCAAAAGAATTAATACTTAAATTTGGAGGAAGAACAGTTTCGTCGGTCAGTGCAAAAACGGATTTTGTACTTGCAGGTGAAAAACCCGGTTCCAAGTATGACAAGGCTAAAAAATTAGGGATTACAATTATTAACGAAAATGAATTCTTGAATATTATTGGTAAATAATCAATGCTTCAAAAATTAACAAAATATATTGCCGAACTAAAACTTTTACAACTTTCACGAAAACAAAAACCGGAAATAAAAAACTTTACTAATTTTTTTACTTTGTCTGATACTATTTTACTAATCCTTCCTTTGAGAAACGATTCTTTGTTAAATGTTAACGAGTTGATTAACTATTTAATAGGGCAAGGTAAAAAAGTAACAGTATTTTCCACCGTTAAAGATTTTAACAAAATATCATTAATGAATAGATGCAGTTTACTTGAATTTGCATTTGATGAAATAAATAGAATTGGATTGCCCAACAGTTATCTTTTAAAACGCTTGCAGAGAGAAAAATTTGATGTAGCTATTAATCTTGATTCATCAATGAATATATTCAATGTAGCGGCTGTTAAATTATGTAGTGCCAAATACCGTATGGACTTCAGCGGCAAACAAGTTGATAAAACATTTAATATTCAGATATTAAAGAAAAGTGAAGGAAAAGATTATCTTTCGTTAATTAATGCTTTGAATTTATTCTGACGCTTAATTAGTTGGAGAATATTATCTTAAAATACATTCATCTTTATTTGTTATAAATTTATTAGGAAAATCTTATATTAATTATTAATTATTATTAATTGAGCAAAAAAAATGAACGAAGAAGTAAATTTTGAGTTAAAAGAAATTGATGGAATAGGAATTTTTACACTAAACGAGGAACGATTTGACAGTCAAATTGCCGGTTTAATTAAAGGTGAACTCACGATATTCCTGAATGCTGAAAATATAAATAAACTAATTTTTGACTTTTCTAAAGTTGAGTATTGTGACAGTTCCGGTTTGAGTTCTATTCTACTTGCTTTTAGAATTTTGCAATCTCGCGGCGGGCATATTAGAATTGCTGCTCCGCAGAAGAGTGTTCGTACTTTAATAAAAATATCTCAATTAGACAAAGTTTTGCCGGTATCGGAAACGGTAGAATCTGCAATTAGTGAACTCAAAAACCTTTGAGGCATTTACTAAGTGGATAGAACCTTAGATTATGTAATTATTGCTGGGTATCTGATTTTCGTTGCTGTTTTTGGTATTTTATCTGCCGGAAAACAAAAGACAGTTGATGATTATTTTCTTGGGGCTAAAAAAATTCCTTGGTGGATTGTTAGTTTTTCAATTGTTGCTGCGGAAACAAGCTCGCTCACATTTATTTCAATTCCCGGTTTGGCGTATCTTACAAATTTTAATTTTTTACAGCTTGCATTCGGCTTTTTACTGGGGCGAATATTTATAGCCTACTACCTTTTGCCCTCTTACTTTCAAGGTGATTTTACAACAGCGTATTCTTATCTCGGTAAAAGATTCGGGAGTAAAACAAGAACGTATGCCTCTATAGTTTTTCTTTTTACTCGAACAGCAGCCGATAGTGTCCGCTTGTTTGCAACGGCAATCCCGTTAAAATTATTGCTCGATATTAGTTATCCTGAGGCAATTTTAATAATTGCTGCTGTTGCTTTGCTCTACACCGTTACCGGCGGATTAAAAAGTGTTATTTGGGTCGATGCAGTTCAAATGATTACTTACATTGGCGGAGCATTATTGGCAGCGTACTTTTTAATTTTTAAATTGCTTCCGGGCGGGTTGTCTGCTGTAGTTGATATTCCTAATATTAGCGAGAAGTTAAGTGTAATAAATTGGGGATTTTCCGGCGGAATAAAAGAATTTTTTAGTACACCTTACACGTTAATTGCCGGAATAGTCGGTGGTAGTTTGCTTTCAATGGCTTCACACGGAACAGATCAATTAATTGTTCAACGGTTATTGGCTACTAAAAATTTAAGAAACAGTCAAAGAGCAATAATAGGCAGTGGAGTATTAATTATTTTTCAGTTTGCAATTTTTTTAGCACTCGGCATTCTATTATTTACTTTGAACGAAGGTGCGAGTTTGCATTCACTTGGGCTATCAAAAGCAGACGAAATATTTCCGCAGTTTATCATTAATAAAATCCCGGTTGGGTTTTCCGGAATTATTATCGCAGGATTATTTGCTGCTGCAATGTCAACACTTGCAGGATCAATTAGTGCACTATCATCATCAACTATGCTTGATTTATTTCCATTATTTAATAAGAAATTTACTGAAATTAAAAATCTGAAAATATCAAGAATAATTTCCTTACTATGGGCTATAGTTCTTGTTTTTGTTGCAATGCTATTTTTAGAAACTTCTACATCGGTAGTGGAATTAGCATTGAGTATTGCCTCATACACATACGGCGGTTTGCTTGGTACATTTCTGCTTGGAAGATTTGTTAAAAAAGCAAAAGAAGAAGATGCACTCGCAGGATTTACCGCCGGAATATTTGTGATGATTTCGGTTATTTTGCTTAATATTGTTGCTTGGACGTGGTTTTTATTAATTGGAGTTTTTACAACAGTTTTAATCGGATTCGTACTTAGCTCAATTCCTTCGGGGAAATATAAAGTTGATAGTGAATAATGAAGTAAATTGCACATTTTAGTAAGTTTGTAGTTATTAAAAAAAATTTTGATTATGATTGACATTGAAAGATTAAAACGCTTAAAATTTATTGTATTTGATTTAGACGGAACTTTATTAAATTATCAAAATGAAGTTGGTCGTGAATCCATTAATTTGGCTCTCAAGCTCGAAAAGTTGGGAATGAGATTTACATTTGCAACGGGAAGACTATACAGCGCCGTTGTAGAGCATGCTAGAGTTATGAATATTAGAACTCCACTAATTACTTTGGACGGCAGTTATATTAAAAATCAAAAAACAGATAAAATTTTTTTTGAATCATGCATCCCTGTAAAATATACAAAGAAAGCCATCAAGCTAGCGGATGAATATCTTGTGCAAATTGCTCTATGTCATGCGGATGCAATTTACGTTACTGAATACAATACAATAATTCCTCAATTATTGAATAAATTTGGTGCATTGTACAAAGAGGTTAAAAATTATGATAAAGATATAGAAGATACACTCGAAATTGTTTTAACTTCGGATTATAAAGATTCAATTAAGAAAATTGAAAAGGAAATGAGTTTTCCGCACAGTTTTGGATTAAGAAAAAATTTCTATAAAACTAAGGAAAGCGGTAAAAATTATTTTTTGGAGATTAGAAAAAAAGGAGCATCCAAAGGCACCGGATTAAAAAGATTAAAAAAATATCTTGGTGTTAATACAAATGAAACGGCTGCTATTGGCGACTGGTACAACGATAGAGAACTATTTGATGAAGCCGGTGTAAAAGTAGCTGTTGCAAACGCTGTTCCTGAAATAGCAAGAATGGCTGATATTGTTACCAAAAGAAACAATGATGAAGACGGTGCTGCAGAATTTTTAGAAATGGTTTTGAAGGCAAAAGGTGGATGAAAAAACTGAAAAAAAAGTATCATTTCAAAATAGCGGTAAAATAAAAGCAATTATTGTTTTTATTACTACTATTTTACTTGTGATGATGTTTCCAAAGGGAGAATCGATTGAATCACATGTTTCCGTTGGTTCGATTTGGATTAATAATGATTTGATCGCATCAAAAGCGTTTCAGGTGCTTAAAGATCCTAAAGTTTATAAAAAGGAAATAGATGCAGCAACCGCCTCTGTTTTTCCCATTTTTGTTCTGGACAAAAATGTCAGTACTGTTGTAAGGGATTCGATTAAAAATTTTAATAAATTTTTATTACTTACAATAGATTATCAATTAAAAAATCAAATTGTTCAGCCACATGCTCCTCTATTTTTAACTTCCACAGCGTTTAATAAATTTAAACAAATTCGCGAAGCTCAATTAGGCGATAGCTTAAAAACAAAATCATTAAATAAAATTTTTAAAATTGTGTTGAACCTGACAAGAAAAGTTTACAGAAGAGGTTTACTCGACCAAAGTTATAAATCCCTTAAACGTGATACAATGGTTATTAGAGTTGGAAAATATGAAAGGCTTGTTTTTCCACGGACTTATTTTGATGATTCAAATGTGAAACAGTTTATTGAGTCATATTTAACTTCACAGATTGGAAATAATCAACAATTAGTTACCGCCGTTAGTGAGTATGTTTATCATTTTATTACTCCGGATATTAAGTTCAGCAAAAAATTAACTGAGGAAGCAATTAAGGCGGCGATTAATAAAGTTCCAAAGAACGAAGGAATTGTAAATGAAAACGAAAGAATTGTAGCAAAACACGATAGAATAACAAAAGAAATTAAGAGAAAAATAGAGTCTTACAGGATTGAGAAAGGCGGCAATATTTCTACTTTGGATATTATAGAGCAAAATGTAGGTAAATTTTTGCATATCCTCCTAATTCTTTTTCCATTTATGATTTACATTTTTTTATTCAGAAAAAGAATTTATAATAGAACTTCTCATATTTTTCTTATTGCTATTATAATTTTATTCGTAAGTGGACTGGCGTTTTTGTTTACTTCATTGGAAGTGAGCGTTCCCGTAAAATATTTGGTGTTATTGCCTGTGGCACCAATGCTGCTTACAATTGTATTCGACTCAAGAATTGGATTTTATAGTTCTGTAGTTATTTCCTTAATAATCGGTGGTATTTTGGGAAATGATTATGTGTTTAGTGTTATGAATATTGTAGCCGGTAGTTTAGCTGCTTATTCAGTGCGTGATATGAAAAATCGCACACAGATATTCAGGTCGTTCACTTTAATTTTTTCAGGATACTTTTTAACAATTTTGGCATTCGGTCTTGAAAGATTTGCTCCGGTTAAAAGTATTTTAATTGATTCTTCTTTTGCGGCAGTGAATGCATTAATTAGTCCCGCATTAACTTATGGCGTTATCATTTTTATTGAAAGAATTTTTCACATAACAACCGATTTAACTTTACTTGAATTAACCGATTTTAATTCTCGTTTATTAAAAGATTTGTCCCAAAAAGCTCCCGGTACTTTTACTCATTCGATGACAATTGGTGCATTAGTTGAAAGTGCTGCTGAAAAAATTGGGGCTAACCCAATATTGGCAAGAGTTGGGGCATACTACCACGATATAGGAAAATCTGTAACTGCCGAAATGTTTGTTGAAAATCAAATGGATAATAAAAGCGTTCACGAAGGACTTTTACCGGAAGAAAGCGCGAGATTAATTATAAATCATGTTGTAAAAGGAATTGAATTAGCGAAAGAAAATAACCTGCCTCAGGAAGTAATTGATTTTATTCCTGCTCATCACGGTACAATGCTGGTTTCATATTTTTATGATATTGCAGTCGAAAAATATGGAAAAGATAAGGTAAACATTAATGATTTTCGTTATCCGGGTCCTAAACCGCAAACAAGGGAAACAGGATTATTGATGTTGGCAGACGCTTGCGAATCAGCGTCAAGATCAATTGAAGCTCATGACCCGAAGAAAGTTGAAAATATGATTAATAATTTGATTCAACAGAGAATTGATAATGGGCAATTAGATGAATGCCCGCTGACATTTAAGGATATTAAAATTATTAAAGAATCATTTTTAAGCAGTTTAATTGGACAACATCACAAAAGAATTCGATACCCGAACCAAGAATTAATGGAGAACAATAGTAAAAATAATATTGCGGAATGAAACAATTTTTAAGAGAGTATTTATCACGCTTAAAATTTGAAAAGAACCTTTCGGATAATTCCCTTGCAGCGTATAGAAACGATTTAAGTCAGTTCATCAATTTTTGTGAGAATTACGATATTTCCGATGCTGATGAAATAAAAATCAATATTTTCAATAAATTTTTTGAACTTCAAAATGACTTGGGAAAGTCTTCGGCAACTGTTTCTCATTATAATTCATCGTTAAAAGGCTTTTTTAATTTCCTTTATACTAACAAATATATTCGGCAGAATCCTACTCAAAAATTAATTCCGGTAAAAAAAACTCGTTCACTACCTGTAGTGCTTTCGGTGCAGGAGGTTGACAAAATTTTATCACGGCCAAATGTTCATGATACGCTTGAGTTACGTGATAAGGCAATTCTTGAACTGCTTTATTCATCGGGGTTACGGGTTTCTGAATTATTAAATTTAAAAATTGGTGATTTGTTTTTTGATGACGAAATTATAAGAGTAATTGGCAAAGGTGATAAACAGCGCGTTATTCCAATCGGCAGCAGTGCAATTAAATGGGTTACGGAATACTTAAAAGCGTCCCGCCCGATTTTAGAAAAGAAAGCAAAAAGTAAAAATTTTGTTTTCTTAAATAAAAGAGGTACAATTCTTTCAAGAATGGGCATTTGGAAAATTGTTCGTAAATATACGGAGAAAGCGGAAATACAAAAAGATGTCCATCCGCATACTTTCCGACATTCATTTGCAACACATCTCGTTGAGGGCGGTGCCGACTTAAGAGCAGTTCAGGAAATGCTTGGGCACGCAGATATTTCAACAACACAAATTTATACTGAAATTGATAGGGATTTTGTAAGACAAGAACATCATGACCATCATCCGCGCGGGTAATTATTTTTTAACCGCAGAGGCGTAAAGAAGGAATTAAAATAGTAAAAACATAGAACTTGAAAACATTGCGACTCGGCGTCTCAGCGGTTTAAAAAGGGAAGTATAAAACTAAGTTAAATAGGAAATAACCGTATAATATAAACAATATTAATACTGTAATTTTAAAAATACTTTGACCCAAAATACACTCGGCAAAGTTTATTTGAATAATTTAATTAAATTTACATTTCTGTTTATCAACCTTTTTTGCTAAAAATCATTTAACTAATAAAATTGAACACATACTTTAGAATATTAAAATTTGTAAAACCTTATTGGAAGCATCTTTCGCTTTCAATTTTCAGCACGTTGTTTTTTTCGCTGTTGAGCGGTGCGTCAATTTATTTAACAATTCCTCTGCTAAGCACATTATTTCAGGAATCTAAAAAGCACATTGTTAACACCGGCATTGCCGGAAAAGCAAACTCAATTGCTCCGGGCTGGATTACACAGGCGATGAACAATATTTCAAATTGGTTTAACGGATTTGTTTTTTCCGGTTCAACATCTGAAGTACTTTTGAAAATTTGTGTTTTAATTCTAATTACATTTCTTTTCAAAAATGTTTTCGGCTATCTTCAAGCATATTTTTTGGCTTATGTTGAACAAGGCGTAATTAGGGATTTGCGAAACAGCACATACTGGCATTTGCACAAATTACCGATGAGTTATTTTAAAAATGAAAAAACCGGTAACTTAATTTCGCGAATTACAAATGACGTAAATGTTGTTCAGCAAAGTGTTGCCGCCGTATTTCTTAACCTCATTCGTGAACCGCTTACCATTATTGTTTTTCTCGGAATTGCCTTGTCGATAAGTGTACGCCTTACTTTGTTTGCATTTGTAGTTGTGCCTTTTTCAATTGGAATAATTGCATGGATAGGAAATATTTTGCGAAAACAAAGTGCGCTGTTGCAGGCAAAAATGGCTGATATTACAACTGTTCTGCAAGAAACCATCAGTGGTGTTAAAATTGTAAAAGCATTCGGAATGGAAGAATATGAGAATAATAGATTTTGGAACGAAACTCAAAAATACTTTAAACTTATACTCAAAATGGTTAGAGTAAGAAATGTTGCAAGTCCTACTACCGAGTTTTTAAGCGTTGTTGTCGGTGTGGTAATGATTTACTACGGCGGTAAATTGGTTTTAATTGAACATTCGTTGGAAGCAAGTGAATTTCTCGGTTTTGTCTTTGCAATCTTTCAGCTAATGCCGCCGATAAAAGAACTTAGCAGTGTAAATAATAGAATACAGGAATCAAGTGCTGCAGCAGATAGAATTTTTGAAATCCTCGATACCAAGCCGGAAATTACAAATATAGAAAATCCGGTTAGGATTAAATCATTTAATAATGAAATGGAATTTGAAAATGTTTCATTCCATTATGATGATTCGCCCGAACTGATTTTGAAAAATATTTCATTTAAAGTAAAAAAGGGCGAAATTATTGCATTCGTAGGTAGTAGTGGTGCGGGAAAATCGACATTGATTGATTTAATTCCCAGATTTTTTGATCCGGTTTCGGGCAGAATTTTACTTGACGGTAATGATATTAAGAATGTTAAATTTGAGGATTTACGTGCTTTGCTCGGAATTGTAACACAGGAAACGGTTTTGTTCAACGATACCATTAAAAGTAATATTGCTTACGGGCAAGCGGATTTTTCGGAAGAAAAGATTGTTGAAGCTGCAAAGGCTGCCAATGCCCACAGATTTATTGTTCAGCTTCCGAACGGCTACAATACAATAATCGGTGAACGCGGCACAAAACTTTCGGGCGGAGAAAGACAGCGTATTTCGATTGCGCGTGCGCTGCTCGTAAATCCGCCGATAATGATTTTGGACGAAGCGACTTCATCGCTTGATAATGAATCCGAAGTTCTTGTGCAGGAAGCAATTGAAAGATTAATGACCGATAGAACAACTTTTGTAATTGCGCACCGGCTTAGCACAATCAGAAATGCAGACACAATTATTGTAATTGACAAGGGCGAAATTGTTCAGTCGGGAAAACACGACCAACTGCTGAAAGATACTTCCGGCATTTACAAAAAATTATATGAACTGCAGTTTAGGAACGAAAATTTATGATTTCAGAAACAGCTTTAAACCGGATTGACAAAGCAATATTTGTTCTTTTTATTCTATTTGCAGGTAGTTTAACAAATTCCATTTTCGTAAATCAAATAGGATATTTTGGTGCGTTAATTCTGCTGCTCGTTAGATACGGATTAACAAAAAAGAATCCTTTTGAAAAAAACGGTTTGGAAATTTATTTCTTGCTTTTTTTATTAGCGGAATTATTGGCATCAATCTTTTCGGTAAATCCGCCGCAGTCGTTCCATAATTTTTTAAAACGATTGTTGCTAATACCCGTTGTATATGTAGTAACTTTTGTGGTTAAAGATTCAAAGAGATTTAA
>CAZXDS010000031.1:10660-22675 GCA_964639525.1 uncultured Melioribacteraceae bacterium | reverse complement strand
TGAGAGAGTCATTCAAATATTCGGGAATGTAAACTTTCCCTTTGAAAAAAGAAATATGCATCGGTCGTTTAAATCCCGTGAATTTTTCAAGTATTTTACCGCTTTCATTTATTTTAATAATTTCATTATTTTTTGAATCCGAAACCCAGATTCCGCTTTTACCAACAGCAGCGCTAATTGGGTTCATTCCCTTTAATTTTATCTCTTTTGAATAATCATATTTAGTTTTTGTACTGCAGCCAAAGAGAAACATCAGACTTAGGACTATAAACGCAATCTTTTTCATTTCTTATCTTCTTCGTTAGGAAAAGGATTATTTGAGAAAGAAATGTTCTTTGCTTGAAAACCGGCATCCGAAACTATTTCTTTCAACTTTTCTTTACTCGGTTTATTTTGTTTTGGAAAGCCAAAAGTTACAAAACCTTCTTCGATATTGATATCAAGGTTATTGATATCTTTAATATCGCTGCGTAATTTTTTTTCTAAACCATAAGCACAAAACGGACAAGCCAATCCGTCAACTTCAATTTTGACATATTTTTGGCTTTCTTTTTTCTCTTGAGCTTGAAGTTGAATATTTGAGAAACTAAAAGCCAATATCATTGCCAATATTATTATTCTAAAAATTTTATTCTCTTCCATTATTTTATCCTTTATTATTATTTGTTAAATATGCATTTCAATTGAAACTTTAAAATTTGTTTTCGGTCTGTTTATATAACCGCTTTCTCCGATGCCGAATTCCACACCTGTTCGGAGTGCATAATTAAGGTAAGTAAACATAAGGGTCGGAGCGACAGCCCATGAATTTCCGCCTGATTGCTCAATTTCCGTATTGTTTAATTTTGAAGCAAATTGGTGTTGCCCGATAAACTCAAGAAAAACAACTAGGTCGGGTTTATAATAACTTAATTTGGTAAATCTATATCCGAAAGTTAAATCGTAATTAATTGCATTACCGGGCTTGGGTTTTTCATCTGTGATTTTCCCTATATAAACAGCGCTTGCAAACCAATACCAATCAATTGCTTCACGTCCGGCAGCAAGTCCAATATTTAATACGTTTGGTAAATTATTCTCTTTAGAAAACTTATAACCGCCCAAAACTGCAAATTGAAGCATTGCACCGCGGCTGAACTTTGTGTAAAAACGGTATTTACCTTTAAGTTTAATTCCGTTATATTTATAGTTGCCGGCTTCGTTATTGAAAAATAAATCCGTCCCGATTGTAAAATTTGCCGTTAGTCCGTATTCAAGATTAAACTCGTTTTCAATAAATCCCAAACCACTTTGCAGAGTAATTCCGGGTGCAAAACCGCCTTTAAAAAGTACATGCGGTCCATTACCGTAAATAGGTTCGTGTGCATAATTCTGCACTACATTAAACAAAAATATTACACTGAATACTAAAATATATTTTTTAATTCCAACCATTTTATATCACCTTTCGATTTCTGTGAAAAATCACTTTGTGAATAGTATATCTTTTATCTTTTTCGTCCATTTGGTTTCGTTACGATTTTTAAGCTGCTAAAGAGGAATCCCAAAAATCGCACCAAAACCGTATCTCTTTGTTAGCTCTTTTCCCGGACTAAAGGTAGTGGTTAACAATAAATTATATTAATTTTCTAAGTCTCTAAAATCACTTGCACTTCATATACATTGGTAAATTCAGAATATTAAATACCTAATCCCAAGAGAAGTGGAATAATCAATGGAGTTCATATCATCAACAACCGGTATTTGAAATCCGGCTTCAATTAAAAAAGTAGAAGTTGCAATTAACTGAATCCCGGGTGATATGAAAATCAAGTATTTGTTTATATCCAAAGTATTACTGCCGTTTATTTCCAGAAATAAATTTAGCTGAAACGGCGGATACTTCTGCGGAAGAAAAGGATAACCAAACGCCAAGTTAAAAAATACTTTGTCATTCATATTGTTTGAAATAAAAGCATAACCGATTGAACCGTAAATCCCGTATTTAGTTGTAATATAACCCGTTACAAAATCGAACTGAGATATTACAGCTTTGGGACTCACTTTACCGGAACCGGAATTAAAACTTTGCTTGTATTTCAATATCCCTCTGAAAGTTTTGCCTTTGCCATTCTTTTGGAAAACGGAATACTTGCCGAATACAGTTAAATTACCAAAACCGGACTTGCTGTCTATTCCTTCATGGAACAAAACAACAAACGGCTGTATAATTCCTATTTGGAAATCGGTTGTTAAATTATACGGTATAACAAACGGTTGAACAAAAGAGTTTACGCTCTCCGTTGATGTAAATTTAGCGAATGTTCTAATGCCGCCGCCGTCAAGTCCCAACAATATTGGAGTATCAGTATAGATAGGCGGACCTTGTGCTTTTGATATATTAGTAAAAACAAATAATAATCCTAAGATCAAAACCGGTTTTAAATATTTATTTACTCTTTTCATATTAATTTAATGAGGTAGTTAAAATTTCTTTATTAAACCCGTTTGAACCGCAACAGCCAAGAAGTTTCTCATCAACAACGACTGAAGGAACCGAATTAATACCATATTTTTTTGCAGCTTGATAATATTCAACTGCAGTTGCCTCATCGTTTAAATTGTAAGTTATCAAAGTGTCGTTACTACCTTTAATTTTTTTAACTTGATTCTCTACACCGCTGCAAAATTTACAACCGGCGGAAAAGATTTCTATTTTATGTGTGGTGTTTTTGTTGTTTAACATTTTATCTCCTTTTTTTATATTATCATTTCCTTGAAGTAATTTTCAATTGTCAACTATCCATTATCAATTGCTTTTTAAATATATTTTAAGGTGGGGGAGTGTGTCAAGGGAATTATGATTTATTAATTTGAGAGGAAATTAGAGTTTATTTGTTTTTACTATTTCCATTAAGATTGTCAAGCCGCTCCTTTATTTTGTCCATCTCGGAAATAATTGAGGCTACTTTGTTAACTTCTAAATTAGGAAACTCTTCTTTTGCGAATTGAATTTTTTCGGCATCACTGCAATTCCCGGGGCAGGCATCAACGGCTTTTACAATTTTTAATGCAAGTTCTTTTCTTAATATTTCTTCCAATAAAAGATATGACGTTTTATCCATTGTTCCTTGCAAAGCTTTAAATTGTGTATAAACATCATTGAGATTTTTTCCTTGGTTAAGCATTTTCTCAACGGCATCAATCTGTCCTTTTAAGTAATGAAGATGCTTTTTCAACTCTTTTATTTCTTCGTAAAGTTCCATTTTATTTTCTTATACTTAAATAGTCAGTTCTATTTAGAACCGTGTGAAAATATTTAAAACCCGTTAAAACAGGTTTTAAATATTTATTTTTTAGTTCATATCACAGTACTTAAAGTGTTGGATAATTCTTTTCACACAGCAACTAAATTTGACAATAATATTGACAAAACTATTTCCACTATAAAACAATTCAATAATTCTTTTTTATTTAAAGCGTTTCAATAACGCTTTTTAGTTTGTTCTGAACCGTTTCGGCAATTTCACCGAGTGATTCGTTTTGAACTGCCTGCATCGAAGCAGCCGGATCTACGGCGGCTACTATTGTTTCATCATTATCATTTATGTAAACAATTACATTGCAAGGCAGCATTAAACCGATTTGTTCTTCGGCTTGAAGTGTTTTATATGCAAAAGGCGGATTGCACGCACCAAGAATTTTATACGGTTTAAAGTCAACATCCAATTTCTTTTTTAATGTTGCCTGCACGTCAATTTCCGTTAAAATTCCAAAACCTTCTTTTTTTAGTTCTTCGGTTACTTTTTCAATTGCTTCATCGTAGGTTAAATCTACCTTTTTTGAAAATGCGTATGACATTTTAATTCTCCTTACTTAGATGATAATAATTTATTTACATTGTTCTAAAATATTTAATAGAATATGTTCCTTAAATTAAGGAATGTAGCCATGTTCCAAATTTAACAGCGATTCTCTGTCACCGAATTGGCTGTTCCATAGTTGTTCAACTGAATATACAAGGGCAAGCTGAATTCGTGTTTCATTATTACCGAATAATGTTTGCATATATCCGTTATTTTTAGTGTACTGGAATTGTACACCAATATCAAAATTTGCACCCAGTCTATAAAATGTATTTAAAATTAATTGCAGCTGATAAGTACTGTTTGATAAATCAGTAAAACTTTTATAACCTGCCGAAACGGAAACCTGAAGCGATGGTCTTTCTAATTTTCTATATAGATAACGAAGACTTGTAAAGGATGAAATAGAAGCTGCTCTGCTCATTGAATAGAAATCGGTGATTTTCGTTATTTCATCAAACCCTTGATTATAAATAAATTGGCTTCTTAAATCTATAAAATAAACAGGGTCTCTTAGTATGTTAAATATTGTGGACAACGATATAATCTTTAACATTTTGTCGTATTCTTTTGTGTATCCGGTTCTATCGGTAAGAAAATTATTAAAACCAATTCCTATCTGCTGAAGAACAGGACGTTCCCATAATTGTGTAGCAGGAACACGATAAACAAATGACATTCCGATTGCATTTAAACTAAAGTCGGTTTCTGCTGTATTAGGAAATTTGGGAGACTTAGTAAAATGTTCACCATGAATTTTTAAATGGAAGCGCTGTTTGAAAATGTGTGTGTATTCAAATACATTTCCGTATTGATTATCTTCGGAGTTAACACCCGAGGAAAAAGGGTTCAGAACATCGGTAAAATGCAGAGCATCGTCGTCCCTCAAGGTAGGGAACTCTATTAACGCGCTTGCTACTCTTGAACGTCCGAGTTTAATAATATTCGTTCGATCTTCTAATTTTAAAAATGTTTGATGAAAAAATATTTGTCCAAGATTTGAGTTGGCATCAGGGAACTGCATTCCAATTACAAACTGACCGCGAAAGTTACTGTATAGTTTTTGACGGAATCCTAATAATATTCCGGAATCGGAAAAGTCATTAATTGCGGAAGTAGTTTTATCAGAATTAGCATCAACGTTCACTGACATAACACCTCTTGCGCCAAGCTGAATCTCTGGGCTGATTTGCCCAAATATTGTTCCCAAAAAGGTAAAGCTTAAAATAAAGATTGCTTTCCAAAGAAACTTTTGTTTTAACATTAGAATATCTCCTAAAATTAAATAGTAATCATTTTAACCGATTATTCGTCTAAAGCTATTATTGGTAACGAAGGTAATCCCATCTTCTTTGCCATCATATTCAATTCGGCTTCTTTTGCCGGCATATCTTCATAAACCAGCGCCAATAAGTTCCCGCCGGGATAGAGTCCGTTATTAGTAACTCGTCTTGTATCGTGATCGTGGAAAGTCCAAATACCTCTATTTTTCCCCTCAATTATAATATCTAAAGTTTTACCTGGGCTTAATCTAAGTGTATTCATTTGCATCGGTTGTTGTATGGGAATACCGTCATTACAAACCTGCCAAAAATCATGACCATGAAGGTGAAGATAATGTTCTTCCGTACCTGCGTTAATTAGTCGAACTCTGATATTTTCACCTTCCTTGATGTAAATGTTTGGCGTCATAGGATAAGACTTCCCGTTAACAGTAAACCAATTCGGCTGCGGTAATTCGGACATAGAACGTCTGTTTGTAACATAAGGAGGGATATAACCATTTTCAACAGCCTTAACAAATTCATCTTTAGTGTTAAAGGTTGCAAATCTCTCTTTATTAAATCTACCGTTTTTCATCAAATACATTCTTTCTTTCATTCGTTCAAGCATTGCATCCAGTTCATTACGAATAAAATTGGAATCATGTGCAGAATATACAAGTGTGTATTCTCGCTCATACGGATATGATTTTTTAATAGGATCGTCCGGATCTTCTACAATAAAACTGCCGTACATTCCCGACTGCATGTGCAATAATGTTCCCCAATGACAGTGATAGAAATGAGTACCATATGGTTCGGCAGTAAATTCATAAACAAACTCCTGACCAGGCATTACGGGCATTTGCGTTACATAGGGAACACCGTCCATTCTCCACGGTACATATATACCATGCCAGTGAATAGTATGATTTAGTTCGGTTTTGTTTTTAAATTTTACTCGAACTCTGTCACCTTTATTTACTCTTAATTCGGGCCCTGGTATTTGTCCGTTAAAAGCTAGCGTATGGAATTTAAATCCGGGCACAGCTTCATGTTCTACTATCTCAACATATAGTTCAAATTCCTTTACTCCATTACTAATATTAGGCTTTAAAATATTTGGAAATTTCCTTTTATTTTCTTTTATAACTTGAGCCGAAAGTAATGAAGTAGGTAAAATAGAAGCGGCTGCAACAGTAGTAGAAACTTTAAGAAAATCACGTCTTTTCATTTATTCCTCCTTGCAAAAGAAAAATTATATAAAGAAATCTAAAAAAAATAATTACCATAACCTATTTAAACCATATCAAATTATTAAAATACTAATATTTTAAATGTCCAAGACATATAAAAAAACCGTGTTGAAATATGATTAAGCATTACGGATGCAGAAATAAATTCCTATCCCTTTTTCTCATCATCTTTAACACTATCCAAATATTTCTCAGGCTCTTGCAAAAACAATACCTTACACAATGCAGTACAGAAATAATAAGTTTTATCTTTAATAACAGTTGATTCCGTATTTTCCGAATTTACTACGTCCATCCCGCATACAATACAACGTTCCATATTTCCTCCATAATTTTAAATCTAGTAATAGTAACTTACAAAGTTTATTATCTAATAATAAAAACTCTAATTAGAGGTACTCCATTACAAAATAAACAGTTGCAAAAACAATATTTTTTGGTTTAATACTGAATTATCCATGAGCAGTTTTCCCATGCCTACACCACACACAATCACAATTATGATGTAAGCATTGTTTATCTATTAACCTGGTTTTATACCATCTTTTAGCAATTTGATAAACTATTTTTTTAGAATTTGATTGGTTATAATGTTTCCTTAACGGAAGAATAACATCATCAAAATTTTTTAACCTCGATAGAATAAATGAATAACCAAAATTTGTGAAATGGGCAAATAAAAATCTGTTAGCAAACGAAGTTTGTAGTTTTGGACTAAGATATTTTTCGCAAAGTGCTTTGTAACTTTTATTAAAAATAATACTTTGTGCTGCATAATATCCGGAGAGTATTGCATATTTAATTCCAAAACCCCAAAGTGCATCCTGAAATCCTGCATTTTCGCCGACATATAAAATTCTGTTATCTTTGGAATACTTTGGCTCGTTAAAAAAAATTACAAATCCGCCGAATTCATGTTGATCAATTTTTTCAATATCTACAATCGAATCCAACCTATTTAATGCCTTTTTGAAATAAAGTTTTTCATTCTTAAAGTCTTCAAAAAGACAAGTGGCAAATGTAGCTTTTCCTTCATTTACAAGTAGATAAGAATAACCTTTCGGTGCAATTTTATTATCAAGAAAACCAATAAATATATTTTTATACGAAGTTTTAAAAACTATTCCTTTGGCTATTGCATCGGCGGCTTTTGGTCCGCTGCCTACAATAGCTTTCCCTTCTTTTACTGCATCAAGTTTTTGTTCCCAAAATATATTTACACCTGCATCTTCAGCTTGTTTAAGAAGTCCTCTGTCCAGAGAGTTTTCATTTGAACCTCTCTCAATTAAGTAAAAAAGGGGACGGGCTGATTTAACTTTTATTTTTTTTAGATTGGGTCCGTAAAAATAACCATCTTTCCCATAATATGGTTGGCACAAGAAATTTATTTTTATACCGAGATTATTTAATAATTCCAAAGTATCTTTTGTATCCGACCAATTTTCAAGTCCTTGGAAATCACCATTGAAACGAAGTCCTACATTGCTATTCTGTTCATACAAGTTTACATCATAACCGGAATTTTTCAAAATTATTGAGGCTGTTAATCCGGCAGGTCCAGCTCCAACAATCGTTATGTTTTTGTTTGAATTCATTAATATTACTCAATAAAACCGATGTTCCTTTTCTGTAATTAATTTTAAATGTTTAAAACAATATTTACACAAATATTTCTATTTTGTACCATTAAATTGAATAGTAAAGTTTCCTGTTAAACCGGAAAGTGAACCGTCTCCAACAGTTTGATAATCAGCACCGGAAGTAATCAGATATCCAACACCCAGAGACACGTGGAAAAAATTTGCAATATTTAATGTAACATTAAAAGCAGGTTCAAGTACCAGAAAAGGATTGTTCATATGACTGTGATCATAATATCCGTCCGGATATTCTTGACTGTTAGTGTGCGATGAAATTGAGCCTAAACCGACCAAAGTGTAGATTGAGTAGTGGACTAAATTTTTAGGACTGAAGACGTATTCAACTTCAACTCCTCCGTACATAAAATGTAATTTGTCGCTTCTTGTCAGTAGGGTGTTGCTGTCAAAAACATCTACCGGGACATTGGAAGCAAGACCGTAGATTCCGGCTCCGATTAAGAAGGTATTATTGAAAATCCAGCCTCCTCTCCCTCCAACAGTTAAAGCCCCGTAATTATTTAATGAAGAATATTTTGTAACAACAGCACCATATCCTTTAACAGAGGAGATATCTAAGTCAACTAAAGTATTTTCCTGAGCCATTGTTATCCCGGATAAAAATAACATCAATACAATTATTATCAGTTTCATCGTTTCACCATTAGTTTATCTAATTTACTAAAATTATAAGTTATAAAATATTTTATCATACAAATATTGACTATTTAAAATACACTAATGATATTCAGATAGATTATTATACTTTACAAAGAAGTTCCAAGTATTTTAATCGGCAGAAACCGGATAAAAACAACACTATATTTTTATAATCATATTTTGTACGTGAAAAAAATTACAAATGTTTTATGTTTTTAAATACAGTTTGCATTATTTATGTTTATCTATTTTCAGCATTTTTGCATTTATTGCAACTATTACAGTACTAAGCGACATTAAAGCGGCACCGGCTGCAGGACTAAGTAAAACCCCGTAACTATACAATACTCCGGCGGCAAGCGGAATTGCAAATGCGTTATAGCCTGTAGCCCATATTAAGTTCTGAACCATTTTTTTGTATGTAGCTTTTGAAAGTTTAATAATTGAAAGAACATCCAATGGGTTACTCTTTACAAGAACAATATCAGCAGCTTCAACGGCAACATCAGTTCCTGCTCCGATGGCGATACCAACATCTGCCTGAACTAATGCAGGTGCGTCATTTACTCCGTCGCCTGTCATTGCAACAACTAATCCTTCAGCTTGAATTTCCTTTACCGTTTTTGCTTTCCCATCGGGTAATACTTCGGCAATATATCTATCAAGACCAATTTCATCTGCAACATACTTCGCAACTTTTTCATTATCACCGGTTAACATAATGGTTTTGATTCCAAGTTTTTTAAACTCGGCAATTGCTTTCTTAGATTCTTCCCGAATAATATCAGCCAATGCAATCGCGCCTACAAGTTTATCATCAACTAAAACAAATACAACAGTTTTACCTTGTCCGGATAGTTTTTCAATTCTTTCATCGTTTATAGAGATATTCTTTTCACGTAAATAGCCGGGACTGAAGACTCCCACATTCAAACTATCAACAATAGCTCTCGCACCTTTACCGGGAACAGCTTTGAACTCTAGGGCTTCTGAAATATTGCTAGTACTTTTATAAATACCTTGTGCAATCGGATGTTCGCTGTTTCTTTCAACGGAAGCCGCAAGATGTAAAACTTCATCATTAGTGAACTTATTATCAAATGAAATAATATCTGTAATGCCAAACTCTCCTTTAGTTAAGGTACCGGTTTTATCAAAAATAATTGCATCTAATTTTCTTGCTTGTTCAAAAGCGACACGGTTTCTAATTAACAAACCTTTAGACGCAGAAATAGCAGTAGAAACAGCAACTACAAGCGGTACTGCAAGTCCTAATGCATGAGGGCACGTAATTACCATAACCGTTACGGTTCTTTCCAGAGCAAATGCAAGACTTTGATTCATTATGGCAAGCCAGACAAACATTGTAATAGCTCCGCCGAGAATTGCGATTATTGTAAGCCAAAATGCAGCACGGTTAGCAAGATCTTGTGTTTTTGATTTACTTTCCTGTGCTTCTTTAACTAAGTCAATAACTTGAGAGAGAAAAGAGTCTTTTCCGGTTCTTTCTACCTGAATTACTAGAGAACCTTCTCCGTTTATACCGCCGCCAATTACCTTATCGCCGATTGTTTTTGTAACAGGTTTCGATTCACCCGTGAGCATGGATTCGTTAACAGAACTCTGTCCTTTTACAGCTACGCCGTCAGCAGGAATTTTTTCACCCGGTTTAACCAATACTTTGTCACCGGATTTTAATTCGGAGAGTGGAACATCAACTATGTTATCATCTTCTTTTATTAAATGAGCATCGGATGGCATTAATTTAGCAAGTTCTTCCAAAGCTCTGGAAGCGCCCATAACGGATCTCATTTCTATCCAATGTCCCACCAGCATAATATCAATTAAAGTAGCAAGTTCCCAAAAGAATACTTTCCCTTCAAGTCCGAAGACAACGGCTGAACTATAAAAATAAGCAACACTTACGGCGACAGCAATCAATGTCATCATTCCGGGCTGCTTTTTCTTTAATTCATCAACCATACCTTTCAAGAAAGGATAACCACCGTAAAAGAAAACAAATGTTGACAATAGAAAAGCTAAATATTTGTCACCTGTAAAACGGATAGAAGTACCGAATCCTAAAAATTGCTGAACTAGTGGTGATAAAAGCAAAATAGGAATTGAAACCGCAATTGATATCCAGAATCGTTTCCTAAAGTCTGCGATCATGTGTTCGTGATGATTAGCATGACCTTTGTGTTCATCGTGCCCGCCGCCGTGATGGCTGTGATTATGTGCGTCATGGTCGTCCATGTGTTCATGCGAATGATTCATGTCGTGATGATCCATTTCCGCATGATTATGTTCGTTATTATTTTCCATTGTTTCCCCTTTTATTAAGTGAAATGAAAACACATCTTTTTTAACTATAACATTTTTATCTGTAACGAATAATTCTCAATTATCAATTATCCATTTTCAATTATATTTAATTGTCGCAATGTAATTTAGATAACCCTATTTTTCTTAAAATACATTGTTCAGGATTATCGCATTCATCGTGGGATTCGCCTTCAAACTTACTGAACTTTAAAGCCGCCCAAAAGCCAACGATTGCAATACTAGAAAATAAAATTGCCGCTATGAATTGTTCCATAACATCCTCCGTGAGTATTTTATTATTTGTTTTCCACGATGTAAATATAAATTTAAGTTTGAATATTCTATTATATAATTATTAAAAAATGTTATAAAATTATTCAAAACCGTTGAGTAATTTATTCTAAATCTTTGCGCATTTCATCAAATTGTTCTTTTGTAATTTCACCTTTAGCATATCTTTTTTTTAGTATAGACAAAGGTATTTCCTTCTCGTTAAAATTAGACGAATCCATAGTTCTATTTCGATTTGTAAATTGTGTAACTGCCCATATAACAAGGGCAAGAATTGCAATCCAGAAAATCCATCCGAACCACATACCGCCTCCAAACATTCCGTTCATCATGATCGACTCCTTTTGAAATTAAGTAATTTATTATTTGAAAATTTAAAAATGATTAACGGTAATATTATCATTTGAAGAGTAGGTGTAATACCAACTTTTAAAAATGGTATCAAAAACATATTATTACTGTAGCTCCACATGTTAACCGATAATGCAATTTTTTCTACTATAATCGATATTATAAAACCAATGATTATGCTGAAAAAGATACCGTTAAACTTAAAATGTTTAACCCAAAAAAAATCCTTTAGTAAAAAAGAAACCGAAGAATAAATAATTAAAATCATCAACACATCGCCAAAACTTGCTGTAAGACAAATAACAGCTGTTCTAAAATCCCAAGGCATATTACTATAAAAAGGCATTTGTGCCATTTCCCAAATGAAATTAATGGGAATTGAAAAGAA
>CAZXDS010000031.1:7526-10560 GCA_964639525.1 uncultured Melioribacteraceae bacterium | reverse complement strand
TATAAAAAGGCATTTGTGCCATTTCCCAAATGAAATTAATGGGAATTGAAAAGAATACAATATTTTTGATAATATTGAACATTTAATGTGCGATTACGCCTCCGTATAAACCTGCAATTGATACGAGAATAAGAGTTAATGACGCAAACAGCCAAACAAATTTTTTCCATTTTTTTGCATATAGTGTAATTGACCACAATATCAGTGAAGTTAATACACTGAAACCTAAGTATTTATGTACAACAACAAGACCGTATGCAGCAGTACCTTCAAAAGGCTCAACCTGTGCAAGACCGGCAAAAACAGCTACGACTGTCATAATTGCCGCAAACGGAATGATAATTTTAAGAGCGGATAAATATTTGTCATCCTTGTAACCCAAAAGCATTAAAACAAAACCGATAACAGTTAACGCAATAGGGAAGTGGATAACTTTATTGTGAATATGTTCGAACAATGCATCAAAAGTAATTTCTTCCGGCTCTTCCGTTTCTTCGTCCGGTGGCTGTAATAATGCCTTGTTTTCTGCCGCTTCTTTATTAGCAAGAAATGTTTTAGTTGCAATTCCATTTATTGCTATTGTATCTCCGGCAACAATTGTTAATGTATCCTGCGCATGCATCATTGCCATTTTCTTTTTATGATTTCCGTGAGCAGGTAAAACGGAGGAAATTAAAAAAATCATAATTGCGATTTTAAGTCCTTTAATATTCATTTTATTTATCCTTTATATTAAATTAAATTCCAAAATTTAATCCTGTCGAAAATGTATAATTCGAAGTAGAACTATTTAATCCGGCTGAAGCAATTGCCGAAATATACATTCCGTTTTTTATTAAATAATTATAGCCAAGTGATAATTGTTTCGGTGATGCCGAACCTTGAAATATTGTTGAGTACGAATCATATCCTAACAAAAGAGAATGTTTCCGGTTAGCAAACGTGTAACCCATTCCGAAACTTAGAGTAAATGGGTCAATAATTGCCGATTGGCTGTCCTTTCCTAAAAATAAATAACCAAATTGTGCGAAAAAAGAAAAATTATTCACATATTTTCTTGTTCCCAATGCAATTTGAAAATCATATTTCCCGGTTCCGATTCCTACGTTTGATGATGCTGTCGGAAATTTCACATATCCGTCAATTGAAAATGATGGTAAAATGCTGCCTTCATCAATAATGTTCAGACTGCCGTTCAAGTACAAATCTCCAATTCCTAAATTGGCAATACCCATCATATCCCCGTTTTGGTCATTCATATGCCCGAATTTGTTAAAATAATTACCTGAATTAGTGCTTCCATCATTATCATTTGGTAAAAAAGTATCTCCCAACTGTGTAAAAGTATTATTCGGGCTAAATACTATTGGAAGACTCAGACTCAGATATAAATTCCGAGTCTGATAAGTCAATCCTCCGTTTAGAAAAAATGAGTTATGGTTTGAGCCGTCTGAAAAACTACTTCCAGTCATCTGCATTGAAGTATTAACATACAACTTATTTTGTGCTTTAACATTGGTAATTGCAAAAAATACAATGACGAAAGCAATAAATATTCTTGATGGTTCTCTCATAGTTTTCATGTTCCTATTTTTTAGTTTGGGTTTTTCTTTGGGATTCAAGATATTTTAGCATTCCGTCATAATGTTTCATTAATTTATCCATGTTTCCCATCATGTCATTCATATTTCTCATCATTGGTTCATTATTCATCATATCTTTGTTTTTCATCATTTGGTTCATTTGCTGCAGCATTTGGTCCATATTCTGCGACATTATTTTCATATTCTGCATTATTCCCATCATACCTTGGGCATTTTGCATATTGCCGTTGTTTTTGTTCATCATACCATTTTTGCCATTCATCATTCCATGACCCTGTCCCATCATGCCGTTACCATTTTTGCCATCCATCATATTTTTATCCATTCCCTGCATCATACTTTGCATTCGTGAATTCATTTGATTCATATGATTTGTCATCTGCTGCATATTACTCATATTTTGTTGCATCATATGCTGCATATTTTGGTTCATGTTATTATTCTGTGCTTTTGTATTAGAATAAAACATAAAAATAGTTATTAGCAACAAACTGCTAATTAGACTGAGATTTTTACTTAACTTTTTCATTTTACTGCTCCTAATAAATATTTAATAATTATTTTGTTTCAAAACCATTATTTTTCAAATTTTTAATTGCTTGTTCAATTGTAACTTCTTTCAAAGTCATGCCGCAATTAGGGCATTTACCTGGTTTATCGGAAATGACATTCCAATCCATCGTATCCTGATAAACCTTTCCGTCTTTGTTTTTATCAATGGCTGCCACATTAATAACACCTTTGTGAACGATTGAGCTTTCCATTTTGGAATTCTTCATATTACCCTGATCCATCATCCCATTATTATTTTTCAGCATAGCTTTATGATTCATCATCGCGCCATCTTTCATCATGCCTTTTTTCATCATCATAGTTTTATGATTACTCATCATTGTGCTGTCGCAGTTCATCATCCCGTCTTTCATCATGCCTTTTTTCATCATCATAGCTTTATGATTACTCATCATTGTGCTGTCGCAGTTCATCATCCCGTCTTTCATCATACCTTTTTTCATCATCATGGCTTTATGGTTACTCATCATTGTGCTGTCGCAGTTCATCATTCCGTCTTTCATCATACCTTTTTTCATCATCATAGCTTTGTGGTTGCTCATCATTGTACTGTCGCAGTTCCCCTGCATATTCTGCATCATTTGGTTATTTGTCTTTGCAGACTTAGAATGTTTTTGAGCTGATATGATGCTTGCTGCAAAAAACATTAAAATTACTGCTATGGTTGATATTTTTGTTATGTGTTTCATTGTGCTTCTCCTATTTATTTTATTAAAATTCTTTTTATTTAAGCGAACTATTTAATAGTTCGCTTAAATGGTTCTTCATATTTAGTACTCAACTAATTATATCTTTTTTGCCGGTTTTTATGCGAATTGCTTGTTCAATATCCGAAACAAAAATCCAGCCGTCACCGC
>CAZXDS010000031.1:0-7426 GCA_964639525.1 uncultured Melioribacteraceae bacterium | reverse complement strand
GTTTTTATGCGAATTGCTTGTTCAATATCCGAAACAAAAATCCAGCCGTCACCGCTTTCGCCTGTATGTCCATATTTTGCTATTACTTTTACAAGTTCATCAACTTGTTCCTTATTGCAAATAAGTTCTATTTTTACAACAGAGGAATACTTTTGAACGTACTTAATTGAAAAGCTGAAAGCTTCGCTGTCTGCCCATTCTGATAGTGCGTTCGCATCAAGAACTGTCATACCGGTTACTCCGGCAGTTTCTAATTTTTGTATAACAATTTCTGCTTTGTTATGTCTTATATATGCTTTTATCTCTTTCATAATCTACCTCCCTTGTTTATTACACATTCCGGTTATTTATCGGCAGCAGCTTTCGCCGTCTCCAACTTTTTTCACCTTTTTGATAATTAGCCACACAAATAAAATCAATGGTGGTACTATAAATAATATTTCCACTGCATTCCTACAATTATCTTAATCTAATTGCTTAATTGTCAATAGGCAGAACTTCAACTTTTTTTAATTTCCTCATTTTTATTATATAAAACAGTGCCGGAAATATTGTTAATTCCATAACCAAACTGGTGAATATGCCGCCTGCCATTGGAGCAGCAATTCGTTTCATTACATCACTGCCGGCTCCGTGTCCAATCAATATTGGAAGCAATCCGAAGAAAAGCACTAGAACAGTCATCATTTTTGGACGAATACGTTTTACCGCACCTTCAAAAATTGCTTCGCGTAAATCGTGGAATGTTTTCATTTTTCCTTGCTTCACCCAGTTTTCATAAGCAATGTCGAGATAAAGAAGCATAACCACACCGGTTTCTGCACTAACGCCGAGCAGCGCAATTATTCCTACCCAGACCGCAACACTCATGTGAAATCCTGCGAAATACAAGTACCAAATTGCCCCAACCATTGAAAAGGGAAGAGCGAGAAGAATAATTCCTGTTTTCACAAAAGATTTGGTATTAAAATAGAGCAGTAAAATTACAAGCAATAATGTTACGGGAATAACAACCGCCAATTTCTTTGCAGCTCTCTCCATATATTCATACTGTCCGCTCCATTTCAGCGAATATCCTTGAGGCAGATGAATCTTTTCTTTGATTATTTTTTGTGCTTTTTCCACGTATGAACCAATATCCGAACCTTCAAGGTCTATATAAACCCATGCATTGGGCCGTGAATTTTCAGATTTTATTACAGGCGGACCTTTTTTAACACTAATCGTTCCAAGTTGCTTTATTGGAATATTCCCGCCTTTCGGAAGCGGAACCAACACTCTTTTCAAATCTTCCAGGTTATTTCTGTAATCTCTTTGATATCTCAAATTCACAGGATAACGTTCCAAACCTTCAACGGTTTTTGTAATATTCATTCCGCCTACTGCCGACATAAAAACATCTTGAACATCGCCGATTGTTAATCCGTACCGTGCAATGGCATTTCTGTCAATATCAAAATCCACATAATTTCCGCCTGCAGCACGTTCGGCATAAACAGATCTGGTTCCGGGAATTTTTTTAGTAACTTTTTCAATTTCCTTTCCTATCCGTTCAAGAACATTTAGGTCAGGACCGGCAATTTTAATTCCTACCGGAGTTTTAATTCCAGTCGAAAGCATATCAATTCGTGTTTTAATAGGCATTGTCCACGCATTTGTTAATCCGGGAATTTTAATTGCCGCATCCATTTTGCTTATTAATTTTTTCGGCGTCATTCCTTTGGGCCATTCGCTCTGCGGTTTCAGCCTAATCGTTGTTTCCATCATTGAAAGAGGAGCCGGATCTGTTGCTGTTTCTGCACGTCCGATTTTACCGAGAACCGATTCTACTTCGGGAAATGTTTTTATTATTTTATCGGTCTGCTGTAATAATTCCCTTGCCTTAGTAATTGAAATACCGGGTAAAGTAGTAGGCATATACAATAAGTCACCTTCATACAGCGGCGGCATAAATTCCGAACCCAACTGTTTGAAAGGGAAATACGTTACCGCAACTATTACTACTGCAGCAATTAGAACTGCCCATCGTTTGTTCATTACAAAATCAACAATAGGATGATAAATATTCATTAAAAATCTTGTAATAGGATTGTCTTCTTCCTTTTTCATTTTACCGCGAATAAAATATCCCATTAGCACCGGAACAATTGTAATTGCAAGGATTGCTCCCACTGCCATTGAATATGATTTTGTGTAAGCAAGCGGTTTAAATAATCTGCCTTCCTGTTGCTCAAGAGTAAATACCGGCAAAAATGAAACTACGATAACAAGAAGCGAAAAGAAGATTGAAGGACCGACTTCTTTAGATGCCTGCAGTATAACAGCCCAGTGAGGTTTCTGCTGCTCTATTGGTTTAAGCTGATTGTGGAGCACGTGCGATTGTGTGTTTTCAACCATAATAATTGCGGCGTCCACCATAGCCCCAATTGCAATTGCAATTCCTCCAAGCGACATAATATTTGCATTAATTCCCTGAATCTGCATTATAATCAATGCTCCGAGAATCGCTGTGGGCAATGTAAATATTGCAACGAGAGAACTGCGGAAGTGAAGGAGAAACATGAAAATAATTAATGCAACTACAATCATTTCTTCAAGTAATTTATCGGTAAGGTTATCAACGGCTTTCTCAATAAGATGAGATCTATCATATGCTGTAATAATTTCTACATCCGGCGGAAGAGATTTTTTAAGTTCCTCAAGTTTTTCCTTAACACCTTCAATTACTTTCAATCCATTCGCACCAAATCGTTGGATTACTATACCGCCGACTACTTCTCCTTCGCCGTTCCAATCTGCAAGTCCGCGTCTAATTTCAGGACCAATATCTATATTTGCAATATCACGTAAATATATCGGAGTTCCTGTTGATTTATTCAAACCGATAGCAATTGATTCCAAATCCTTTTTACTTTTAATGTAACCGAGTCCGCGAACCATAAATTCTGTTTCGCCCATTTCAATAAGCCGCCCGCCTACATCATTATTACTATTCTTGATAGCCATTTTTATTTTTTTCAATGGAATGTTGTAAGATGCAAGTTTAATGGGATCAACATTTACTTGGTATTGTTTTACATACCCGCCAAGACTTGCAACTTCCGAAACTCCGGGAACAGCAGTCAATTCGTAACGTAAAAACCAATCTTGAATTGAACGCAATTCCTGCAGCGATTTGGTTTTTGATTTTAACACATATTCATAAACCCAGCCGAGACCGGTGGCATCAGGTCCTAATTCCGGTGAAAGTCCCGCCGGCAATTGACTCTGCATTGAGCTTAAATATTCCAACACTCTGCTTCGTGCCCAGTACAAATCGGTTCCGTCTTCAAAAATGATATAAACCATTGAAAAGCCGAAGAACGAATATCCTCTTACATCAATTGCTCCGGGTACGGAAAGCATTTTGGTTGTTAGCGGATAAGTAACTTGGTCTTCAACAATTTGAGGACCTTGACCGGAATATTTTGTAAATATAATTACCTGAACATCACTCAAATCCGGTATTGCATCTATTGCAGTATTTTTAATTGCCCAAATACCGCCGAGTATTACTGCTACGGTTAATATTATAACCATAATTTTGTTATTTATTGACCATTCAATTGTCTTCGCAATTAAACCGTCTTTTTGATTTTCTGTTGGTACCATGTTTATCTCCTAATTATAGAACACAGACAACACTGATTTTACAGATTCACGCGGATAATCCGCTTGAATACTTAATCTTGGTGTTTTCAGTCTATTATTTGTATTCAAAACCATTTTCTTTTAAGTTCTTTTTAACTTGATCAATCGTCATTTTTCTAAGTGTCATCCCACAGAGCGGGCAAACAGCTTCTTTATCTGAAATTACATTCCAGTCCATAATATCCTGATATAAAATTCCATCCTTATTTATATCAATGGCTTCAACATCAATCACACCTTCTCTAATCAATTCAGATTTTTCTTTTTTCTTTACATCAATTTTTGTATCTTTTTTGCTCATATCCATATTACTCATATCTGTCTTTTCGGTTTTGCTGCTGTCATCTGCTCCGTTAAACATTTCAACCGAGGCACGAAGATTTGATTCGGAATCAATTAAAAATTGAGCCGAAGTAACAATATTTGTATTTACCGAAAGTCCACTCAACACTTGATAATAACCGTTAGAATATTCACCAAGTTCAATTTGTGCAGGTTTAAATTTACCTTTCCCAAGTGCAATTATAACAGTATTTTTCTTTCCGCTGCGTAGAACTGCTTGCTCAGGAACAAGTGGAAAAGTTCCATTGCTTTCTGTTTTAATATCAACATTGGCAAACATTCCGGGTTTTAGTTCACCGTTTCTGTTCGGCAAATCAAGACGAACTTTTAATGTTCTCGTTTTTGTATCTAACGTAGGATAAATAAATGATATTTTTCCGTTGTATGATTTACCGGGCAAATAATCAAAAGTTACTTTTGCCGAAAGACCGAGTTTAATTTTGCTTGCTTCGTATTCGTAAATATCGGCAAGAATCCAAAGATTGTTTAAATCAGCTATTTTTAACAAAGGTGTGCCTCTGTTTATCTTCGCTCCTTCCTCAACGCCTTTAAAAATTACCGTGCCGGACATCGGCGCATACAATGTTATATATTTATTAACTTGTTCGGTATCGTGCAATCGTTTAATTTCATTCGCCGTTACATCTAATAATTGCAGTTTACGAACTGCATTTTTAATTAAACCGAAATTGGTTTCACTGTTGCTCATTGCGTTGTCATAGGCAACTGCAGTCAAATATTCCTCTTGAGCAGCCACAAGTTCGGGCGAATAAATTTTAACTAATTTTTCTCCCTTTCTTACTTTTTGACCTGTATAATTAATGTATAGCTTCTCAATCCACCCGGAAATTTTAGTAGTTGCGACGTATTCTTTTTGTTCATCCGGTTGAAGTATGCCATTTGTAAATATTTCCGGATTGAGCGTCCCTTCTTTTATAGTGGCAATTTTAACATTCATATCCTGCTGCATAACGGGATTAATAGATATAACTCCGCTTTCGCCTGAATTATCAGCGTAAACAGGAACGAGATCCATTCCCATATTTGATTTACCGGGATGCTTGTAAATTTCTTTCGGGTTCATCGGTGCTCGCCAGTAAAGGACTTTTTTACCATTTGATTCATCCGATGTTTTATTGCTGTTTGTAGAAACTGCCGGCGAAGAATCTTTTCCGCCGTAAAGCAAATAATATCCGCCGCTGCCAATTACAGCACCGATAATTACTAATACTGTGTAAATTAAAAATTTCTTATTCATTTTATATTCTCCGTATATCATTATTTGAAATAATTATTAAAATTTGTGCCCGAGAGAAATTCCAATTGAGCTGTGTTTATTTGATAATCTGTTCGGACTTTTGCCAATTCGGTATTAATTTTAATAATATCGTCTTCTGCTTTAATAACATTTACGAAATCAATTTTACTTACTTGGTAATCCGCAATTGAAGATTTGTATGCTTGCTCTGCTTGAGGCAGCAAAGATGTAACAATCAGTTTTTCTCTGCTTTTCAACGCGACAAGTTTTGCATTTATTTTTCCGAATGATTGCTGAAGCAACTGCAGCGAAGATTGAAATTGGTCTCTATAAAGTCCCTGAAGATACTTTGCTTTCTCAACTTTTGCAGTTTTATTTCCGCCGTAATTTATCGGCAAAGTAACACCAACTACAACAGAAAGAAAATCATGAAAATCCACTCCGGTTGCCGCATTATTGTCTCGTTGAGAATATTGCAGACTTAAGTTAAAATTCGGATAAAAAGAATATTCAGCTTGTTTCTGCATCAATCCTGCTTTGTCCATCATCAGGTTAATACTTTTTAATGCAGGACGGTTTGCGGATGCAAGTGAAAGAAGAGAATCCGTTTTAACATTTGTATTTTTGATATTTACAATCGGCGATGTTAAAATTTCGGAATCATCGGTTTTAAGAAGCAAAGCATTTAACTGAGCAAGTGCTGATTTTTCCTTCCCTTTTAATACTTCAATTTTATCTTTAACGCGTGTTATTTGAACCGCTACTTGAATTACATTCTGCAAGCTTGCAGTTCCAACTTCATATTTTCTTTTTACAACATTTGAAATTTGTTTTAAAAGTTTTATGCTTGTTTCTGCCAACTTAATTTCTTCGCGTCTTAATTGAAGACTAAAAAATAAATCGGATACATCTTTTTTTATCTTATTTTGTAAGTCGGCTATTTCCTGCTGAACTATTAAAGTGTCAACAGCTTTTACATCGGATACGGAACTTAATGCTCCGGGAAATGGTATTGCCTGACTTAAACCTACAATTTTTCCCGTCATCGGTTCCTGTGTAAAAGAAAACGAATTTGTAGGCATATTCAGTAGTCCTAATTTTAACACCGGATCAGGCAAATTTGTGCCGATTTCAATTTCGGATTTTGCCACATTAAATTTGGATTGCAGCATTTTAATTTTAGGACTTACTTTAACAGCTTCGCTGATTAAATTCTGCAGCGATTCATTTTTTTGTTGCCCGAATTGTGTACCTGCAAATGATAGCAGTATTAACAGCAGCAACATTAATCTTGAGTTCATAATTTCCTCAAATCAAGTTTATTAAAAAAAATATTTAAAAAATGTGTAGTTTACCGAAGCTGTTATAACAAACAGTTCGGAAAAGATGTGTAATCAGATAAGAAAAGAATCAACTATAAGAAAAATCGGCGGACTTTTTTGTGGTGCATTTACCTTTTTAATTACTAAGGAACTAAAATTATTATTAGGCAAATACGAATTAACAAAAGAAATCTGCTGCAAATCAAAATTTGTGGAATATTTATTTGTAATAATGTAATTAGAACTTGAAGCATATTCTTTGTCTATGTTACATTTGGACATATCGAATTCAGCATCACACGGATTTTGATGTTTTTTGGATTGCATCATCATCATCATTCCGCAATGCGAACCGGTGGTCATGTTCATCTGCATTTCAGAATTATTTTTATCCATTGCCATTGGGCAGGCACCTGAACAAGTCTTTTGCGGAAATGCAAAAAGAATAGGCGATGTAATAAAATACAACAGAAGCAAAAGTGAAATTGCTTTGCGGTAATTTTTCGATATTTGTTTTTTATATTTCATCTAAATAAAAATAATAATTTATTTTTTCTTAACAAAGGTAAAAAAATATTGCAAATACTATTTATACAATTTTGAAAAATTGTTGCATAATTTTGTTATTTGTTTTTTTAAGAACTCGAAGCACACATTGGTATGTAGTGCAATGTGTAAAAATAATTACTTTAGACTCACCCACACAGCAATATTTCCCACAATGCCGTCAATAGGCATATACAGTGGTTTGAAAATCGGATTAAAGTTTGGGTCTTCAACAATATTTTCATATTTGCTTTGACGTTCGTTTAAC
>CAZXDS010000030.1:0-22798 GCA_964639525.1 uncultured Melioribacteraceae bacterium | reverse complement strand
TAATTTCCGTTCGCAGATTCTGTGAAAAACCAATTTAAATTCAGTATATATAAGACTTTGAATAATCCGATTCTGTTATTCTGCTCAACTCGGCAAACAGAATAACAGTATATTTTATTTTCACGTTGTTTAGCAAATTATGCCGTTGCTTCTTTTAATCTCTTTAAGAAAAATCTTAAAAGTAATGCAGCCAACAAGGATGTAATTACAAGCAGAGCAAAAAACTGCCAAACTTCCCAATTCTGATAAAATCTTCCAACGTATCCGGAAAGATAATTTCCTATGGCAGTAGCACCAAACCAAAGTCCCATCATCAAACCTTTAATTTTTGGCGGAGCGACTTTTGATACAAAAGATAATCCCATTGGACTTAGATGAAGTTCCCCGACTGTAACTATTAAATAAGAAGAGATTAACCAAAATGGTGATACGGAAATTGCTGATGCTTCACCATTTAGTGTATGAACAGCGGGCAAACCAAATGACGCAATCATCATAACTGTAAATGCAAGTGCTGTGTAAATCATTCCGAGACCAATTTTTCCGGGTGATGATGGTTCCTTTCCTTTTGAATTTAAGTACTTGAAAAATAAAACTACTACAGGCGTTAACAATATAATAAACATCGGATTGAATGATTGAAATTGTTCGGGGGAGATTTCATTATTTCCATTAAGTGATGACAATTTTAGAACGATTATTACAATCGAAGTAATCATAACAATTCCCGAATACATTTTTGCTTTTGCCGATGAATTTTTTGAAATTAAAAATCCCAATCCGATTAAAAATGCCAGTACTGCATTAAGTCCGAAAAAGTCGAATAATATATAAATTAAGTTGCTTACATGAAGAGAAGTATAAGTTTTTGCAAAGAGAGAAAGTGCCGCTCCGTTTTGATGAAATGACATCCAAAAGAAAATAACAATAACAAAAATTGTGAGCAGAGCACCAATACGTGCTTTTTCTTCAGACTTAGTCAGTTTGATATCTCTTTCGTGGTTAGTAACTTTTTTTGATTGATAATCAGCATCTTTATAATACTTTTTGAAAATAGTAAAAACTAATAAGGAGACAAACATACCGATTGCAGAAATTGCAAATCCCGCATGATAACCTTGAACTATAGATGCACCGAAATTATTCATCATAAAATTTTTAATTCCTGCTGCTGCTTGCGGTGCGTAAAAAGCTCCTATATTTATTCCCATGTAAAACAAATTAAATCCCGCGTCCTTTTGTGATGATTCCGTATGAGCATATAAATTACCTACGAGTACGGAAATATTTGCTTTAAACATTCCGTTACCAATTATTAAAACACCAAGTGCTAAATACAGTTGAGTAACTGATTGTGAAGGTATAGCAAGCAGTGCGTACCCAATTGACATTGTGATTGCACCGATTGTAATTGTTTTTCCGTATCCGAGATAATTATCAGCAAGCCAGCCGCCGATAATCGGAGTAAAATAAACAAGTGCGAGAAATGTTCCGTAAACACTCGTAACCGTTTGAGCATCCCATCCGAAATTTTCTTTTAGATAGTAAACAAAAATTGCAAGCATTGTGTAAAATCCGAAACGCTCCCACATTTCTGTAAAAAACAGTATTGGCAGTCCTTTAGGGTGGTTCTTAAACATAAAATCTCCTTAAAGTTAAGTATGTGAAAAATAATATTGTCTGTTATCGTGATTGAAGGGGGAAAAAGAAACCGAAATAATAATTCATGATAATATTTTAGACTTTTGAAGATAAGAAAAAAAAGAATGCTTCCAAAACAGCAGAAGTATCTTTTATGATCTACAAAAATTAAATTTATCATGTAATGCCATTTTGAAAAAATGAAAATTATTTTAATAATTTTTTAATATATTTCTAAAGTATTTACTAAATTTTAATAATGAAAGGAGTAAAAATGAAAAGAACGTTTTGGGTTATCTTGTCTATGTTGTTTTTCGCACTAACTTGTACTAACTTTGCACAGCAATCTCAAACCGGGACCTACTTCGCAAATTCAAAAACTGCCGGTTATACGCTTCACGAAAACACGGGAGACAGAAGCGTTTCAATTGAAGTTTCATTTGTTGAACCATTCAAAGTAAAACCTCATGTAGTAATTTCTGTATCTCAGTTAGAAGTAGGAAATGAAACAACCATCCGCTATAATGTGCAGCCTAAATTTATTAGCAGAGATGGCTTTGTTATCAAAATATCTACATGGAGCGATACAAGAATTCTACAAATTGGTGGTAGTTGGATAGCCATTTCTGAATAAAACTATTAAAGAAGTCTATTCAATATTGAGTGAATTGACTTCTTTATTTTTTTTTTGAGAAGAGTATTTAACGATTATATTAGATAATGTAGTCGATATATTTCTATATGAAAATCCCAACCAAAATTCTGAAAAACCAATTAGCATATTTAATTCTTAAAGCTAAATTCTTTTAATAAACTTACGCTGTTAGAATTTTTACGGAAAACAAACCATCCTAAAATACTGCCAAATGCAAGGTGCGCAGCAATAACAGTAATCGAGAAACCTATTCCAAAATCTAATCCGAAATATCCGACTCCCAATGCAATTACAGCCGGGCTCATCATAAAGCCTATGCCAACCAATAGCCCAAAAATAACACCTTTCCAAATATTTCCTTGGCCTATTAGAATGCTGTAAATAATACCAAAAGAAGCACCATTCCAAAAGTGAAACGACCATCCGGCAATATTCGACATTGTATTCGGTCCCAATGCAAATCTGTCTAATAGAAAAACTCCAAGTAATTTTGGCATATCTCCAGGCATTCCACCCAAGTGAAAACCTGTTTCGCGTACTATTTCAAGTCCTATTGTTGCTAGTAAACCACCGAACAGTCCATTTCTAATTTTTTTGTTTAAATCTTTTAATCCGATAAAACTATTTGCTATATAAACAATTATTAAAAGTACGATTGATGGGATAAGAATATTTTGAGCTAATTCACTTAAACTTGCATAACCCGCTTGCGAAATAACAAATAAGTTCGGGCTTATTCCAACTAACAATAGCACTACAATACTAAGGACGATTTTTTTTATTTTATTTTTCATTTTAATATTTCTATTTATTTTACTTAAGTTTATTGATACTAAATGGTCAGGCATTCCGCCTGACCATAATTTTTTCTTATTTAGATAACATTGTTGTAAGCATTCCTAACTTTTTATCTAACATCATTCCAATATTTTGAATTTTTTCATTTTGGAATTTTTTCATTTGGAAAGATGGTTTTACATAATTGATGTAAGTTTTACCATCATTGTCTTCGTAAATATTTAATCTTGCCGGTACTGCAATTCCGATACCTTTATTTTGGCTGAAAAGTTTTTTCCCTATTTGCGGGTTGCCAACAAATAATGAAACGTTTTTTACAGAAAGTCCGGTCATTCCCAAAATTTTACCTTGATTTATTTCAGATAGAACCATCATTCCGTTTTTTGCAATCATTTTTTTAGCTGCTGTTACAGTTTCATCGTAAGAGGTTTTTGATTGGACTGTTACAATTCCTGTATCTTGTGCAAAAAGATTATTTGAATTTATTGATGCACTGGCAAAAATAATTATTGCCATAAATACAGACGTGATTATTGCTTTACTTCTTTTCATTGTGTTACTCCTTATTAGTTTAGAATTATTCTTGTAATTAAATTTTTTGAATCATTTTTTAGTTCTGTAATACCGGAACTTATATTTAAGTTCAAATGATAAATGATTTATTTTGATGGTCAAATGTATAACAATCGGGATAGTACGGTTGTAAGGTAATTGACAAACACGTCAGGACAAATTAAACCGCTTACATTTTTGAAAGTGTGTTAATTGAGATTATTTAAGTGAGAAAAAAGTAGTAATAATTAGTAGGATAATTAAAAAAAGATGCTTCCTAAAAAGTAGGAAGCATCTTTATAAAGCACTATTCAGTTGCGGCACGTAACCGTTTTAAGAAAATAGCGATGAGCCCGGCTGAAACAAGCGAGGCAACAGCCAAGAATAAAAAGAATTGCCAAAGTTCCCAGTTTTGGTAGAAGCGTCCCACAAAACCTGAAAGGTAATTACCAATGGCAGTTGAGGCAAACCAACCGCCCATCATTAAACCTTTCATTTTTGGTGGTGCAACTTTTGAAACAAATGAAAGTCCCATCGGACTTAAAAACAATTCTGCAATTGTAAGAGAAAAATAAGTTGACATTAACCAATATGGAGTAACAGTAACAGAAGAAACACCTCCGCTTAAACTATGCACTGAACTCAATCCCATAGAGGCAAAAATCATTATAACAAATGAAGCGGCGGAAATTAACATACCAATTCCAATTTTTCCCGGAGATGATGGCTCTTTGCCTTTTTTATTTAAGTATGCAAAAAACGCAACAATAATAGGTGTTATTAATACAATGAACATTGGATTAAATGATTGAAATTGTTCCGGTGCAATTGGATTTTCAGCAGGGAAGTTTGCAATTTTGTAAATTAAAACAATCAAGCCGACTATGAAGAATCCACTACCAATCGACTTAATTTTTCGTGTAGATTTTTTTCTAAATAATGCTGCACCGCCAAGAAGGACAAACAACACGGCGTGAAGACCAATAATATCAAAAAATACATATGTAATATTGCTTACTTTACTAAAAGTATAATTTTTAGCAAACAAGGTTAATGCCGCTCCGTTTTGCATAAACGACATCCAGAAAAATATTACAATTGCAAAGACAGTCATCAGTGCAATAACTCTTTCTTTTTCCTGTTTCTTCGTTAAAACAATATCACGTTCCGTATTGATTTTTTCCTTTGATGTAAAATCGGCATCCTGATAATATTTTCTAAACACGGTAAAAATAACAATAGAGACTAACATTCCCACAGCTGCAACTGCAAAAGCAGCATTATAACCTTCAGCAAGAGTTATGTTGTAGTTGCTCATCAAAAAGTCTTTAATTCCTTTTGCTGCTTGTGGAGCGTAAAAAGCACCGATGTTAATTCCCATATAAAAAATATTAAATCCGGCATCTTTTAATGAACCGTTGCTATGCGAATACAAGTTTCCGACAAGTACCGAAATATTAGCTTTGAACAAACCGTTGCCAATTGCTAAAATTCCGAGAGCTGTATATAAGAACATAGGATTTTTTGTCGGCACTGCCATTAAAACGTAACCGACTGCCATTGTAACGGCACCAATTATTATTGTTTTTCGATAACCAAGAACGTTATCTGCAATCCATCCGCCGACAACCGGCGTAAAATAAACAGCACCGAGAAATATTCCGTAAACGTTAGTAACGGTAGCTGTATCCCAGCCGAAATTCTCTTGGAGATATAGAACAAAAATTGCAAGCATTGTGTAGAACCCGAAGCGTTCCCACATTTCTGTAAAGAAAAGGATAATTAATCCCTTTGGATGATTTTTTAACATATTACTCCTTAATTAAATTGAATATGAAATATATAAGTATAAAAATTAAAGTTCTTTTCTAATATTAAGAATAAGATTTATTTCGGTTTCCAAAATAAAAAAATATTCCTATAAAGAAAGATTGCAGTTGTTAAAAAATTACCCTTTCAATATATTTGTTAGATGAAAAAAATGAGTAAAAAAATTATATTCTATCCTTTAACTTTTGTTGTTTTATCTGTCGGTATCATATTGATACTTAATTTTTATGTTTTGCCATGGTATGTTTCCGCCCCGGAATTTAAAATGCCCAACTTAGAAGGAAGAAATAAAGTAGAAGCCGCCGATATTTTAAAACATCTTGGTCTTCGTCCTATTCTGGAAGGACCGCGGTATGATGAAAAAATTCCAAAGGACAGAGTAATTTATCAACGCCCGCACAGCGGTACAAAAGTAAAGCAGGGAAGAAGAGTTTATCTTTATATTAGCGGCGGAGAACCTTTGTTCAAATCACCTGCTCTTATTGGCAAAACATTCAGAGATGCAAAAATAACAATTGAAAGAATGGGATCAATTGTTGGCAAAGTTGAAAGAGTTCAGTCGGAATTTGCTGCAAATACAGTAATAGAACAAGACCCTGAAAAAGATATTAATATCAAAAAGGGAAGTGAAGTAAATTTAAAGGTTAGTGTTGGTCCAAAAGTTGGAATGGTTTATACTCCTAATTTATTGGGAAAGTCCATCAGAGAAGGGAAAAAATTGTTGCGTAGGAATTCACTTAAGCTTGGAACAATTAATTACCAAGTATCTCCAAATATGCTACCGAATACAATTATAGATCAAATTCCAACTGAAGGAAGACTAATAAGTGTAGGTGATAGTGTAGTTGTTTGGGTTACAAAAACAAAAGATGAATAATATTTTAAGAAGTATTTATTCGATTTATAATTATTACTCCAACTTAACAAAGCTGAATGGAACTACAATATTGTAATAAACAATATTTGATACTTAAGGAATAAATAAATGAAATTATTAGCACCATCAATATTATCAGCGGATTTTTCAAACCTCGCTCGGCAAATGAGATATGCTGAAATTGGCGGAGCTGATATTATTCATTGTGATATTATGGATGGCAGGTTTGTTCCAAATATTACTTTCGGACCGAGCATAGTTTCAACAGTAAAAAAATCTACAAAATTACCTATTGATGTTCACTTAATGATTGAAGACCCGCAAAATTATATTTCGCAATTTGCGGATGCCGGCGCTGATTATATTTCTGTGCATGTTGAAGAAGTAAAACATCTGCACCGTGTTATACAGCAAATAAAAGAGAGGAATGTGCAAGCAGGTGTTGTTCTTAATCCGGCAACTCCGTTAAGTCTTCTTGAGGAGATATTACCTTTTGTAGATTTTGTACTATTAATGTCAGTCAACCCGGGTTTCGGAGGTCAGAAATTTATTGAATCAACATTAACTAAAGTTCAGCGATTGCATAAAATAAGATCCCAAAGAAATCTTAATTTCTTAATTGAAATAGACGGTGGAATAAATAGTGAAAATATTAAGAGTATTTCGGAATCAGGTTGTGATATTTTTGTTGCCGGCTCTTCTATTTTTCATAAAGATAATATTTCTGCGGCGGCACTCGAATTAAAAAATCTTATTAGTACAACATGAGATTCAAATAAATAAAATTGAATATTCAACATATTAACATATCAAAAGTTGTAAATCGCGATTACTACTTAAATAAATATGGAATTGATAAAAGTGATTTCACAAATAATTTATTTGCAATCGAAATAAGAAACTTCCCGCATTCTGAAATAAGTTCATTTGGTTTATTTTTAAAAGAGAATGAAATTAAATATTATTTATCTTTGCAGGATAGTAACTTAAATAGCTATTTTCTATTTGAACATTATTCGGAAGCGTTAAAAATATTTTCTAAAAATGAACATTCAAACAGAAATAAATATATTACCAAAATAAAAAATATATTATCGAATTATTCAATATATGAGAATAAAGAAATTGATATAAAAGATAATATTTATAAACATTCATCTGTTTATGTAATGGGGATTATTAATGTTACCCCTGATTCGTTTTCCGATGGCGGAAAATATTTTTCACATAACAAAGCTGTTAACAGAGCCATTGAAATGATTGATTCCGGAGTTGACATTGTTGATGTTGGCGGTGAATCTACACGTCCCGATGCCGACATTGTAAGTGTAGGGACTGAGATAGAAAGAGTTATTCCGGTTATTAAGGAAATAATTGGAAAACGTCCTGATTCAATTCTATCTATTGATACTACCAAGTCAAAAGTTGCTGCTTTGGCATTGGAGGCAGGAGCTTCAATTATTAATGATGTTAGTGCTTTTGCATTTGACAAAGAAATTATTGATGTTGCTAATAGTTTTAATGTGCCGTATATTTTAATGCACATGAAAGGAAATCCAAGAACAATGCAGGGTAATCCGTTTTATGATGATGTTGTAAGCAAGATTTATGATTTTCTTTTTGAAAAAATTAAAGTATTAAAAAAGAAAGGTATCAATAAAATTATTGTCGATCCGGGTATTGGATTTGGCAAAAGAGTTGTTGATAACATTGAGCTTATAAAAAGATTATCAGAATTTAAAGGATTAGGATACCCAATATTAATTGGACTTTCTCGAAAATCTTTCATTGGAAAAACATTAAATTTGGATGTGGATAATAGGGACGTTGCAACAATTATTGAAGAAACGCATGCTGTTAGTAATGGTGCTACTTTTATTAGGACACATAACACCAACTATGCTCTTCAAATGAAAAAATTATTTAATTACAATAAAGAATTAGAAACCGTTGTTTTATGATTGAATTATTTAAAATAGGATTTATTTCAGTTACACTTTTAGATATCGTTGATATTGCGGTGGTAAGTGTAATAATATACAAATCCTATAATATGATTAAAGGGACTATTGCAGCTCAAATTTTATTAGGGCTTATTTTTTTATTGCTGTTATCATTTTTGGCACAAGCGGCGGATTTAAGAGCATTAAGCTGGCTGCTTGAATTAGTTAGAGATACGTGGGTAATTGCATTTATTGTGGTTTTCCAACCTGAATTACGGCGATTTTTAATGGCTTTGGGTAAATCTCCATTTTTCACACCTTTTACAACCCACAATATTGATTCGGTTGCGGATATTCTTGCTGAAGCTTCATTTACAATGGCGCAACATCAACACGGTGCCCTTATGGTTTTGGAACGGAAAACAGGATTAGCAAGCATAATTGAAAAGGGTAGTCCGGTTGGGGCAAAAGTAAATAAAGATTTGTTGCGTTCAATATTTTTTCCGCGTGCTGCATTGCACGATGGAGCCGTTATCATACGAGGAAATATTATTGAAGCGGCACGGTGTACTCTTCCTTTAACAGCTAAAACTATTTATGACGGGCAATCACTCGGTATGCGACATAGAGCAGGCTTAGGGATTAGCGAGCAAGCTGATGTAATAAGCATTATTGTGTCGGAAGAAACAGGTGGAATTTCAATAGCAGAAGATGGTAAATTAATTCGTGGATTATCACGGGAATCATTGCGAAACTATTTAATATCAAAATTAGGTTCTCCTAAAGAGAAGGGCTTAAAAGGAATTTTTGAGAGCTTTGGAAAAGGCAAATAGTAGCAGCTATTTTTTTTAGGAATTAACTCTAAACGCTGATAAATTTATCTTTTTGTTCATTTCAAATAATTTACTTTTAAAAACCTGTTAAATATTTCTTAAATTGAACACGAAATATTTTGATTAAATTATCTAAAATCTTAATGAGGTAAATCATGAAACTAAAATATTTTTCTCATTCAACTTTTCAAATTACAACAAACGATAAAAAAGTAATTTTAATTGATCCGTTTATTAATGATAACCCAACGAATCCGATAAAATATGAATCCCTTACACAAGTTGATTTTATTATTCTCACGCACGCTCACGGAGATCATATTGGGGACACACTAAAGTTGGCTGAAAAATTTAATCCTTTAATTATTTCTGTAAACGAACTGGCTGATTACGTTGCTTCCAAAGGATTTAAGGCTCATAATATGCATATCGGCGGTGCACATAATTTTGATTTTGGTCGTGTTAAATTTACAATTGCACACCACGGTTCAGTAACTCCTGATGGAGTTTATGGCGGAGAACCTGCCGGAGTTGTCCTTACGATTGATGGTAAAAATATATATCATACAGGTGATACAGGCTTATTTCTTGACATGAAATTAATAGGAGAATTAAATCATGTTGATTATATGCTTGTTCCTATTGGTGATAATTTTACCATGGGAATTGATGATGCAGTTAAAGCAGTTGAATTTGTTAATCCAAAAGTTGCTATACCAATACACTATAATACTTGGCCGATTATTGCGGCTGATCCTATCGAATTCAAGTCAAAAGTTGAAAGAATTGGAAAAAATTCCAGAGTACTTGAATACGGTGAAGAAATTGAATTGTAGTAAATATGTATATTTAAAATTAAAGCTATTATTATAGTTTTATTTCTTATTTTCACAACCATTAAAAATCAAATTATAATACATTGATGTCCAAAGTTATTGCTATCACAAATCAAAAGGGCGGAGTTGGTAAAACAACTACAGCCATAAACCTTTCCGCTTCAATTGCTGCGGCTGAAAAAAAAACTCTTTTAATTGATATCGACCCTCAGGCGAACTCTACTTCCGGTCTGGGCGTTGATAGAAATGAAAACTCTACATATCAAGTGATGATTGGAACCGAAGATATTAGGGAATGTGTTTCAAACACTTACATGCCTTTTCTTGATGTTATACCATCAAATATAAATCTTGTAGGAGCAGAAATTGAAATGGTTTCTATGAATGACAGAGAGTTTTCTCTAAAAAATCAAATAAATAAAATAAGAAACGATTACGATTTTATTTTTATTGATTGTCCTCCGTCATTAAGTTTACTCACTCTCAATGCACTGGTTGGGTCAGATTCTGTTATAATTCCTGTGCAGTGTGAATACTTTGCACTTGAAGGATTAGGACAGCTTTTAAATACTATTAATATGGTAAAAAGTGAACTTAATTCGCTATTAACTATTGAAGGTGTTTTATTAACTATGTACGATCAAAGGTTACGTTTATCAAACCAGGTTGTAGAAGAAGTTAAAAAATATTTTGGCGAAAAGGTTTTTAAGACAATAATTCATAGAAATGTGCGTGTTTCGGAAGCTCCAAGCCATGGGAAGCCAATAATCCTTTACGACGCTTTTTCTACCGGTGCAAAGAATTATATTGCTCTTGCACGCGAAGTATTAAATAATAATAAATAAATATATGACAAAATTTAAACCAGGTTTAGGGAAAGGACTCGGGGCATTAATTAATCCAATAGCAAACGAGAGAAATCATCAACCACTTTCTGTTTCTGCAAGCGAATTAAGTTTTGACGATGGGAAATCGAACAATATTCTTGTTTCATTAGATATTAAGATAATTTCCCCAAATCCATATCAACCGCGTAAAGAGTTCAACCAAGATGCTTTGGAAGAACTTAAAAAATCAATTTTGCAGAACGGGTTGATACAACCAATTACGGTTAGACGAAGCGTTGAAAAACATTTTGAACTAATTTCAGGAGAACGAAGATTAAGAGCCTGTACTGAAATTGGAATGCAGACTATTCCCGCATATATTATTCATGTTACAACAAAAGAAGCTATGGTTGCACTTTCTTTGATTGAGAATATTCAAAGAGAAGACTTAAACCCCATTGAAATTGCGAATTCTTACAAAAGATTACTCGAAGAATGCGGGATGTCGCAAGATGAAATTGCGGAAAAAGTTGGTAAAAATCGCACAACTATTACTAATTCAGTGCGTTTGCTCAAACTTCCAAAGGAAATTCAAGACAGTTTGATAAAAGGGGAAATAACAACAGGGCACGCGCGAGCTTTGATAAATGTACATGTCGAATCGACTCAGCTTGAAATATTGAATCAAATATTAAGAAGTAAATTATCTGTCCGCAAAGTAGAGGCAATTGTTAAGCAACTTTCTGCACCTGCTTCTATCGGTACTAAAAAAACTGAAACTAAAACAAAAGAAATTTCCCTCGAAGAAATATCATTACGTGATTTGGAAGATAAGCTGCGGGGAATATTCGGAACAAAAGTTGAGTGCCGTCAAAGAAAAAATGATTCCGGAAATATCTCCATCGAATTTTATTCCAATGATGAGTTGGATAGATTATTAGACCTTTTTGATATAATTGAAAAATATAATTAAAATAATATTGCTGTTTTTCATTATTCTATCTTCACAGACTTTTTCGCAGATTAAAGCGGAACCTGACACTGTTAAGTCCGTCCAAAGTTCTGATTCCACTTTTGTAATGACCAAATCTCCAATGGGAGCAGTTTGGCGCAGTGCTCTTATACCCGGGTGGGGACAAATTTATAACGAGTCGTATTGGAAAGTTCCATTGTTTGCAGGTGCCATAGGCGGATTTATTTACGGTTGGAGTTTCTATAATACAAGATATTTAAAATATAGCAATCTATTTGATAACAGTCGTTCAAGCTCTACAGATCTTGGAAATAGTGCATTTCGGCAGCAGCGGGATTTTTATAGGGATCAAAGGGATTTGTTTGCCATATACATTGGATTAACATATTTTCTCAATCTTGTGGATGCTTATGTTGATGCACAGCTTTTTGATTTTACGGTAAAGGAAAACAGACAAACATTGTCGCCGGAATTAAACATGAAATTTTACTTTAACAGATAAAAATATTTTGTTACAAACTTTAAATAAAATAATTTGTTCTAATTGCGGAACGGAGAATCCTATTTATGCTGTTTCTTGCGGAAAGTGCAATTCGTTTCTTAGTCAAAGAACAATTAATATTGATTTTTGGGAAACAATTTGGCGAATGCTATATGCTCCGGTTGATACTGCTGTAAACATAATCCGTGCAGAACACAAAAATTTTACTCTTTCCTTTTTCTTTATAATTTTAATTAAATTATTTTTATTAAAAATATCGGTAGTTTATATCGCTGATGAATTTTCTGTTTTCAGTGAGAATATTTTGGGGCATTTCATTTTCCAAACTGCTATAATCTTGATTTTATTTTTGTTTATTTCGTTTGTTTTTGTCAAAATAGGTAAATTATTCAAAATTGAAACAAGGTTCAAAGATAATTTTGCGTTGTTAGTTTTCTCATTTATTCCGCTACTTTTTAGTTTAATTATTCTTACTCCTGTTGAATATGCATTGTTTGGTAAGTCTTGGTTTTACGCAAATCCGCTGCCGATATTCATAAAACCAACAGCGGCATATATGCTTTATGCTTTGGAGGGAATAATGTTAGTGTGGAGTTTTATTATTTATATTGCTGTATTATTTGCACAATTGAGGAATTGGGTATATTCGGTAATATTCGGGGCATTTGTTTTTATTGAGTTGTCTGCCGTTTTTTATTTTTTATAAGAGAGCTTCAAAAAAGTCTAAAACATTTAATGTTTTCTGTCAAATAAAAACTTCGAATAAACTACACCATATCTCAAACCTTTTCCGCTAACAATTATTTCATTCAGTTTAAGTATTTCAAGTAGGTTTTTAAGAATTAATGAACTGGCAAATATTACATCATTTCTTCCTTCCACCATCGTTTTATATTTTTCGAGTATCTCTGACGAAGTTAATTTTGAAAGTGCGGAAGATAAATTATTTAATTCCTTTTTGTGAATTACTGCACCCTCAATTTTATTTTCATCATACACAAAAATCTTATTTAGCATTCCGGATAGGGAAGTGGGTGTTCCTCCAACACCAATCGCAGATAAATCCCAATTAGAATATTGACTAAGTTCAGAAAAGGATTTTCTCGCAAAATTCTCCATAGAGAAAACTTCATCAGTATTAGGCTTTTCTCCATTTATAAATTTATCAGTTAAAGAAACCGTACCAATTTGAAAACTCTTTTTAAATAATATCTCTTTTGTATTGCCAATAATTATCTCTGTGCTGCCTCCTCCAATATCAATTATCAAATTATCCATATTATTATTTGAATAATTAAAAGAAGCGCCGATAAACGAATATTCTGCTTCCAAATAACCTGGAATAATGTCAACTTTAATTCCGTAATTATTAAAAATAAAATTGGCAATTTCATTTCCGTTTGCAGCAATTCGCAGTGCATTTGTAGCCGTTATTAAAATTTCATCGCAAATATTTTTTTTAATTATGGTGAAAAATTCTTCTATAATTTGAAATAATATTCCAATTTTTTCGGTACTGATCAAACCGCCTTTGGTAAGATTTTTTCCGAGTTTACCGATGCGGAAATAATTTTTTTCTGATAAGATATTATTATCTTTAATTTCAACAATTAAAAGTATTACAGTATTGGAACCAATATCAATAGAAGCAATTTTCATAATTAACCTAAATAAAATTTGATGTTAAATATTTCTTATATTTTATAGTCGAATTTAATAATATTTATTTAATTGCTTAATGAAAATTAAAGAGAAAGAATTTGAGAGCGTATTAGACGACCTAAAATCACTTGCCTCACAAATGGGTGCAAAGGTAAGGTTTGAAAGAGGTGATTTTAAAGGCGGTTACTGTATTCTTCAAGAAAACAAAATAATAGTTATTAATAAACTTTCTACCACTCAAAGAAAAGTTATGACTCTTTCTGCGGCATTAAAAGAACTGGGAATTGAGAACATTTATCTAACACCAAAATTAAGAGAAGTTATTGACGGAATGGAAGGAGAACAATGAAAATATTAGTAATAAATGGTCCTAATCTAAATATGCTTGGGAAAAGAGATGTATCTCAATATGGCGTATTATCATTAGATAAGATAAAGACCGATATTAGAACTGAATTTCCGGAAATTGAATTTACATTTTTCCAAAGTAATATTGAGGGTGAAATTGTAACTCAGTTACAAGATTACCAAAACTTTGACGGTTTGATGATAAATCCGGGCGGATATGCCCATACTTCAGTTGCAATACGCGATGCTTTGGAATTAGTGAAATTACCCAAAATTGAAGTTCATTTATCCAATTTATCAATTAGAGAAAACTTTAGACAAAACCTCATCACCGCATCTGCATCAGACGGCTATATTTCAGGATTTAAGGAATTAAGTTACTTTGCTGCTGTTTATTTGATTAAGAAAATGGTTTTGAAATAGTAGATATTCCAAAGCTTTGTCCGATTTGGAAATTGTAAATAGTAGAGTTTCCGCAAAATAGTATTTTGATGTTTTTCTCAACTTCAGCTAAAATTAGTCTAACATAATCATTGTGATGCGAAGATATGGGACAAAATTAATCCAAAAAATCAGTTTACTTAACAAAATTTATTTCCTTATTTTGCAAAAACTCTAGTATATATGAGTCCATTCTAAAAAGTAATATTTTTACTAACCCACGACTTCGTCGTGGGGAAACAGACTAAAAACGAACTTCCCCAAACGGACTTTAGTCCGTTTGGGGCTTTTTAGAGTGGACTCATATATCAATTTATGGAAAATGCTTTGAATAAACCACTCGGTTATGTTCGTAATTGTAATATTACGGTACTTTTTAATTATCTTGAGTAATGTTGTTAGCAGCAACATTAGAAGGTAACAATGTTACATGAAAATTGTCTGTTTATTTAGTTTAAGTAATAGCTTAAACTTGATATTTTATTATACTTTAATTACTTTAACTAAAGTAAAATTAGAGGAAAAGTTATGAAAGATTTCGGGCTTAAAAAATTATATTATTCAATTAGTGAAGTAAGTAAGCTCACTGATTTAGAACAGTATATTTTAAGATACTGGGAATCTGAATTCGACCAATTAAAACCGTCAAAAAACCGTGCAGGAAATAGAATTTACACAAACAAGGATATTAAAACTATACTTAATATTAAAAAACTGCTGCGCGATGAGCGATATACAATTGAGGGAGCAAAGAAGATTTTAATTGATTCTAAAAAATCAGGGAATAATATTCCAACAGTGAAAGTTGCAAAACCGCAAATGAAAACGATAGAAAAAGAGCCCGTAAAACCTCCGGATTTTAACACCACTCTTGAAGAAATAAAGATTTTTTTATTAGATTTACAATCTAAAATTTAATCTTCGGAACGTGGCGCAGTCCGGTTAGCGTACTTGACTGGGGGTCAAGTGGTCGCGGGTTCAAATCCCGCCGTTCCGACAATGTTATTTCATAACGAATTGTTTGTTAATTGAATATAATCGAATAATTCTATCCTAAAAATTTTATATGAGTCTAACAATAATCCCTGATAAACCTACTTGCAATTGCGGAGTGTTCGGAATATTTAATTCCGAAGAGTCTGCGACTATAACCTATTATGGACTTCACTCATTGCAGCACAGAGGACAGGAAGCATGTGGTATTGTTACATCCGATAAAAATACAAAAGGCAAAAGTGTTTTACAATTGCACAAGGATATTGGTCTCGTATCTGAAGTTTTTGCCGATGAAAATATATTTGCTAATGAATTAATTGGAAAATCTGCAATTGGGCATAATAGATATTCAACTTCCGGTTCGTCTCTTTCAAAAAAAAATATACAACCGTTCGTTGTTAATTACAGAAATGGGAATCTTGCTATTGCCCATAATGGAAATTTGACTAATGCAAAATCATTACGCAAAAAGCTAGTTGACGAAGGTGCAATTTTTCAAACATCCTCAGACACTGAAGTTGTGCTCCATTTAATTGCCAGATCAAAATTAGATAATCAAGTTGAACAAATTATCGATGCATTAAAACAGATTGAGGGAGCATACAGCGTTATAATTTTGACGGATGATAAATTAATTGCCGCACGGGATCCCCACGGATTTAGACCGCTTTCTATTGGAAGACTCAATGGTTCTTTTGTTATTGCTTCTGAAACTTGTGCTTTTGATATTAATACGGCAAATTATATTCGGGATGTTTTGCCCGGTGAACTTGTTGTAATTGATAAATCTGTGGATGCTCCCGAGGAAATAAAATCTTACAAAATTCATAAAGATAAAACAATCCCGAAACATTGTGTTTTTGAGTTTATATATTTTTCACGTCCTGATAGTTTTATATTTGGCTCAAGTGTGGATAAAATACGCCGCAAATTGGGTAAAGTTTTAGCAAAAAAACATCCGGTTAGTGATCCGGACGGAGAAAAGATTATTGTAATAAGCGTTCCTGATAGTTCAAATACTGCTGCAATCGGTTATCAAAATCAATTGGAAAAAGAGGGGATTCCGTCAAAACACGAAATTGGGCTTATTCGCAGCCATTATATTGGTAGAACCTTTATTCAGCCCGGACAAAAAAACAGAGAAATAGGCGTACGAATTAAGTTTAATACGGTTAAGGGCGTTTTAGAAAACAAGACAGTTGTAATTATAGACGATTCAATTGTTAGGGGAACTACTGCAAAGCAGCTTGTTAAATTGGTTAGAGAAGCAAATCCCAAATCTATCCATTTTAGAATTTCATCTCCGCAAATACTTTTTCCGTGTTATTATGGTATGGATTTTCCTTCTAAAGAAGAGCTGATAGCAAATCGTCTTGATAACAATGCAGAAAAAATTAAAGAATATCTTGGTGTCGATTCACTAAAATATTTAACCAAAGATGAAATGCTTGACGCAATGGTGGACCATCCACGGGAGCATTTCTGTACTTCGTGTTTTACAGGAAAATATCCGGTTAAAGTTGATAAAAAATTTACTAAAAATGAGTATGATGATTAATAGATTTTTAATATATCTTGCTTTGCTCCCTGCTGTTTTGTATAGTCAATCACAAGTTTTTATTAAATTTAATGAAGTAATTCCTATAAAATCTTTAGAAAATACTCAGAATCAACTTCAACTGCTAAAATTTAATTTAGATAATCCAATATATCCTAAAGTTATTAAAGAACTTTACCCGAATTACATAAAGAATAATATAGACTTAAATCATATTTTTGTGTTTTCTTTTAATAATAAAGTGGAATCGGATAATTTTTTAGCATTAAATGCTAATAATCCTAATGTCATGTATGCCAAAAAGTCAAATGTTTACAAGGTTGATGCATTAAACTCAAACGATAGTTTGTTTACAGAGCAATGGGCATTAAAAAAAATCAGAGCGGAGCATGCTTGGAGCATTACTAAAGGATCACCGCAACTTATTATGGCTATTATAGATACAGGTGTTGACTTTTTACATCCGGATTTAGAAAACAAGATTGCAATTAATGACGCTGAGGATTTGAACCACAATGGAAAACTTGATATTGCTGATTTAAATAATATTGATGACGACGGAAATGGATTTATTGATGATGTAGTTGGCTGGGATTTTACGGATAGAGTTGGTTTCCCGATTGATTCGCTCGGAGGCGATTATCTCAACTGGGACAACTATCCTATGGACGAATTTTTTCATGGAACATTTGTTGCCGGGATTGCCGGTGCTGAATTAAACAATAATATCGGGATAGCCGGAGTTGCTCCCAATTGTAAAATATTACCGATTCGTGCATTTGACCCGAATGGATTTGGTGAGGAGGATGATGTTGCTGCGGGAATTTTATATGCTGTTCAAATGGGAGCAAAGGTTATAAATATGAGTTTTGGTGATGATAAATTCTCCAATGTTCTAAAGGATGTAATTTCTTATGCTCACAGCCAAGGCGTTGTTCTTATTGCAAGTTCAGGAAACTCCGGAAATGATTTACCTCATTATCCATCCGGTTATTCGGAAGTTATAAGCGTTGGAAACTCAAATCAGAGTGATTTTGTAAGTCAGCAATCAAGTTTTGGTTCAACATTAGATTTAGTGGCTCCCGGAACTTCAATAATTTCAACTGACCTAAATGGAGGCTATCGTATTGCAAGCGGAACTTCGGCTTCAGCTCCGCATGTTACCGGTGCTGCAGCTTTGATTTTATCTCAAAACAATTTTACTAACGAAGAAGTTAAGCAAATTCTTAAATCAACGAGCGATGATATTGAAAATGCCGGTTGGGATATTAGAAGCGGAGCAGGCAGATTAAATGTTGAACGTGCATTACAAATTGCAGCACCATCAAATATTTCAATTGATTTTCCACTAGAAGATTTTACTACAAATAAAGACACACTCCCTATTTCCGCAACCATTCTTTCGGCTAATTTCGTTTCATTTAATCTTTATTACGGAGTTGGAATTACTCCATCTGAATGGACGAAACTTTTGTCAAATATAACTTATCAATTTGCACAAAAGAGTATTTTTAATATTGATATATCTTCATTGAAAGATACTGCGTACACAATTCGTTTGGAAGTAAACTTAAATAATAATAGAACAACTGAAGAGCGAGTTAATTTTTATATAGATAGAACTCCGCCAAAAATTGAACTCGGCAGTATTGCACCAATATTTTATGGTAAAAAATCAACTATTTTTGCAGAGATATTTACTTCCGACCGTTCTATTGTTAAAATGTTTTATAGAAAAAGAGGAGAAGCAAATTTCAATTTTGTTTCCCTTGACGGTTTTGCCACTAACAATTTTTTCGTAAAACAATACCATTACGGATTCATTCCAAAAAATTTAATTGAACAAAATACAGCTTATGATATTTATTTTGAAGCTATAAACCTTGCCGGATTGTCAACTACATTAATGAATAATAATTCTTATTTCATTTTAAAAACAGATGACTATTTTCAGGCAATTACTCCGGTTGAATTGCCTTTTTCATTGCCATTAGGTAATCTATTTAAGAATCCTGTAAATTTTACAAATCGTAGCAATAAATCCGAAGTTCTGTTCGAACCGTTTGCCGATACAAATTCTACGACTTATTCTTTAATGAAATTGGTCGGTAATAGTTTTGAGAACATCAATACAATAAATGGGAAAATTCCAATTTCTACAGGGGATTTTAATAATAACGGGAAACTTGACCTTTTAAGTAATTTTATACGAAACGGATTTATTGACGAACAAACTCAGCCGGATAATTTTTCATTAACAAATTTATATGAAAACAAGACCGGTAAATTTTTCCCGATACTTGCCGAAGATATTAATAATGACGGAAACACTGAAATTATAACAAATAGCAATAATGAAAAATATTATATTTGGCGAGCAACTAATTCCGGTAATATTATCACACAGAATTCTTTGATTGACTCTCTTGAAAATGTTTCCGAGCCTGATATTTCAAATTCGTTTAGTAACCAGGTATTCATCAATTTAACAATTGCCGACTGTAACAACGATGGTAAAAATGAAATTTGGTTTGCCGATGCTGACGGGGATTTGATTGTTTATCAAATTAATTCACCTAACAATATTGCTTTATTAGATACAATACATTCCGATTTTACAACAACGCATTCGCAAACAATAAGCAAAGGGGATTTTGACGGAGACGGAGTCGATGATATTGCAATACTGTTTAAAGCGAACAGCATTGCTCCGTATTTTGTGCTGCGTGTTTTTAATTATAAACAGAATAAATTTAATGTGATATTCGAGAAAGTATTTTTGGATCAGTCGAGTGAATTTTCCAGTCCGTTTTTTACTAAGGTTTACCAATCTTTAAGGTTTGTGAATACTACAAATTCACCGCAGGATGAACTCGTTATAAACATATTTCCGTATTTATATATTTTTGATTTTAATAACGGAACTCCAAAAATTATTTTTTACAAAGAGGGAATTAATTCACAATCAATTTTTCAAGGAGATTTGAACAATAACGGCAAAACCGAAATTGCTTTTCAAAACAAAACGGGTTACAAATTTTACGAATTTGAAAACACTGAAAATGATGTCCCTACTCCTGAAATTACTGCTGCGTTCAGCACTGATTCCGGCAGCACTTTTTTGAAATGGAATTTCACTTCTGAAAGAAGCTACATCTTTCGTGGTGAAAATAAACAAAATTTGCGAATGATTGATTCATCAGTTTCTACAACTTTTGCGGATAATAATGTTAATAATTTAACAAATTATTATTATGCGATTCAAAACTTTAGCAGTTCCAATACAAATCTGTTTTCTAGTTTGAGTTCTATCGTTGAAGTTTTTGTTCATCCCAAAACTAAAATAGATACTGTTTTTTCGGTTTCGCAAAAAGACGTTATTGTTAAGTTTACGGATAAGATGGAAAACACAATTGATAATGTTGGAGCATTTGAAGTTGAAGGAGTGGGCTATCCGAAGAGTGTTTCAGCGAATTCCGAATATTCATTTTTGCTAAGCTACGAATCTTCTTTTCTAGCAAACAGAAATTATGTGCTTGATATTAAAAATTTGACGGATATTTTCAATTCACCTTTGGAAAATGAGAGTAGAAATTTTATTGTTTCAGAAGTTGATTCGTCCGTACGGTTTTATGTTTCTTCATTTAGTATAGTTAATAATTATTCAGTTGAAATAGAATTTAATCTTAATGTAGATTCATCTTCGGCAGTAAAAGAGGCAAATTATATTTTTACACCTGCTAATAATGTAGGTAAAGTTACTTTCAATGCGGCATCAAAAAATAAAGTGATTTTACATACCAAAAATCCCATTGGTTCGATAGGGAAGCAATATTCATTGAAAATAAGCAATTTATTTTCCTCAAATAAGGACGGAAACATTAAAATTAATACAGGAGCGGGAAGTGTAATTGTTTTAACCGCAAATGCTGAAAATTTGAACGACGTTTATGTTTTCCCTAACCCTGTAACTTTAAATTCAATGAATGAACAAAAAGTTACATTTGCAAATATCACAAAAAAAGCTGAAGTACAAATATTTAGTATTTCAGGAAAAAAAATAATATTTATAGAAAGCAACAATAACAGCGGCGGGGTAATATGGGACTTACGCGACTTTAACGGAAAAGACATTGAAAGCGGGATTTATATTTACAGAGTAATTTCCAAAACGCAGAACGGTGAAGATATGCAATCTGTTATTGGAAAATTTGCTGTTATTAGGTAAAATAGTAATGCAAATAAAATTTAATCATTTTTATTACAAACATTATGAAAATAAATATTAAAGAAATTCACACAAAATCAAATTACCTAAGTCTATCTAGAATCTTTCTTGCTATTCCGGTTTTTTATTTTATGGGAAAAATTCAGCAAGAGGAGAGCGCAAGATACATTGTTTTCGGGCTTTGGTTTTTGGCATATTTAACTGATATCGGAGATGGTTACCTTGCCCGTAAATACAATGAAGTTACGGAAATGGGGAAAATTATTGATCCGCTTGCGGACAAAATTCTTGTCACAATTGTTATAATTAAATTCTATTTGGATGGATTGATACCTGATTTTTATTTCTTCGTTATTATTATGCGTGATGTACTAATATTTTTGGGTGGCATCTATGTTAGTAAACGAATAGGAAAAGTTCTGCCTTCAAACAAATTGGGTAAAATGACAGTATTTTCCATTATGCTGTTTTTTATTGCCGTACTTTTCAATTTCGAAAATACAATCCCGTGGCTTTATTCATTCTTTTATTACGTAAGTATAGTTTTTGCTTTTGCTTCGGTTGGCGGTTATGCAATTCGCGGTTATGATGCTATTAAATGGAATAGGGAAAAGTAGAGAACATGAACTACAATAAAATTATTTGGACAAAACAAGTGCTCTCTATTTAGAATGGGAAAGAATTGAGCGACGTAAAAGCAAAACACAAAATACATTGTTGTAATATGCGAGTATCTCAAAACTCTTAAAAATAAAAGAGACAAGAAATCATAATTGGGAAAGCATGAGGAAGGGAATTAAAAAATCAGAAACAAAAACAGTTGTAACAGCAAAGAATATTAAAGACAGTATTTATAATATTCGAGGGCGACAAGTAATGATTGATGAAGAATTAGCACAAATGTACAACGTAGAAACAAAAAATCTTAATCGTGCAGTTAAAAGAAACATTGATCGTTTTCCCGAAAAATTTAGATTTCAGCTAACAGAAGAGGAACTTGAAAACTTGAGGTGCCAAATTGTCACCTCAAGTGATGATTCTTTAAGATCGCAAAATGCAACCTTAAGCAATTACGGTGGCAGAAGATATCTTCCTTATGTTTTTACAGAACAAGGCGTATCAATGCTCTCGGCAGTTTTACGGAATGAAACAGCAGTAAAAGTAAGCATTCAAATAATGGATGCAGATTCCCATGATGAAAATATAAGGTACATGCAATGAAACCGTGACAAATCAGCGATTTAGAGTCAAAATTTCTGTAACACAGATTAATAATCTGTGTTACAGAAATATGGCAA
>CAZXDS010000029.1:17322-23144 GCA_964639525.1 uncultured Melioribacteraceae bacterium | reverse complement strand
ATTCCAAAGAGTATTCTTTTTTACTTAAATTGCCATTATAAATTAAAATGTTTTTTAATGTTTAATTAAAATATAAAGAATATGAATAAATTTGCTAGTGCAATTCTATGGTTGATTCTACTTCTTTCATTTGCCGGCACTACAATTGCACAAAATAGCATTCCTGATGTAATTCATGCATCTAAAGTCAATCAAACAATTAATTTGGACGGAAGCCTTTCTGAATCTGCATGGAAAAAGGCAAAACGCATTTCAAACTTTACACAGCGTGAATTAAACGAAGGCAAGCCTACAACCGAAAAAACCAAAGTTGCAATTTTGTATGATGACAAAAATCTTTATATCGGCGTTTGGTGTTTTGATGATGAACCAAACAAAATAATTGCCGAAAAAATGAAACGTGATTTTGATTACGGCACTGATGATAATTTTGAATTGGTTATTGACACATATAACGATAAGCGAAACGGGTTTTTCTTTGTTACCAATCCTAATGGCGCAAGGTACGATGCATTAATTCAAGATAACGGAAATTCACGGAATAGTGCTTGGGACGGTGTTTGGAATGTTAAAACCAGAATTACAAACAAAGGGTGGTTTGCCGAATTTAAAATCCCATTCTCAACGCTAAAATTCAGCACAAAAAAAAATCTGATTTGGGGAATAAATTTTGAACGAAATATTCGCAGAAAACGGGAGCAAGTATTATGGCAAGGATGGTCTCGCAATTATAGCTTGCAAAATGTTTCGCTCGCCGGTAAATTGACCGGAATTAAAGGTATTAGTGAAGTTTCAATTGTTGAACTTAAACCATACGGTATCGCGGGTATTGAAAATAGTGATGAAAGCAGCAAAAAGTTTACATCTAATATTGGTGCTGATATTAATTATCTTATCACTCCAACAATGAAACTGAACTTAACAATAAATACAGACTTTGCACAAGTGGAATCGGATCAGCAGCAAGTTAATTTGACAAGATTTTCATTGTTTTTCCCCGAAAAGAGAGAATTTTTTCTCGAAGGGCAAGACTATTTTAATTTTGGACTTGGCAGAAATACAAAACCGTTTTACAGCCGAAGAATAGGAATTGCACCCGACCGCTCAAAAGTTCCAATTATCGCCGGTGCACGTTTATTAGGAAAAATTGGAAACACTACTCTCGGCGGAATGAGTATTCAAACTGCAAAGCAGGATTCTACACCATCAACAAATTACACCGTACTAAGATGGAAGAATGATATTCTTGAACAATCCAATGTTGGTTTAATTGGCGTCAGTAAAATTGAAAATGGAAGACAAAATGCAGTTTACGGAGGCGATTTTCGTTATTCAACTTCAAATATTTTTGGTGACAATAATCTTTCGGTTGGCGGGGCAATTGCACAAAGCTATACTTCGGATGCAGAACATAAAACCGGTTTGGCTCATAGATTGTTTCTTGATTATCCTAATGATTTAATTGATTTCTCAGCAATTTGGGATAGAACAAGCACCAACTTTAATCTGGAATCAGGATTTATGCGTAGAACAAATTATCAAATGTTCAATGCCGATTTACGCATAAAGCCGCGTCCGAAAAATTTATTTTGGATACAACAATTTGAATTTAAACCTTTTGATTTTAATTATTACATTAATGATCAAACTCACAAACTTGAGTCGTTATGGACTGAATTTCGTCCGTTTGGTTTTACAACAAGAAGTGGGGAAAGATTTGAAGCAAACTTTCAACGAAGAGCAGAAAATTTAATAGAAAATTTTGAAATTACAGATAATGTAATTATTCCCAAAGGTGAATATTGGTTTTCTCGATATGAGCTACAATTTGAAACTTTTCAAGGACGATCGGTATCATGTTCTCTTTTTTACCAATGGGGCGATTACTATAACGGCAAAAGTACGGAATTTGCAGTGGAGAGTGTTCTGCAAATAAGTAGAAATATTAATATTCAAGCAAGTTATTCCCGAAACAATATTAGTTTGCCGGAAGGTTCTTTTTCTGTAAATGAGTTTGGCGGAAGAGTGAACCTTGCGATTAGTCCTGACCTTTTCGGCTCGGTTTACGGGCAATGGAATAATGAGGATGATGAAGTTCTTCTGAATTTTCGTGTTAACTGGATACCTGAACCCGGAACAAATTTTTACTTTGTTGTAAACCAGTCGTTCGATACTATGGATTCGGGCTGGCGGTCAACAAATACAACTGTGCTTACAAAAATAGTATGGAGATTTGTATTGTAAATTGATAAAATTTTCCGAATTATTAACCTGGCAACAATTTTAATTGCAAAATAGCAACTGTCATTCAGGTGATTTTCTATCCGGAATCTCGTTTTTTTTTTGCTATAAATTTCCACTATTCACATAATGTTGCGCAAAAGCATATGGGAATGACACGCTTCTTTTAGTGAAAATGCAAGTTGTTTAATTGCCAGTTTATTAAATAGTCAAGTTAAATTATTTTTTAGAAAAACAGCAAATATTTTCCCCCGTTTATTCGTTTATGTTTTTCATTAAAGTCGTGGCAAAGCCCAAATTTTGACATCCTTGTTATCAATTCGGTTCCAATTCTTTTCAAAAAATAAACAAATACGCCATAACGTCTTATATTTATATAAAATAAGAAAAGACTATTAACAATTATTTATATAGAGAAATAATTTATTATTATAAATTTATTAGTAATGCATTTCTCTTTTATAAACGGAGAAATCTAATATTTTTTTTAGTGTTACCAAATGGTATAATTTTTGCATAAAGTTGTTTAACCCTATAACTCAATATGATGGAATTTTGGTATGGCAAAAGATTTACCTTTAGAAATATTAGATTCTCTGTCCGAAGGCATTATTACCATTAATAAAGAGTTTAAAATCACTTTCATTAATCTTGCTGCCGAAAGAATTATTGGTTTGAAGAAAGATGAAATTTTTGGTATGGTATGTAAATCAGTGCTTTGTTCCAATTCTTGCCAGACAGCTTGTCCGATAAGAAGGATATTAGAAACAGGAAACAGTCTTTTTAATTTCAAAAATAAAATAAGAAATAGTGATAATGAAGAAATTGATGTGAAATTAAATGCTACAGTACTGCATGACGAAAACTCCAAACCTCTCGGAGCGGTAATCTCATTTGTTGATATATCACAAATGCAAAATATTGATAATATATTAAATGAAAGTTCTAATTTTCATGGCATAGTCGGAACTTCCAAGCAAATGCGAGAAATCTATAAGTTAATTACAGAAATATCAGACTCTGATGTTCCTGTGCTGATACAAGGTGAAACAGGAACGGGTAAAGAATTGATAGCAAATGCAATACAGACGATTAGCAGAAGGAAAAGGAACCCGTTCTTAAAAATAAACTGTGCTGTTTTTTCACAAGAATTACTTGCGAGTGAATTATTTGGTCATGTAAAAGGATCATTTACCGGCGCAGATAGAAATAGAAGCGGAAGATTTGAATTGGCAAATACCGGTACAATGTTTTTAGATGAGATTTCTGAAATGCCGTTGCAGATGCAAACACATCTTTTGCGAATTTTACAAGATGGAACATTTGAAAGAGTCGGTGATTCAATTACCAGAAATACGGATGTGCGTATTATTGCTGCTACTAATATTGACATTGAAAAAGCCATTCATGATAAAGCATTTAGAGAAGATCTATTTTTCAGAATTAATGTAGTAACAATAAATCTTCCGCCTTTAAGAGAAAGAAGGGATGATATTTCTTTACTTGTAAACCATTTCATTAAAAAATTCTCAATTATTTACAATAAACAGATAGTGGGAATTGAAAAAGAAGCACTAAATCTTCTAACTAATTATAGTTGGCCCGGAAATATTCGCCAGCTAGAAAATGCTATTGAATATGCCTTTGTTCGCTCACACGAAAATATAAATATTTGCAGCTGTGTTTTACCCGAATTTCTACGGACCACAGTTGATTGTATTCATAACGAGCACCATATTCAACATCATGAGTATATTCCCGTGGAAAAACTCATCAAACTACTTGATAAGAATGGGTGGAACCAAAGTAAGGTAGCTGATGAACTCGGAGTAAACAGAACAACTATATGGAGAAAAATCAAAGAGTTTGACCTCGCTGTAAAATAAATTAACCCTCATTCAACACTTTAGCAACATTTTGCAACAGTATTCCAATTAGTTAAAAAACAACAAGTTAACAACAAATATTTCTTTGCAACACTTTTGAAACATTGTCGCAACAAATAGAATCTTTCTTTTTTTCCAATAAATCAACAATTCTTATTGGCAAGATAATTGATTACTTGTTCTTGTTATGAGTGAAATGTTAGCAAATCAATATTTTATTTCTGAAAGATATTTTGAAGCACTTAAAGAATATTCTAAACTTCCGAATGAGATGAAAAATGCTCCTTCTATTAAGGAAAAAATGATTATTTGTGCTGCACTTGATGAAAAATTTGAAGAAGCTGTTTCGTTACTTACGGAATTGTTCGTAAATAATTTTGGCTTATTGAATAAGTTGAACGTTCAAGATGAAGAATCTTTTCATAAGGAACTTTTGAACAAGTTAGAAATTCAAAATGAAAAAAGGACTAAATATTCGGATATTATAAAAATGAAAATGGCAATATTAAATATTTTTTTTGATTCTGATAAATCACTGAATTTTTTGAAGGAATTGAAAGCTTCAATCTATGCAGATTCGGTCAATTCCATTTTACAATTATTAAAAAAAACAAAATAATTTAAGGAGCTACACTATGAAAAAATTTTCACTATTAATTGCTGCATTGTTGGTTTCAGTTCCCTTGTCAGCACAATCAGCATTAGATTGCAGTATATGTCACAGTGCAATTGTTAATGAATGGAATATCGGACCTCATTCTTCAACTCAAGCGGATGTTGCGGATGAGTTAGCAGGAGAGAGAGCAGGGCAAACGCCGGATGAAGTAATTAATGGAACGGATGCCGAAGACTGCATTGCCTGTCATGGAGCTACCGGAATTACTGCCAATGGTGGAATGACAGAAACAGCAGCATTGTCATATTTCTTTTCTACTGAAAATGGTGTTTTTACATCGAACACGCAAGCGTTAAACACAAATGATTGGCCCAATGTAGCTTGTGTAACATGTCATAATGTTCCAAGTGATCATCCTGCAACAATGCCAACATTCGGAATTTATGATTCGAGAAACGCTGCTTATACGGCAATGAATAATACGTCTGACTTATGCGGGCAATGTCACGGTAGTTTAAGGTTTGCGGGTACAGACCACTTGAGGCAAGATGCTTGGTTAAGCAGTAAACATGGGCATGGCGGACAAGCGGATGTTGCATCTGAACTAACAGAAAATGCCGGTCTAACGCCGGCTGAAGTAATTGCAGATGAAAATTGTATTGCTTGTCATGCTTCGACTTCGGTTTTATTGAACGGCGGAATGTCAGAGGCAGAAGCACTTGCCTATTTTTATACTACAACAGATGGTAAAATAACTGATTCTACAGTTCCCCAAAATACGGATATGTGGCCTGATGCAGCCTGTATCGCTTGCCATAATCCACATAAACCGAATGATGTTTCATATTTTAATTCTGAAACAAAAACCTATGTAGTTATGTCATCTTCAGAAGAACTGTGTGGGCAATGTCATGGAAATTTAAGATTTCCGGATACTGATCATTTGAGTTACAATATTGCGCAAGGTACTGGTGCAATTGGAGTTTCTGATGAAGTTACAATGACCGGAATTACTTGCGTTGATTGCCACATGTATTCAGGAGATGAAGATACTAAGTCGGCAATGTTTGGCGGACATT
>CAZXDS010000029.1:0-17312 GCA_964639525.1 uncultured Melioribacteraceae bacterium | reverse complement strand
CATTCTTGGCAAGTATTTATTACAGAAGATGATGGCAGCGTTTCTACAGCATGCAACAGTTCGAATTGTCATCCGGCGTTTGATACAAATACATCATTGGCAACAATTCAGGCATTTCAATCAGAATTTGCTACACTTGATGCAACGGCAAACGAAAAAGTTGATGCAGCAGTAGAATTTTTAGTTGGCAGCAGTGATGCTGTTAAACTTCAGATGCTTGAAGATGCTCAGTTTAATCTTGCATTTGCCGAAGGTGACGAAAGCGGCGGTGTTCATAATCATAATTATACAAAAGCAATTTTGAACGATGTAATTGAAAAAGCTACTGATATTGTTACAGGCGTGGATGATAATACATCGGTTGTTAAAGAATTTGCACTCGCTCAAAATTATCCAAATCCATTTAACCCGACAACCACAATAAGCTATGCAATTCCTAAAAATGTACAAGTAGAATTGAAAGTTTATGATTTGCTTGGCAATGAAATTGTTACGTTGGTAAATAAAGAACAAGCATCCGGCAATTATAGTGTTCAATTTGATGGAGCTAATCTTTCATCCGGTATATATTTTTACAAAATGTCTGCCGGAAATTTTGTATCGGCAAAAAAACTTATCTTAATGAAATAGTGTTTAATTACGAAGAGCTAATTTTCTTATGAAAATTAGCTCTTTTTTTTTATCTTTTTATTATTGAATCATTAAGGATTATTCGAATGAATATTTTCAAAATCAGTCTTTTAATTTTCATCTTATTTTTTGTTTCAACAAACTTAGCTCTCCAAAAAGACAACTCTGATTGTTTAGATTGCCATACAGATAAATCCACTACAAAATTGATTAATGGAAAGGATGTTCCCCTCTTTGTTGATGAAGAACATTTCAAAAACTCGGTACACGGAGATTTGGATTGTATTGACTGCCACGAAGATTTTGATGCCGAAGAAATTCCACACAAAGCCGGTAATAATATTGCAGAAGTTGATTGTGGAAATTGTCATGATTCTGAAGATGTTGGGGAAGGAATTCATACTAAAAAATTAAAATGCTACGACTGCCATACCAAGCACAATATTCAACCCGCTGCTTCACTTATTAAAGCCGGTGAAAAATTTTGCTTATCGTGTCATAAATCACATTTTGTTCAAGGTTATCTCAAAAGTATTCATTATAAGAGCAGGCAGCTTGGTAAAAAAGCTCCGACTTGCATTACTTGCCATGGTGAAAACGTACATGAAATAAACAAAACTAAATTCAGCCAACAAAAGTTGGACAGTATTTGTGCCCAATGTCATAAAAATGTTGTGAGCCAATATATAAACAGTCTTCACGGAAAAGCATTGGCACAAGGGAAATATCTAGCACCGAATTGCATTACTTGCCATGGTGCTCATAAGATATTAGCTCATAAAAATAATAATTCGGTAACATATAAAATGAATATCCCCGCGCTTTGCGGGCGCTGCCATAAAGACGGGACTAAAGTATCGGAGCTTAAAGGAATAAGCCAGACTCACATTTTAAAAAATTATTCTCAATCAATTCATGGCAAAGGTTTATTTGAAAGAGGATTAATAGTTGCGGCAGCTTGTACGGATTGCCACACTGCGCACAGTGTATTGCCGCATACTGATCCGAGTTCCACTATTAATAGAAAAAACATTGCGCACACTTGCGAACAGTGTCATGCCGGAATTGAGAAAGTTCATAAAAAGGTAATAAACGGAAAATTATGGGAATCCGCTCCAAATAAAGTCCCTGCATGTATTGATTGCCATCAGCCGCACGATATTAGGCAAGTTATCTATGAAGCAAAATATACTGACAATTACTGCATGAATTGCCATAAAAGCAAAGAACTTTTTAAGAATGTTAATGGCAAAAAAATATCTCTGTTTGTAGATTATGCTAGACATAAAAAATCCGTACACAAGGATAATTCGTGCATTAAATGCCATACAAATATTTCAATTTCAAATAATCCGGTATGTAAAAACAGCGGCACAGTTGATTGTTCATCGTGTCATGCTGAAGTAGTAAGTAATTACACAAGAAGTATTCACGGAGAACTTCATGCAAAAGGGAATGTAAATGCACCGTACTGTACCGATTGCCACGGAAAGCATTATATTAAATCTAAAAAAGAATCCGACTCACCAACTGCACGTCAGAATATTCCAAAATTGTGCTCAATGTGCCACCACGAAGGGAAAAAAGCAGCTGTAAAATATAAGGGAATAGAACATAATATTATCAAAAATTATGAAATGAGTATTCATGGGCAAGGTTTATTAAAAAGTGGATTAGTTGTTTCGGCTACATGTACTGACTGCCATACCAGCCATATGGAATTGCCTGTTTCTGATTCTTTATCATCTGTCAATCGTACAAATTTGCCTAACACTTGTTCCAAATGCCATCTCGGGATTTACGAGGTGTTTAATAAAAGTGTTCACAGTTATAAAGTTACCAAGACAGAAAAAAAATTACCTGATTGTTATGATTGTCATCAATCTCATACTATAGAGAGAGTGGATAGAAATGATTTTAGACGAAGTATTGTTAGCCAATGTGGGCAATGCCACAAGGATGTAACGGAAACATATTTTGAAACTTTTCACGGAAAAGTAACAAAGTTGGGTTCGGCTAAAACGGCAAAATGTTCGGATTGTCACGGTTCCCATAATATTTTACCGCCGGATGACCCGCGTTCTACTTTAAGTTATCAAAATATTGTAAGCACCTGTAAAAAGTGCCACCCTAATTCAAATAGAGAGTTTGTCGGTTACTTAACACATGCAACGCATCATAACAAAAACAAGTATCCATATTTGTATTATACATATTTGTTTATGACAATACTTTTAATCGGAACATTCTCTTTCTTCGGAATTCATACCTTACTTTGGCTTCCAAGAGCTTTGGCAGAACGTAAAAAGGAAAAAAATATTGACGAGGAAAATGAGATAAATAACAAAGGGAAAGAGGAAGGTGAAAATGAATAGAGATACTGTTGCAAAAAAACAATATGAGCGGTTTGATCCTGTATTGAGGATTCTACACTTGTGTGTTATAATTAGTTTTTTAACATTAGCTTTTACCGGAACTACAATCAAATTTTCAGGTGTTGGAATATTTCAAAGCATATCTAAATTATTAGGTGGGTATCAAGTTACAGGATTTCTGCACAGAGTTGCTGCAGTTATTACGTTCGGATATTTTTTTACTCACATAGGGTATATATTTTATTTGAAGAAAAAAAGAGGTAAAACACTTAAATACTTTCTGAAAGGCGAAAATTCATTAATTCCGAATAAAAATGATTTTAAGGAATACGTGCAGACAATTAAGTGGTTTTTGAGAATGGGGGAAAGACCTTCTTATGGAAAGTGGACCTACTGGGAAAAGTTTGACTATCTTGCTGTATTTTGGGGTGTTGCTATAATTGGAGCCAGTGGATTAATGTTGTGGTTTCCTGAATTTTTTACAAAGCTTGGTGTACCCGGAGTGGTTATTAATATCGCAACAATAATCCATAGTGATGAAGCTCTTCTTGCAACCGGTTTTATATTTACAGTACATTTTTTCAATACGCATTTTAGACCGGATAAATTTCCAATGGACAAAGTGATTTTTACAGGAAGTGTTCCGATAGAGGAATTAAAAAAAGATAGACCAAGACTTTACAAGCAGTTGGTTGAAAGCGGAGAATTGGAAAAATATCTTGTCAATCCGCCTTCAAAGAGATTTTTAATTGCGGTTAAAATTTTCGGTTTCGCAGCATTAGCTACGGGAATTGTTTTTATTATTTTAATTATTTATTCTATGGTGTTTTTATATAAATAGTAACATCATTTGGGGAAATTTATGAGAATCAAATTTTATTTATATTGTTTTTTTTCGTTGATAATTTTGTCAAATATTATTTTGGCACAAAATGCTGATTGTTTGGGGTGTCATTCAGATAATAAATTGGTAAAAAAAACAAAGAGTGGAAACATTTCTTTATATGTTAACGGAAAAAAATTTGAAAAATCCGTTCATGCTGATTTGGATTGTACAGATTGCCACGAAGATTTTGATGTTGAAAAAATTCCGCACAAAGCAGGCAAAAATATTGCAAATGTAGATTGTGGTAATTGCCATGATGAAATTGTAAGTTCATTTAAAACCAATATTCATCAAAGAATTAAACCGAATAAGGACAGAACAATTCCGAAATGCGTTACTTGCCATGGAAAACATTATATACAAAATCCTAACGATGTTGGAAACAAAGGTCAATACTATTGCACAAAGTGTCATACTAATGTTGAGTTAACGGGTAATTTTCATTCCGTAAAATATTATACTGATAAATTTTGCGGTGATTGTCATGAATCGGAAGATGTGAGGGATTCGTTAGAAACTTCAGTGCATGCACAATTAGCCTGTTCAGATTGTCATAAATATGAAACTAATAATTTTGAAAAACATCAGGACGGGGTGAGCAGCTTAAAAATTGCTGCATGTTCCACTTGCCATAAGTATGAAGCAGACCAACACAGAGAAAGTATTCACGGAATATCATTGGAGCACGGTGTTGAAGAGGCAGCCAAATGCTGGGATTGTCACGGTTCTCATAATATTAAAAATATAAATGAAAAAACAAGTCCTGTTTACGCACAGAATATTCCTAAAACATGTGCACACTGCCACAGCAACGTAAAATTAATGAGTAAATACCCGAACGCAGCCGGTTCACCGGTTGCAGCGTATGATAAATCTGTTCACGGAAGATTGCTTGCCGAAGGCATGCAAGGCGTAGCAAACTGTACTTCGTGCCACGGTGTTCATGATATTAAAAACATTGTTCAGCCGGGTTCTAAAATATCGCCGTTTAATATTCCGAATACGTGTAAAACTTGTCATCCTATGGAGGTGCAACGGTATCAAGAATCAATTCATTGGACTTATGTAAAGATGGGAGTAAAATTAGCACCGGTTTGTAACGATTGCCACAGCGAACATAGCATTAAAGCAATTTCCGGTAAAAAAAATAGAAGGGCTGCAAAAATTTTAGAGCAACGAACTTGTGTTAATTGTCATGAGAATAAAAGTTTGGCAATAAGATTTGGATTAAGAGGCGGAGAGCCGAATGCTTATTACGACAGTTATCATGGATTAGCATCAGCAAGAGGAGATCTATCCGTAGCGTTTTGTACGGATTGTCATAACTCTCATAAAATATTGCCGCAGAGTAATCCGCAATCTTCAATTAATAAAAAAAATATTGTAAAAACTTGCGGAAAATGTCATCAAAACGTAACTCCAACTTTTGCGAACAGTTATTCACATATTAGCACAAATCCGAAATCGACAATAATTGAAAACGTAGTTAAAAGTATTTATTTCTGGCTTATAATTATTGTAATAGGCGGTATGGTTATTCACAATCTCATCATTTTAACTTTTGAAATTAGGAAGAAGAAAAAAGGGATAAAACTACTCCCGAAAGTTTCACGTTTCAGCACAAACGAAGTTGTGCAGCACTATTTGGTCCTCACATCATTTATTGTACTTGCCATCACCGGATTTGCATTAAAATTTCCTCACAGTTGGTGGTCATCCGGTTTAGAAAATTTGGGTATTACTGAAACCATCAGGCAGTTGATCCACCGAATATCTGCTGTTGTTATGATTCTTACGGGACTGTATCATATAGTTTATGTTTTAATGAATAAACGCGGTAAAAATATTTTAAAAGCATTGCTTCCACGTTATAAGGATATAAAAGATTTTTCAAATAACATAGCTTATTATTTGAGTATCTCTAAAACTGAGCCCAAATTTGATAAATATGATTATACTGAAAAAGCTGAATATTGGGCATTAATTTGGGGAACATTAGTCATGGGAGTTACAGGATTAATATTGTGGTTCCCTACAATGGTTGGAAATTGGGCACCGGATTGGCTGATAAAAGTAAGTCAGATAATCCATTATTACGAAGCAATTCTGGCTACTTTGGCAATATTGGTTTGGCATTGGTTCTTTGTGATATTCCATCCCGAGCAATATCCGATGAGCGTAACATGGATTGACGGGAAAATGTCGTTAACTGAATATGCCCGTCATCATAAATTTAATATAAATAAAATAATTACCGAATGGTATAAATTTAAAAACGGATTAGTTAAAGAGAATTCTTTAAGTTACGATACTATAATGATGATATCCACTTTGGAAAACCAAAAATTAGATATTGAGGAAGTCTTTTTTGATTTAATCAAAAAGGATGATGACCTAAGAGATATTTTGGAAAAAATTTCGCTAAATAAATAATAGGGATAAATGATAGTCTAATTCTAATTCATAAAGTTCTTGCGTAATGTGCAATTTTTAAAATCTATGTAAGAATTTGGGAAAGGGATTACATTTTTAACAAAGCTAACGCCTAACCATATCATTACATGATTAGGCGTTAAAAATACACTAAAAATTGTTAAATATATTCGAAAAATGGAAGTTCTGAATTTAATTATCTTCAGCACCATGACAGTCAATGCAGGAGCCTTCCATCCAATCCGATTCTTCAACATCATTGCCCGGGTGAACAAATTTTAATGAACTTCCAAATTCAGCTTTAGCTAAGTTAGACGGATAACCTTGTTCATTAATATTATGGCAACTGTTACAATCTCGTGAAATAACTTTTCCTGATTCTGTTTCATGGTTACCGTCATGACATCTAAAACAGCCTTTTGATTCCATATGTCCTATATTATTAGGGTAAGCTTCCCAGCGAACTTTCATTTCAGGAAAAATATTTTTTCCAAATTCGGTTTTAATTCCATTAATACTTTTCTTAATCAAATTAAGTTTGGTCTTATATATGTTGGGATATTCTTCTTTATAAAAATTCGTGATTTTATTATCAATTCCCAACATAGCTGAGTCTGTTGTAGAATATACTTCCGAGCACACTTCGACAGCTTTGGCTTTAATCATTGGTAATGATGCGGCTATTTCACCTTTGTTTATTGCGGTGTTAATGAATGTAGTTGGTGAATTATATATGTGAGCCGGATGATTGTGGCAATCAATACAATCTAAAGTTCTTGCACTCAAAGAATCCATTTGCCCCGGAGAGAGTGGTTCATCTACATCTTGAAAGACAGTTACTTTTCCGGACTTCTTGTTAGTATATTTAATCCAAGGTATATTTTGCCGTTTATAGTCTGTTGCAATATACTGAATTTCAACAGCAGAATTAATATGCCAATGGATCCCTTCATCCAATGCAAATGCTTTTAACTTACCTCCAACTTTTAGAGTCATGCCAATATCCCATTCGGAATTTTCTTCGTCTGAAAGGTAGTGCCTTCTTGTAATCAAATTTCTTGAATAGAATTTTTCGGGCCAATGGCAACGCTCACAAGTTTCACGTGCCGGTCGTAAGTTACTTATCGGTGTTTTTATAGGTTTTTCAATAGTTCCCAATGTTACGGAATAAACCTGGTGTAAACCGGAAAGTTTGGAACGAATATACCAGTCAACTCCTTCACCAACATGGCATTCAGCACATGAAACTCGGGCATGAGGAGAATTTTGATACGCTGTATATTCCGGTTTCATAACATAATGACAAGTAGTGCCGCAAAATTTAACAGATTCTGTATAATTAAATGCTTCATAACTGCCAAAAGCGGAAAGAAAAAGAAATACAACAGTTCCAACAGAAAATATAAAAAAAGCAGTTCTATGGCTTTTGATATTTAAGTCTATGAAAGGAAGAGTTTCATCTCCTGCATTTTCAGCTATTCGCAATTGTTTTCTTTTAAAATACATTCCAACCGGAATTAGTATAAGTCCAATAATCAAAATAGGAGGTAAAATAATGTATGTAACTAATCCGAGATAAGCACCACCTTTATCAGAAGATAGTGTGAGAAGTATTAAAAAGAAAATCAGTAAAAGTGTAACAACAGCAATTGTTGCCCCGACTAAGGAAGTCCAGTTTTTAGTTGAATTAGGTAATTTTAATTTCATTTTAAACCAATTAGTAATATTAAAAAAAAAGCTGCTCTTAATTAAGAGCAGCTAATAAACATTCAGAAAAGAATTTTATTTAGATAAAATCATTTTCTTGCTTTGTACAAATGAACCTGCTTGGATTCTGTAAATATAAACTCCGGAAGCTAATTTTGAAGCGTCCCAAGTTACTTTGTAAGAACCGGCCGGTACATTGTCATTTATTAATGATTTTACTTGTTGACCAAGAATATCATAAACCATTAAGCTAACACTTTGTGATTCAGGAATTGAGAACTGAATAGTTGTCGAAGGGTTGAATGGGTTAGGATAGTTTTGTGATAAAGCATATTTAGTAGGAATACCTATGTTTTCGTTTTTAACGTCAACAGTATGTTGCCACCAAATACCATCAGGTCCAAAGTAATTCATCAAACTGTCTGCTAATTCCTGCTGAGCTGCACCTGCCCAATCCGTAAAGTCAGCTGAAGTAATTGCGACACCAAAATGAGGATAACCATCCTTAGCATGGCAGCTAACCGCACATGAGTTAGGCATATTGAATTCTTTTGTTTTCTGTGGAGGAATTGGTTCGAATGTATGTGAATGAATATCATATTCTATAGCTGATTTAGCAACTTTAGGCATATGGCATTTTGTACATCGTGATGCTTTTGTTCCACTATCAGGACTATATGGATGATTTGTATGCAAGGAAACAACCGATGCAATTACAGCAAGAGAATCGGGATCAGTGATATTAGCAACCATATCTACACTAATGTTAGCAAAATCACCATGAGTTGCATGGCAAGATAAACATAAAGTGTTATTGTCAGCATCGGTTGCAATGGTTATTGGATTACCATCAGAACCGGTTTCTTCCCTGTCTTCAACAATCATATGTTCATTGTTTGAGCCATGAGCATCGTGGCAATCAATACAAGAAATTTTATGAAATTCAAAAGTAGGTTTAGAACTTTGATATAAATCTGTAAACTGCTGATGATGTTGTTTTGAAGATTTATGATCTGATACGCTATCTCCCCACCATCCGGCACCTTGAGAATAATAATCGGCAACGCCAGCACCGTCAATAATACCTTGAGGTGTGAGTCCTGTTAAATCTGTGTCGTTATAAGGATATCCAAAAGTATGGTTAGGTAAACTTTTGCCTCTTGAGTGGCACATTCCGCAAAGATTATTGATTTGACCAGGAGTCATATCTCTTTCAGGATTGATAATTCCTGCAGGGTTTCCATTATGTTCACTTCCTGGTCCGTGGCAGTTTTCGCAGCCGTTGTTCATTTCGTCAGCTTGACCGTTACCATCAAGGTCAAAATAACTTACGTTACCGGCAATACGTGAATCATTAACAGGATATTGGTAAGAAGATTTTGCAAGCCATTCGCCATTAGAATCTTGTGAAACTACCATACCGGTAATATGGCATCCCATACAACCTTTTGCCATTGATCTTGAGTTGCCCGCAGCATCTGCACGTGAACTTGTTGCCGGATCATAGATTGGTAAATTGTTAGCATCGTACCAAGCATCAGCATGATATTGTACATATTCATGAGTTTTTTCATTATACTGAACAGGAGAAACATAAAAATCATTTGATTCGCCTTCAGTAGTTTGAATTTTCATTACATAACGTTGTTTCCAAAAACCGCTACCACCGTAAGTAAGATAAACTCTCATAACTTCATTACCAATAGTAATAGTATATCCGTCGGTAGCATCGTAAGCAAGTTTAGGTGCGTTAGCGCCAAATACTGAAAAGTTTGATGTTGTTGCAAGATCTAAACCGTCTTTGAAATCATCAATTCCGTTTTGGTTAGCGTCGCAAACAATACCTTTTGCAATAACCATTGTGTTAGCATCATCTAAAACAGATGAGTAACCATTGGCATGTAATGTAGATCTCCAACTTGATTTATCTGACGCAATGGCTCCATTGTGACAAGTTAAACAAGTCTCAGTTCCTACATAAGTTTTTTGAGCTTGAGTCGTAGAAGTTGCCCACAACATGCCCAAAGAAAGTAAAACAGTAAGTACCTTTTTCATAAGTACCTCCAAATTATGAATAAAATGAATTATTTAAAGAATTAATTGTGTCTTCCAACTCTTTTGTCTCTATTGGTTTAATCCCGTAATAGCTTATGCCGAAAGGACTTATTTCTTTTCCCAGTTCAACACTCGCGTTAGAAGTCAAAAAAATGATGGAAAGTTTTTTAAGAGTTTCAACAATATTAGAAATCATTTTTTTTGATCTGCCATTAAAACAATCATCATCAAAAATGAGAATATTTGGCTTTGTTGAGTAGATATTTGTTAGTACATCCAATTCGTCCAAATTTTCAGATTTTGCAGTGAAATCAAAAGTAGAATTTGATTGGATCGCTTTAAGAATGTCCAAAACTTTATGATCGTCCGATATTGTTAAAATATTCATGCAATAACAAATACAATTAACGTGCCACATATATTTATTTTGTACTTGATGCAAAAATATTTTGGAATCAAATCAGATTAATCAGCATAATTTCAACAATAATATTAAAAATTAATATTATTATTTGTTTTGAGACTGAATTTAAGATATAGGTAAATCTAAAATTGTTTTTTTTATAAAGGAAAGTAAATAATTTAGAATTTATATCTCTAAAAACTAAGATTGAATTGGAGCAAGAATTAAATTAAATACAAAAATTTTTATAATAGGCATCTTTTGAGCGACATAATTGTCGCAGTGGGACATTAGCCGCACTATTAAGGACATAGCATCTTGTTATCTTTGTAGAAAAATTTCAAAATTTTTGCCACGATTAGCATTATCTACAAATTGTGTAACCCAAATTCTATCGGCGTAAAATTCCATTAAAATAAAAAGATGATTTCAACGGATTTCCTAAATTATTGTGGAACCGACTTTCCTCAAAGAGTTCTGCGAACAGTCGGTTTATTTTTCAATGTTTTAAAACATTTGACTTTCTTACTGCTTTTCTAAGTCTTTTCTACATCTACAAAGGAACAAACCGTACATCGGACTCTGCGAGGAAGGTTTGTTCTACTATAAAAATTTAATATTGAGAGCTGCATTATTTGACTCTGAATCGCTGATCTAATTTTGTTAAGTTGTTTCAATCATAATATTTCAATAAATTTGAGTTGGGCGAAGTAAAAGATAAATTCATTTAAAGGTTTAAAATGTACAAAACCGTAAAAACCAAATTTATTATTCTTGTTTTAACAATTGTCACTTTTGGAGCTGGAATTCCCACATTTTTTTTATTGTCGCAGTTAAAAGATAACTTTCAGCAAAGGTCTTTGGTAATGTTGGATGTTACTTTAGATGTTTTAACAAGCAGCATAGTTAATTGTTTAAAATCCGGTGGTAATAGCAAAGTACAAAGTATAATAAACAATGTAGCTCAAAACAGAAATATCAGTCATATTAGGATTATTAGCCCTTCCGGTAGAATTCTACATTCATCGGCTGAGAGTGAAAAGGGTTTGGAGTTAAATGAAGTTGCCTCATCACATGCAAATATTCTTAAAAACAGCAAATTTATTAATAATGATATTGAACTGAAAGAAAATGGTTATTATGTTGCTTTACACGCAATTTATAACAAAAAATCTTGTCAAAAATGCCACGCGGGAGAGGGGAATATATTGGCATATTTTGATGTGGATACAAAATTAACAACCGCAGAAAAGAAATTTTACACAGGCGCGTTTCACACTTTGTTTTTGGCACTGGTAATATTTTTGTTGATGATTGTAGGGCTATATATTGCATATAATAAATTGATAAATAAACCTTTAAAAAAGATAATAAATGGATTGGACGAAGTTGGGGATGGTAATTTGGATATTTCTCTTGATGTTAGGGAAACGGACGAATTTGGGATTATAAATAACCATTTTAATACAATGGTGTCTTCAATGAAAAAGGCAAAAGAACAAATTGAGGAAATGAGTTTTAAGGAATTGGAGCATACGGATAAATTAGCTACAATTGGCCAGTTAACGGCTGAAATATCACATGAGATAAATAATCCAACTGCAATTATTATGTCCAGGGCAGATTATCTGTCTATGGAAGCAGAAGATAATTCTTCGCTGAAGAAATATATTGAGGATTTTGATACAATTTATAAACAGACTGAAAAAATATCCGGAATAACAAAAAATGTTTTAAAATACAGCCGCAAACTGCCATCCGAGTTTACAAAAATTGACATAACTGAAACAATCCAAAATGCTTTAACAATATTAAAGTTGAAATTATCAAAGCAAAATGTAGTTGTTAATGAAAAATTTGCATCGGAAAATTTTATTTATGGCAATGCAATTCAAATTGAGCAAATTATAATCAATCTTGTTCAAAATGCAATGGATTCTTTATCGGATAACGGAGTTATAAACGTTAATACTTCTAATGAAAATAAAAAAATAATTTTACAAATTAGCGATAACGGGCACGGAATGGATGAAGAAACAAAGCAAAAAATATTTGCTCCGTTTTTTACGACAAAACCGGAAAATGTAGGAACTGGTTTGGGTATGTTCATTATTGATAAAATATGCAAAAACCATAAAGCACAAATTCTATGTGAAAGTGAAATAGGTGTAGGAACAACGTTTAAAATTATTTTTAATCGTTATGAGGAAATAAAATGAGAAAAATACTTGTAGTTGACGATGAAATTGAAATGCTGAACAGTGTTCAAAAAATCTTATCTCGACATCCTGAATTTGAAACTATTATTGAAAATGTGCCCCTAATGGCAATAGAAAAAATAAAAAGATTTAATTATGATCTTGTTATTACAGATTTTAAAATGAACGAATTTTCAGGAATGGACGTACTTAAAACTGTAAAAAAAGTATCACCCAAAACTAAAGTAATTATGATTACCGGTTATGGAACTGAGGAGGGGAAATTGGAAGCTACGCAAAAAGGCGCTTTTGATTTTATTGAAAAACCTTTCTCAAGTCGTCGTTTTGTGGATGCGGTTACGTTGGCGTTGCGAACACAAAATGACGAAGTGAATGAAGATACTGATTTAACTGAGGGAGTTAAAAATTTTAACGGTTTTCTTTATCAAAGTAAAGCTTCTCAGGAATTGGTTGATCTTGTAAAAAAAGTTGCAGAAGGAAATATGAGTGTATTAATTACCGGTGAAAGCGGAACCGGTAAGGATTTGATAGCAAGGGCAATTCACAAGTACAGTAGAAGAAAGGACAATACGTTTGTTCCTGTTAATTGCAGTGCTTTGCCTGAACACTTATTTGAAAGCGAACTTTTTGGTTACGAAAAAGGAGCTTTTACCGGAGCTGTTAAAACTAAACCGGGTTTATTTGAATTTGCAAATCAAGGAACTTTCTTTTTGGACGAAATTGGGGAGATGAGTTTCGCCCTGCAAGCTAAATTGCTGCGGACTATAGAGGAACAGAAAATTAGAAGAGTTGGGGGAACTAAAGAAATTGATGTTGATGTAAGAATAATTTCGGCAACTAATCAAAATTTAAACGACTATATCGCAGTTAAAAAGTTTAGACAGGATTTATTTTATCGTTTGAGCCAAATTCAAATTGAAATTCCTCCTCTTAGAGAAAGAGTTGAAGATATTCTACCTTTGTCAAAGCATTTCCTTAATCAAATTTGTAGGCAATCCGGTAAAAATGAACTTGCTCTTACTGATGATTCAATAGATGCTTTGCAAGGTTATTCCTGGCCGGGAAATGCACGAGAGTTATTTAATGTACTTACTAAAGCTTGTTTTTCATCAGAAGGGAAAGTAATACATTTAAAAAATTTACCTATACCAGGGAAAGAGTGTGTTATGGAAATTAATGATTCTACATTAAACATGACGTACAAAGAAGCAAAACAAAATATTATTGAAAAGTTTGAAATTGAATATTTGACATATAATCTGTCAAAAAATGAAGGAAATATTTCTAAAACCGCAAATGATTGCGGTATGGATAGACGAACTATTCACCGTTTGCTGAATGAATACCAGATTATTTATAAAAGATAACCCGGGAAGGATTTTCCTCATATTAAAAAAAAATACAAACGGATACTTTTGATGAAAATAATGATAATGAACAAAAAACGGGAAACAAGTTTTTTGAATTTATTTCCCGTTTACAAATAATATCTGTTGAAATTAATTGTTATTGATTTATTTTTTATGTCGTGTGTTGTTCTTTTTTATTTTTATCCATTTCTCTAATTCTAAGATAGAGTGCAATAATAATTATTGTGATAAAAAGAATAGCAATTAAAAATCCATTCCTTCTGACAAAGGATGCGTGAATTGCTTCTTCTTCAAGAATTATTGCTTTTTTAGTTATTTTAATCCCTTTATTAGTTTCTTTACCAACTTTGTCACTGCTAAATGTATGTACTAATGTTCTGGATTTAATTAAAGATTGGTGTGCATCTTTTAGTAAAAAGTTAATTTCTACATCATCCATATTTTTTTCTTTAACAACTTTAATTTTCTCTTTAGCAAAAGTTAAAATAGAATCTAACGTAGAAATTTGAGAGTGTATTAAATTTGCTTCCTCATAGCCTTTGTCGCCTTTATCATGGCAGTCAATACAAATGGCTTTGTTCCCAACGCCAACAAAATCGTCCGTAGGAGGATTAATTAAGTGATTACTATGGCATTCTACACATCCATGATAATCCTCAAAATTTTGCCCCATTTTACTGGCTTTAAAATAATTCATATTATTAACATGGCATTGACCGCAAATTTGAGTAATAGATGATGCTCCCGGTGGTGTGGCTCCGTGATTACCATGACAATCATTACAAGCAGGTGCCCCGATATCGTGATTTTTAAGCAGAGCTATTCCATGAACGCCGTTTGAGTAATCATGATAAGGGTTTGACGGTAATTTGTATTTTGCCATCAAATTTTTATTTCCATGACAATTATCACAAGTCGTAGGTACATTCAGGGCGTAAACTGTTGAGCGAGGATCGTTTGGTTTAAATATACTATGTGCCGTGTGGCAATCCGTACACGTAGCGACATCCTCATTCCCTTTTTTTAGCTGATGCCCATGTACACTTGTGTAATATTCTTTAACCTGATCAGTCTCAATGCTGGGATTGTATTGTTTCATGTATTCAATGTTTGAATGACATTTTCCACAAAAAGCAGGTGTCTCTTTTTTAGAAGGAGCACCTACAAAACCATTATTCTCATCCATTGCAACGTCTTCATCCGTACTTGTAATGTCGCCGCCATGGCAATCCGCACAAGTGATTCCCAACTTGAAATGAACATCTTCAGTACTAAAATTATCGGGAAGATTTTCATCCTGCTTGTGGCAAGTATAACAATTGTTTTTACTTTTATCCTTCTTTTTATCTGAGCCAGCGTTTGCTGTAAAAGCCGCAAACAAAAAAACAAAAAATAAAAGGATATAAAAATTATTTTTTTTCATAGTTTAATCCTTACACTAAATAACCAATTACTGTCATAACTATTATAAAAGCGACAACTAATATTCCTAACCATGTTGTAGGTTGAATACGTGCATTTTTGCGATCCTTAATTCCCAAGAAAGGGAACAACATCCACGCCAATCCTGCAATACCAAAGAAAAGTATTCCAACAAGTTCCCCTTCAAGAAATAAAATATGTGCCGGAAGCATTTTTAACGATTGGAACATAAACATAAAATACCACTCAGGTGCAATCCCGGCCGGGGCCGGACTTAGTGTGTCTGCTTTTAATCCTAATCCCCAAGGAGAATAAACCGCTAAGAAGAGTAGAATGTTAAAAACTATTAACCATAGAAGGGCATCCTTTAAAAAGAAATCAGGAAAAAACTGCATGTATTTTTTTTCACTTTCAGGCAAAGCTTTAAATGATTCAGGCTCGTGCATTCCTTGTTTCTGCACAAAGATTAAATGGATGGCAAGTAATACAAAGAAAATTAAAGGCAGTACAGCTACATGAATACCAAAAAATCTTGAAAGTGTGGCGCCGGTAACGTCTGTTCCTCCACGTAATACCTCTTTAATCGGTTCGCCAATAACAGGAATAACACCAACAATTTCAGTTCCAACTTTGGTTGCAAAAAAGGCTAATTCGTCCCAAGGTAGTAAATAACCGCTAAATCCAAATCCAAGTATTACCGCTAAAGATAAAAATCCCGTAACCCAAGTGAGTTCACGAGGCTTTTTAAAAGAGCCGCTAAAAAACACACTAAACATGTGAAGGAAAAGAAAAAATACCATCAAGTTAGCTGACCAACTGTGAATGCTTCGAATAAGCCACCCAAACTTAACTTGAGTCATAATATATCTTACACTCTCATAAGAAGAGTTTTCACCCGGTTTGTAGTAAAGTAATAATAAAATTCCCGTAATAACTTGAATAACAAATAAAAAAAGTGTTACTCCACCCATATAATACCATAAGGAACCGCGATGCAGAGGCACTTTTTTGTGGTTGATGAATTCTTTGATAGGGGCTAAATCATATCTTTCATCTATCCAATTTTCAATCGTAGAATATAATTTTTTCATAAGTTGTTATACTTTTTGTTTAGAAATAACGATTTGATCTTTAACGATGTTAACATTCATTTCTGTTAAGGGCTTGGGCGGTGGTCCGGAAATATTTCTTCCTTGAATATCATAGATCCCATTATGACAAGCGCACCAAATTTGTCCGGTATCTTTTTTGTATTGAACAATACATTGTAAGTGAGTACAAGTTGCAGTTAATGCGTGGAACTTGTTTTCTTTATCTTTAATTAAAATCACCGGCTCTCTTCCAAATTTAACAATCTTTGCAGAATCTAAGGGGAAAATAGAAGCCTTGCCTGCTTTTATTGAATTAACATTAATCGCAGCAACTTTTGGTGGCACTAAATAAGAAACAACTGGATAAAGGAAAGCAAACAAACTGCCGATAGAGCCAACACCAAACAGAGTATTAATAAATTTTCGTCTTGATACGCCCATATCAATTACGCTCCTAAATATTTTATTATTATGAAATAACTAAATGAATACAAACATAAAAAGAAATATTATAAATAAAAAGAGCCGCAAGTATTAAATAATAAAAATTATTTTTTATTTATTGATGTTCATAAATGAAAGCTATATTTTTGTTACCATAAAATTTATGGGGCTATAGCTCAGTTGGGAGAGCGTTTGACTGGCAGTCAAAAGGTCAGCGGTTCGAACCCGCTTAGCTCCACTTTAGAATAATAGCAAACCCTTATAAGCTTTTGTTTAT